>CACBGD010000005.1 GCA_902538705.1 uncultured SAR86 cluster bacterium | reverse complement strand
TAAATCCTCTATCATAAAGAATTGCAGCAATTATCATCGTCCAAAATCTTTCAATAACTATAAAGTAGATATCTTTTATTTTTTTAAGATGCTGCATTATCTTTCCGCATTTCACTCAACATTAAAGCAGTTGCCCGCATGTGATCAATTGGTGGCTTTACTTTTTTCCAATCTTCATAAGAATTTTCATGAATTATGCTATCAAGCAGGTCAGATAGATTTTCAAGAGAATCTTTCTCTTCAAAAATCTTACCTTGACAATTTTTTTCATAAAAGAGTGCATTAAAGTATTGATGATTATCAATTGATTGAGGAAGAGGAATCATTACCATGCCCTTCATTTTTTGTGAAATCTCACTTAATGTGCCTGCTCCGCATCTACATATAACAAAGTCACACCACTCAATGTATTCATCCAAATTATCTATAAATTCAAAGATAGATGCATTTATTTTTTGGTTATAGTTTGTAACATTCTCAAGCTTATTTAGCCCGCACTGATGAATAACATTAAATTTAGATTCAATTCTATTGAGTACAGTGGGAATATGCTTATTAATAAAATCTGCCCCTTGGCTGCCGCCAGTGACAAGAATATTTAAGTCATCATTTTTGCATATTTTGATACCTCTTTTCTTTTGAAAATTTATAGGGTTTCCAGTAAAGAAATATTTTTTATTATCGCTAATAGGAAATGCAGTGAAAATCTTTTTTGCAAATACTGATAACAGTTTATTTGAAGAGCCGACTATTGAGTTTTGTTCATGAAGATATAGATTTCTGAATGTGACAATACTAGCAAAACCTACGGGTATTGTAATAAATCCACCAAAACAAAAGACCGAAGATATGTTCTTTGAAACAATTATTGAGATAACTTGAACAAATATCAGCGGCAGTCTTGTTAAAAAGGCTAGCTTTTGACTTATGCCTTTCCCTCTAAATCCATCTAAATCAAATTTAATAAATTTTATATTCTCATTTTGTAAAAAAATCTTCTTCTCAAGCTCAGTGTTGGTTCCTATGAATGTAATTCTATTATTATTTTTTAATGCCTCTTTTGAAAAACTTAGTGCTGGAAAAATATGTCCACCTGTTTTTGCAGCACAAATAATAATATTTTTCATTTATAAAATTTATTTTCGTTATTTATCCTAACAACTATAGCTATTAGGCTCATCATTACAAGCAGACTTGTACCTCCATAACTAATAAATGGAAGAGTGAGTCCTTTGGTTGGAAGTAGGCCAATATTTACACCAATATTTAAAATAACTTGAAGTGAAATTAAAAATCCTATTCCAAAACATAGATATCCTTGAAAAGGTCTTATTTTATTAAATGATTCAAACGAGACTTTAAAAACTCCTATTATTAAAGACAAATATAAAACAATAAGAAGTAGGCCTCCTAATATTCCAAGCTCCTCAACCAATATTGCAAAGATAAAATCTGTATGTGCCTCGGGTAAAAAAAGATTCTTTTGAATGCTATTCCCAAGCCCTAAGCCAATCCAACCTCCTTGGCCTAAACTAATTAGAGATTGAGCAAGCTGCCAACCACTATCTTGTATATCCTCAAAGGGATCAATAAAACTAAGCAGTCTTATCAACCTGTACGGTTCCAAAAATATAGCAATTGCACTAAGAATTATAAAAAGTATTATCAAAATTAAAAATTGATAAAAAGATATGCCAGCAAAAAAAAGTAGAGCCATTACAATTAAACAGAGAATGGCTGTTGATCCATAATCTGGCTGAATTAATATAAGTGATGCAAATAGGGTTAAAATTAGAAGGGGCTTAATAAAACCAAACGCTGATGATATTTCTTCAAGTCTTCTCACACAATATCCTGATATATATATAAGCATACAAAACTTTGCAACCTCAGATGGTTGGATATTTATTGGTCCGAATCTTATCCATCTCATACTGCCATTCACTTCAGTCCCAACTCCAGGAAAAAATAATGCAACAAGCAGTATTAGAGACATCATGAGAAATAGCCAATCAAATCTTCTTAATAAATCTGATGGAACAAGAAGAAAGAAACAAAAAATTAAAAATCCAATTGATATAAAGATAGCTTGTCTAGAGGCAAAGAAGAAAGGATTATCATAAATTGATTCAGCCCTGATCATGCTAGATGAAAGGACCATAATTTCTCCAAAAGTGAGCAAAAGAACAAAAGCAAAAAGGATTTGAAAATTATTGCTTTTAAATTCCAAAATTATTGCCTCTACTAAAAAGTAAAATTTCAAATGAATTACTTGTTACCCTAGCTATAGACATGAAATGACATGAACTCTTACCTCAATTTAAGTGTTGCAAGCGCAACTAAAATTAACACTAGTGTAATAATCCAGAATCTTACAATGATTTTAGGTTCAGCCCATCCTTTCAACTCAAAATGATGATGAATTGGTGCCATTAAAAAAACTCTTTTTTGTCTATATCTGTAGGAAATCACTTGGATCATCACACTTAAGGTTTCGACTATAAAAACTCCTGCCATAATTGCATAAACTATTTCGTGTCTCAGAATTACAGCAAGAACTCCTAGGATTGCTCCAAGAGTTAGTGAGCCAACATCTCCCATAAAAACTTCTGCAGGATATGAGTTATACCATAAGAAACCTATACCCGAACCTATTAGTGCTCCACAGAATACGATAAGCTCTCCAGCAATTTGTAAATGAGGTATAAACAAATATTCTGCGATTAATTGGTTTCCCATTGCATAAGCTATCAAGCCAAGGCCTCCGCTTATTAAAATAGTTGGTAAAATTGCTAAGCCGTCAAGACCATCAGTTAAATTTACTGCATTTGAAGAGGCAACAATTACAAAGGAGCCAAACAAAATAAAAGCAAACATACTCATTTCAAAAATCCAATCTTTATTAAAAAGGAGTATTAATGATATTTCAGCTTGATCTTCGGCAGTGAAGAATAAGAAGCTTACAGCGATCAATGAAACTAAAGTTTGAAGCAAAAGTTTCGATCTTCCTGAAATACCTTTTGAGTCTTTATGTTTTATTTTTGAGAAATCATCAAAAAATCCTATAAGCGTAAAGCCTAATGTAATAAAAAGACAAACCCAAATATATCTATTTCCCAAATCTGTCCACAATAAAGTGGATATAAGCAATGAAGAGATAATAAGTAATCCGCCCATTGTTGGAGTACCAGACTTTTCTTTATGGGAATCAGGACCTCTCTCAACTCCAAATTGTCTAAATTGCATCATCTGCAGCCAATTAATCAATTTAGGACCTAAGAATATTGACAATAATAATGCCGTTACCGTGCCTCCAATTGTTCGAACAGTAAGATATCTAAGAACATCAAAACCAGGATCAATATCTACTAATACGGTACCAAGATATTCAAACATTATATAAACCTCTCCATTTTCATTCCCCTTGATCCCTTTATCAAAACAATATCATTTTTTTTAACAAAATTAATAATAAAATCTCTAAGTTGATCTTCATTGAGAAAATTATATGATTTCTTTCGAAATCTACTAGATGCATTCTTGGAGAGATCTCCAAAAGTTATGAGAATGTCAATCTTGGACTTATTTGCATAAGAACCTATATCAACATGTAATTTTTTTCTGTACCTACCTAACTCAAACATATCTCCAAATATGAAAATCTTTCTACCGGAAAATTCTGACAAAACATCTATACTTCTCTTAACCGATTCTGGATTTGCATTGTATGTATCATCGATCAATGTTGAATTGTTTCTCCATGAAATAATTCTCTGTCTTGAAATAGAGCTTGATATTTTTCTTAAAGATTTAAGCATCATTGAATTACTCTCACCAAGCTCATTCAAACATGAATGGCATACAAGAATATTTTGCACATTATGCTTACCTATTAATGATGAAGAAATAGGAATAACTACTGATTTTTTATTTCCTGCAGGTTTTTCGATGATATCAAAAGTCATTATCCTACCATCGCCACTGAATTTTTCTTTAGTTGCAATATATTTATTAGGAACAGGGAGAACCTTTATCCCTTTTGCCATTTTTTTCCATCTCTCAAGATATCTCAAATCATTTGGAACTATTAGAGTGCCACCTTTACGAATGTTCTTTATAAGCTCAGACTTAACTTTAAAAACTCCTTCCAAATTTAAAAGTTTTTCTAAATGAGAATACCCAATATTTGTAATTATTCCAATATCAGGCTTCACAAGCTTTGATAAATATTCAATATCCCCTTTTTTTGCTGCTCCAGCCTCCAAAACAATATACCTACTATCTTTTTTTGCAGACATTATGCTAATTGGAAGGCCAATTTCATTATTAAAATTTCTTATGGTTGATGAACATTTAGGGAGTGACTTAGAGAGGATACTAGTTGTTGACGTTTTTCCATTACTACCAGTAATCAATATTTTCTTTCCTTGAAAATCAGATGCAATATTCGATGAAATCTTTGAAAGAGCATCTCTTACACTTGGAACGTAGATAGCATTATTTTTATTTTTATATGCTTTATTGGAACATAAGACAGCACTTGCTCCAGAAGCAAAAGCTTTTTCAATGAATTTATTTCCATTGAAATTTTCTCCTTTTAGAGCAATAAATAGTGAATCTTTTTTTATAGTTCTAGTATCAATTGAAATATTGTTGAATTTAATATTATTTTTTGACTTTAAGCCAAGATATTTCCTAATGTCATTTGTGTTAGAAATAAATTTCATAACATATCCTCCACAACTATTTGATCACTAAACAGTCTCTTAGTTCCATTTATTTCTGGGAATACCTCAGGCTTTCTTCCGATAATCTTTAAGATTCCACTTTTATTTATAACTTCTTTATTTTTTTGCATATTTTCACTTATTGAAATATCCCATATAACTAAAAACGTCATTAGAAATCTTTTTAAAAAGCGGGGCCGCAACAGATCCACCAGAATATTTTTGGGATCCTAGGCCATCAATGTTCACAAAAATAGTCAGCTCATTTGAAGGATTTGGTCCAATTCCAATAAATGATGCAGTGTAGGTTGAGCTTTTATAATTGCCATCTCTTAATTTTTCTGTTGTTCCTGTTTTGCCGCTGACATTATAATTTTCTGACTTCGCCAGGATTCCTGTTCCATTATCAACGACTTCTTTCATAGAATATAAAATATCTTTAGCAGTTGATTCACTAATAATTTGCTCTGAGAAAATTGGAAATTCACTATCTTTGATTATTCTAAAGTCATGGTAGATTCCATTATTTGCAAATATTGCATATGCTTGGGAGATTTGGAATGGTGTCGCTGTTAGTCCATAGCCATAACCAAGTGTTGCTATTTCAATATCAGAAATCTTTTCTCTAGAGTTAATCTCACCAAACGAAGTAGAGGGAAAATTAATACTGACAGGTTTAGAAAATCCAAACTTTTTATAATTATCAATTAGCCTTTCTGCTCCTAAAAGAAATGAAATCTGAGTTGCTCCTACTTGACTAGATTCTTTTATCACTTCAAATGCTTTAAGTTGTCCATATTTCTTTCTGTCATTGATAATACTTCCATCAATTTCAATCTTGATTGGTAATGTCATCTCAGTATCAATTTCAATGAGACCGCTCTCAATAGCTCCTGCAAGAGCTAATGGTTTTACAATTGATCCTGGTTCATAACTTTCTAAAAAAACCCTATTTTTTTTTATCCTTCTCATTGGATTATTTGGATTATATGAAGGGTAACTAGCGAGAGCTAAGACTTCTCTAGCAAAATTATCAAGGATAATAACTGTGCCTGCAGTTCCATCATTGTTTTTAATAGCCTCTACGAGATATTTATATGCAATATATTGAATATTACTATCTATAGTTAAATAGATATCTCTAGATTTTTCTCCAAATTCTAAGATTTCAAGCCTTTGTATTGTACTTCTTGCTCCATCTTTTAGAACTCTCTCTTTTATAGGCTTACCAGTTAAAGTCGAGTTATAGCTCTTTTCCAAACCTTCTAGACCATATCCATCTCTTCCTGAAAATCCTACTAAGGGAGAAACCTGCTCTCCCAATGGGTAGTGGCGTTTATAAGTCTTCTCAAGTTCTAATCTATCTATTTTAAGAGATTTGATTTTTCTCATTTGTTCAAAAGATAATGATCTCTTTATTAATGATTTTTTATTGAAGGATTTATACTCCAAATTGTTTAGGTCTAGAGTATTTTGAATTTTTATAAACTCTTCTTCACTAAGACCACTCAATGCAAATAAATCAAAACCTGTAACGCTTATTGCAAGAGGAATTCCATTTTTATCAAAAATTGATCCTCGCTTGAATTCTATTACTCTCTCTGAAGTATTTTGACTATTTCCTTTTTGAAGAAGAAAACTGCCCTCCTCAATTTGAATATAAATCATTCGAATAAAGATTACTGAAATAGATAAGAATAGAAAAAATAATATTAAAAATAATCTCCAATTTTTATAATAGGCATTCATTTGATTGTCTCTGGCCTTACTTTGATCATGCCAAGATCCTCCTTAGCTTTCTTTTCAATCCTTGCCGGAGAGTTAAGAAAAAATTCTTCTGTTAAAAGTTTGTAGTAAAGGTTTTGTAGTTCTTGATTTTGACTATTAAGATTTTCTTGTATTTTAAAACCAGATCTAATCTGCCATCTGACATCAACGAGAATAAAGGATAAGTAGGTAATTATTACCAGTTGTAAAAAGATCATAGGTAAAAAATAACTTTTCATTAAATCTTCTCAAAAACTCTCATAATTGCACTTCTCGATCTCTTGTTGATTTCAAGCTCAGAACTTTTTGGTTTAATTTTTTTGGCAACAACTCTGAATTCTCTTATCACCTCATTATTTAAAGGTACTTCTTTCGGATAACTTATCTTTTTTGGAGCAAAAAGTTTTTTAACTGCTCTGTCCTCAAGAGAGTGAAAACTGATACAAACTATTCTTCCCCCAGTTTTAATTAAATCCTTTGATTTTTCTAATCCAATTTTTAGATTATTTATCTCATCATTCAAAAAAATTCTGAGAGCTTGAAATGTTTTTGTCGCAGGATGAATCCTTTTTGGTCGCTGAGTTTTAGTTTTTTTTATTATTTCAGCTAAGTCTACAGTATTATTAATTTCTCCATTCTTAAAAGAATTGAGAATTTCTTTTGAAATCTTTCTTGATTCTTTCTCCTCACCATATTGAAAAATAATATTTGCTAAACTTCTAGCATCAATAGTTTCAAATAAGTCAACCAGTTTATTTGGTTGTCTAAGGTCGATACGCATATCCAGTGGTCCAGCTTCTTTAAAGCTAAATCCTCTTGATGGATTATCATAATGAGTTGAGCACAAACCAAAATCAAATAGAATACCATCAACCTTTTTAGGTATATTTATTAAATCTAAATCTTCAAATCCTGAGTGTTTAATAGAGAAATTTGAGTTTTTAAAATTTTCCTTTGCATATTTGATTGCCTCCAAATCTTTATCTAATGCCAAAAGATTTCCATCTTTTGAAATTGATTCAAGTATTTTTCTAGAATGACCTCCTCTTCCAAAAGTTGCATCGATATATTTGCCAGAAGTATTTGTAATTAAAAAATCAATAGACTCTTCCAGCAATACTGGAGTATGAAGCATTTTTTAATCTACTTGCTTTCTCATAAAAGTTGGTACATCGAGGAAATCAATTGCCTCTGCAGACGATGTACCAACTTGTTGAACTTCTTTGTTTGTGTGATCTTTATCTAACCCAACTGGTGAGAGCTTAATAGATGCTCTTGGTTTGCTATCTATGGCAAGCTTAGGAGATTTCTGATTTACGCCTGTTGCAACAATCGTAACCATCAATTCGTCTTTAAGAGATGGATCAATTACGAGTCCATAAATGCATGTAGCATCATCAGCAGTAAATTCTTCAACAACTTCACTTACCTCGGTAAAATCTCCCATTGTTGGATCTTTTGCAGAAATATTTACTAGCACACCTCTTGCATCTTTTAAATTTATATCCTCGAGAAGCTCACTTCCAACAGCTAACTCTGCTGCATCCCTTCCGCGGTCTTTTGTATTTGATCTTCCGGTTCCCATCATCGCAATTCCTTTTTCTGACATGACCGTTTTAACATCAGCATAGTCAACATTAATGAGTCCTGGTTTCATAATTATGTCTGAGATCCCTTGAACAGCACCTTTTAGTACATCATCTGCTTGCGCAAAAGCTTCTGGAATTGGTGTATTTGCTCCAAGAACATCTATTAGTTTTTGATTCGGAATTGTTATCAAACTGTCAACTTCTTCAACAAGGGCAGCAAGACCTTTTTCAGCTGAGCTCATTCTTGGTTTACCTTCAAACTTAAATGGTTTTGTAACTACAGCAACTGTTAAAGCACCTAATTCTTTTGCAATTGATGCTATTACTGGCGCAGCTCCAGTTCCTGTTCCACCACCCATGCCAGCGGTTATAAAAATCATATCTGAGCCATGAAGAAGCTGTTCAATTGCTTCTCTATCTCTCTCAGCAGCTTGTCTGCCAACTTCAGGATTTGCTCCGGCACCAAGACCTTTAGTCATTCCACCTCCAAGCTTTAAAATAGTGGCGCCCTTAGCATTCTCTAAGGCCTGCGAATCTGTATTAGCGCATATAAATTCAACGCCTTGGATTTTGTGATTCATCATGTGGATCACAGCATTGCCTCCGGCACCACCCACCCCAATAACTTTTATTTTTGCTTGATCGATGTCATTTACAACTTCCCAATTCATCTCTTCTCCCCCCTAAAAACTCATATCCTTTATAGATTCTGGAAGAACAATATCTAGGATCTCTGTTGCAAGACTTCCTCCAGTCTGTCTTTGCTCCCAATTTTCTTGATTCCAAATTTCAAACTTATTGCCCATTCCTATTAAGCATATTCTGTTTGCATTCTCAATGTGAGCATATTTTTTAAGATCAGAGGAAATTAAAACCTGCATTCTCCCACTAGGTTTAAAATCACATACACTTGCATTACCCAGAATTGTCCATTGTAAATTCCTTACTATTGGATCTAAGCCTTGTAAGGAAGAAAGCTTTTTAGAAATTTGATCCCATTCACTGCCAAAGTAGACCTTAAGTGCAGGATATTGAGGATCTTTTGTAATAACTATTTGATTTTCATTTGAATTAATAAAAGCATCTCTGTATTTAGCAGGGAATGAAAACCTACTCTTGCTGTCTAAAGAAATGTTATTAAAGCCAAACATCAGTACATATTATAAAGTATTTACGCACTTTACAATACTTTTAACGCACTTTATAACACTTTTGCTAGAAATGTGAGTTGGTCTATAAGCCGGATTCTGTTCAAGATGATCATCTATCTCGATATTATGTTGCCATAATACTCTAGCGACCTACCCGAGCTCAGAATGAGCATTTCTGTTGAGCTCCTATTTGGTCTTGCTTCAAGCGGGGTTTGCACTGCCATGCAATGTCTCCATTCATGCGGTGAGCTCTTACCTCACCTTTTCACCCTTACCCTAAGGCGGTATATTTTCTGCTGCACTTTCCGTAGACTCACGTCTCCCAGGAGTTACCTGGCACTTTGCTCATGAAGTCCGGACTTTCCTCTGGATTTCCCAGCGATCATCCGACCAACTCGGTTACATTTTATTTAAATAAATTTTTTCTTCAACTTTTTTTAGTAAGCCAAGTATAAAGGTCTCTTTTGTTTTGTTGAGTAATTAAACTTAAAAGCTTTGCGGCATCACTTCGTGACATTTTCTTCAACACCATATCTTTAATTTCGTTATTTAAGTTTACTGAAGTACTTGTTAAATTTTTATCCCCCTCAATAAGAAGACATACTTCACCTTTAATATCTCTTGATGATAATTTCTCAAAAATCTCAGAGATAGATCCTCTAAATACTTCTTCATATTTTTTTGTCATTTCTCTGCATATAACAATTCGCTTAGTTGAAGGATAAACCTCTTTCATTACTGACAATGTTTTGAGTAATCTTTTAGGTGACTCAAAAAAAACTAATGTAATATCATTTTTAACGTTATTCTGAAAAATTCTTTTTCTTTCTGAGTCTTTTCTAGGTAAAAACCCTAAAAAAGTAAATTTATTTGCTGCAAAACCAGATAATAATAATGAGTTTATTACTGCAGAAGGTCCAGGAATTACTGAGTACTTAATATTTTCTTTAATGCATTCTTTTACTAGCAAGTATCCTGGATCAGATATTAGCGGAGCCCCAGCATCTGAAATTACTGATATTTTTTTACCTGCTTTTGCCTCTTCAATTATGTATTTTGATTTAATTCTCTCATTGTGATCATTAAAAGAAAAACTCTTTTTATTAATCTTAAACTTATCAAAAATTTTTTTTGCTTTTCTGGTATCTTCTGCATAGATTAGATCACTGCTGTTAAGTATTTCTATTGACCTTGCAGAAATATCATTTAAATTACCTATTGGAGTGCAGATTAAATAAATCATAAGTGGGAACAATAAATCTTAATAATCTAGCAATTATAAGCTGTATTTGCTTTTTTTTTCTTGGTTGCTCATCAACTCAATTAATTGATGTCTCAAAGAGTGATCAGCTAGATGAGCTACTGAATGATATAGGAAGTGTTGAGATGAAAATTAATGCTAAGGAGGAAGTTAAGGAGCTTGTAATCAAATCAGTAATTTCTTTAGATGCAGATATAAGAATAAATTTCGTCGAGCAGGTTGATAATGAAACTCTTGTAATAAAAAATAATTTCCTCAATCAAGAGTTCGCTTATTTCTGCAAGAGTGCAAATGATTATCTTGAGGAAATAACAAAACAATATTTATTTGACTTCCAAAAAAATGACGAAGTTTTTGTTTTTTATGGTGAGAAATTCAAGTCTAGTGCTGACCTTATGAAGAAAAACTATCCAGGGGTAAGAATCATTAAACTTGATGGTGACTATGATGAACTTGTTAAAAGAGTATTCCAGTTATCAGGAAGCTATGACAGAGCAGATTTAATAAACAGATTGATTCAGGAGGAAGAAATTAATTTTGTGCCAAGACCTAGAGAAGATTTTGAGAAGATCTACATTCTTGCTGGCTATGATCAATCAAAAAACTTAGTACCTTCATTGAAATTTAACTTCATTTTAAAAAAACCAATTTATGTATCCTCTAAATCAGTCACTAGAATAGTGGATAGAAAAAAATTATTAGACTTTTCTGAGGTAATTCTTGCAGTGCCAAACTCATTTATAGAGGACGATTTATCAGATCTCAACGAATTAGCAAAGCTGTCATTTTTGCAGGATCTATTGCTCATATCAGCAATTAAAAAAGATAATGAAAATTCACAAATGATCATAGGTAAATTTGCTAATATTAGATACTCACAAAATAGTTGCTCCGATATGGATATGGCTGTAGTGAAAATCGATAGTCAGGGCAAATTTAATCGGCTCTAAGATCTTTTTCGATTGTTGTTAAGCTATCGATAAAGCCAGGTCTTTCAAAGATTTTATTTTGGTAATCCAAAAGGGGTTTGAGTTGTTTGTTATAAGGAAGGTTAATTCCCATAGATACTAATCTCCACATTATCGGAGCCAAATAACAGTCAACGAGAGTAAAGTCTTCGTTCATAAAAAAAGGAAATTCCTTGAAGATTGGTGAAATCGTTGCAAGCTCTTGAGCAAGTTCTTCCTTAATCTTTTTTTCTTTTGCCTTTGTAAGTTTATCAAAAATAATTGAGTCAACGAGTGGGCACCATTCCCTATCAATTCTTAACATTAGCTCTCTACAGTTGGCTCTAGCAACTGGGTAAACTGGAAGTAAAGGTGGATGAGGGAATCTTTCATCAAGATATTCCATTATTACAGCGGTATCATATAAACCTAAGTCTCTGTCAACAAGAATTGGTAGTTTATGATAAGGACTCAAAGAAAGTACGTCATCTGGCGCCTCTTCAATGTCAAATTCCCTAATTTCACATGCTATATCTTTTTCGGCAAGAACTATTCTTACCCTATGGCTATAATGATTGTCCCTCTCTGAATATAAAATCATGTTTAGCTTCTCCTAGTGATAGTCTTTTTGGTATTCTCTGTAGAGAAGAGCAGAAAGAAATGTAAATATAATAAAAAATATTATCGCATATACTCCCATTCTTTCCCTTTCTGCCCTACTGGGCTCGCCTACATATGTTAAAAAATTTGTGAGATCATATATAAATTCATCAAACTCTTCAACGTTCAATAACCCTGATCCGTCTTGATACTTGAGGTAGCCACATTTTTCTTTAGTAATAGTGTTTCCATATTCATCTCTTTTTTCGCCGCCATTTTTAGCTAAAACAGGAACTTCTTTACAGCCCAGTTTTTGATTTCCTTGTATTGGCGCCAAAATATTAGGCATGTTTACGCCTGGATAAACTAGATTATTTGATCCATAGGTTGTTGAAGAATCATCATAAAAAGCTCTTAAATAAGTATAAACCCAGCTTGAAGTTCTTTTTCTTGCAACCAAGGTTAAATCGGGAGGAGCATTATCTATTTCTAATTCATGAATAGGAGCAACCATCAAATCATATGGTCCAGCATCCTTATCAGGGACAAGGTATTCAAAGAAAATGTCTTCAGGTATTTGAAGATCATTAGCAACCCTTCCCCATCGAGAATATTTTAGCGAATGGCAGCTGTAGCAATATTTCATAAATGTGCCTACGCCTCTTTGCAGTGAAGCCATGTTATTTAAATCTGGTTTAAACTGATCACAATCTCCATAGTCTTTGCATGGACCACCTTCGGCTGAATTTAGTGAAGGTACAAGAGAGAAAGATAAAATACTTATAATTAATATTGATTTAATCACAATCTATCTGGCACCTCATAGGTTTTTTCAATGCTTGAGTAAATAGGCATTAATAGGAAAAAAGCAAAATACATTAGAGTACAAATTACGGACATAATTTTCCCTGTTTCTGTAACAGTCACAGTTCCCAGGTATCCTAAGGTGACAAAGCTGACTATAAACAAAACTATTGCTATCTTACTCAAAATTCCTTTGTATCTTATCGAAGCAACATTACTTCTATCCAACCAAGGTACAACAAATAATATTGCCACTGCTGCAGCCATAACTATAAGGCCACCAAGTGGATCTGGAACTGCTCTTAACATTGTATAAAAAGGTGAATAATACCAAACAGGTGCTATATGTTCAGGAGTTACTAGTGGGTTTGCTTCCTCAAAGTTTGCTAATTCAAGAAAATATCCACCACCCTCAGGGAAGAAAAACATTATTACACAAAAAACCAGTCCAAAAACTCCAATCGCAGGCATTGCACTCAAAACTTTATAAGGGAAAAAAGGAACACTGTCTAACGGCACTCCGTCATCATCGATATATTCCTCAATATCAACACCCTCTGGATTTCCAGCACCAACTTCATGCAATGCTACAAGATGAAGAAAGACTAGGGCAATTAATATCAGAGGCAACGCAACTACATGAAGTGCAAAAAATCTTGAGATTGTTATGCCAGAAATATAATAATCACCTCTTATCCAGACCTCTAATGATTCACCAATGTAAGGTATTGCTCCAAAGAGAGAGATAATAACTTGTGCACCCCAATATGACATTTGGCCATATGGAAGAACATAACCCAAAAATCCTTCAGCCATCATTACTAAATAAATTGTGCATCCAAAAATCCATACTAATTCTTTAGGTTTTTTATAAGAGCCATACAAAAGACCTCTGAACATATGAAGATAGACTATAGCAAAGAACATCGATGCTCCTGTAGTATGCATGTACCTGATGATCCATCCGTAATCAACATCCCTCATAATGTATTCAATGGATGCAAATGCTCCCTCTTCAGTATTTGAATATGGCATCATTAACCAGATTCCAGTGACTATTTGTAGAATAAGTACAATTGAAGCAAGAGCACCGAAGAGGTACCAAAAGTTTACTTTTTTTGGGACAGGATGTTTTGAAAGATGCCTTTCAAATGTATTAATTATGGGTAGTCTGTAGTTAATCCAGTTTAGAACCTTCGTTACCATTATGCTTCTTCTCCTATTGTTAAAATACTCCCTTCAAAGAAATGAGGGGGTACAGTTAGATTAGTGGGTGCAGGAACACCTTTATAAACTCTGCCTACTAAATCAAACATTGAGCCATGACAAGGACAGAAAAAACCACCTTCCCAAGAGGAGTCCCATGGCTTAGGCTCAACTTCTGGGTAATATTTAGGCGAGCACCCCAAATGGGTACAAACCCCAGATAGTACAGAATATTCAGAACTTAAAGACCTTGTGACATTAAGATTTTTATAAGGTTCATCAATGCTATCTGAATTTGGATCTGCAAGTTTTGATATCACTGAAGTCAAACTAGATAATGCTGATGGTGAATGCCTAATAATCAATATTGGCTGCTTTCTCCATGAAACTTGAATCTGCTGACCAATCATCATTTTAGAAACATCAACCTTGACAGCAGATCCTATAGCTTTAGCCCTTGCACTTGGATTCCAAGTTGTTACAAATGGAGTAGCTGCGAAAGCAACACCAGCAGCAGCAAAGCCAGCAGTAAGTCCAATTAGAACCTTTCTTCTTCCTTGATCAGGTTTGTTACTTATAACAGATTCTTTATGCCCTTTTTCATTTGAGATAGAGATCCCAAAGCTATCCAATGTTTTACGAAAATGATCACTGATATCCAATATGTTAGTATTTTCAAGTTCATTTAACGCATCCACAAGCTCATCTCTGCTAGAAATAGCTTCATTGATATCTTTAGTTCTTAGCGATGTCTTTACAAAGCTAGTGCCAATAATATTTGCAACCTTTTCACTAACTCTTTTTTGGAAGAAATAAATATCATTGTTAGCTCCTCTAAGAGTGAGATATTTTTCAGTAGTATCTGTCATTTAAATAAAGATAAATAATATAAATCAGTATTGTACTCATATTCTAATAATAGAGTACCCATGATATTAAAATAGGCAAATGAAGTTATGCTATCAAAAAAGGTAAAATCTTCTGAAAAACCTTTAATATCAGGATATTTTCTATTATTTGTACCCATATACTTCCTTATATATGTTTTTAAGTACGCACAATATAATACATAAGTTACTATAATGGAAGTATATTTAGAGAATAAATTAAAACTATCTTTTTGAAAATTGAGAGCTCTTTCTTGCCTTTTTTAAGCCAGGCTTTTTTCGCTCAACTTTTCTTGAATCTCTGGTAAGAAAACCAGCTTTTTTAAGTTGAGGTCTTAACTCTTCATTATAAAGTAAGAGAGCCCGTGAAATACCATGTCTAATTGCCCCTGCTTGGCCAAAACTTCCTCCACCACTAACTTTTGCAACAACATCAACTTTGTCAGATAGATTGCAAAGCTCAAGAGGCTGTCTAACAAGCATTTGTGCTACTTCCCTTCCAAAGTAAACTGATAATTCTTTGTTATTAACTTTGATATCTCCTTCGCCTTGAGACAAATAAATTCTTGCGGAGGAGGTTTTTCTTCTTCCAGTGGCATAATGTCTTTCACTGCTCATATTTTTGGATTCCATACAGTTGGATTTTGTGATTCATGAGGATGCTCTGACCCTCTATACACTTTTAATTTTTTAAACATAGATTTTCCAAGCTTATTTTTTGGGAGCATACCTTTTACGGCATTTTCTATGATCCTTTCTGGATTATTATGAAGAACCTCTTGATAGGACTTCTCTTTAAGCCCACCTGGATATAAAGAATGCTTATAGTATTTCTTTTGATCAGACTTTTTTCCGGTAACTTTCACTTTTTCTGCATTAATTACAACCACGAAATCACCACCATCTACATGCGGCGTAAATGTTGGTTTGTCCTTACCTCTTAATTTGTCTGCAATTTTAGTTGCAAAACGTCCTAAAACTCTATCGGAGGCATCAAATACAACCCAATTTCTAGTAACCTCTGTATTTTTTAAACTAAATGTTTTCATATCAAATTTTGTGTGGGTGAATATTAAAGGTTAAGTACTATTTAATCAATAATTTTTACCATTTATTTATCTTGCATAAAACGCATTTCTTCAAGCCTGCTGATGGTTCTATTCCACAAGACTATTAGCTCCTCACCACTATAGAGACTTTTGAGATCTTCATTATTTATAAAGAATTTGATTTTAACCCTTTCAATATATGCAATATCAATAAAACCAATAAATCTTCTAATAATATCTTTTCCATGATCATCATATTCCTCAAAGTCATCAATGAAAAACCATTCATAGTTTTTACAAATAACTAAAAAGTCAGAGATGGCTAAATTTTGTTTAAAGAAATCTTTATATGAAAGCCAAATAAAATCTTTAGAACTTCCTTTGCAAAAAAAAGTTCTTCCACTTATGGTAATTTCTTTTCGAAGATTACCGATAAAATTAAAGTTTTTTTTAATAAGATCAAAAATTTGTTTTTCATTTAAGTCTGCTGAATTTTGGGGAGTACTTAAATCTATGTTTTTTAGTCTATAGTCTTTATTCCCGATAAATTGAAATACAACAAGATTCTTCTCTAATTGTTTAATTTGTTTAATAAATTTATCTCTTTGAAGTCCATTTTTATATAAGTCATCTATTTTTGCATTTGATGTAAGCATAAAAAAAACATCCAATTCAGATAGTAAGTTTAAAAGTTTTCCAACAATCATGGCATCTGAAATATCTTCAATCTGAAATTCATCAATAAGTATTACTTCATATTTTGAAGCTATTCTTTGAGCAACTTTTACTAAAGGATCTTTATTTTTTTTTACAAGCTCAAGTTCTTCGTGAATAAATCTCATGAATTCAATATAGTGGTATGAAATCTTTTTTTGCTTAATTTCATTGAAAATCGATTTTAAAAGCATGGTTTTACCCCTTCCAACATCACCATAGAGATAGCAACCTTTTTTTACTTTCTTTCTTAGAAAATTAAATATAGAGTTACTTCTCGGTAGATTTTTTTCAAATATCTTAAGAAAATTGTCTTGTTCGCTATTCAAATGAATGCCAACTTCTGAAAACTTCTTTAAAATAGTTTTGTACATACTTTTAGAAATGGGAAATTACAAGTTTATCATTAGCGGCATCATTTTTGCCTTATTTGTTGCTGTAGTATTATTCGAAGCTGGCTTCAAGCAAGGTTCGCAAAAAGACCTTTCCTATGCTGCTGAAAAAGCCTCATCATCTGTGGTCAATATCTTCATTAGCAATAGAGGAATTAATAGGGCCAGAAATGCAGTAGGTTCTGGAGTAATTTTCTCAAATGAAGGTCACATAGTTACTAATACTCATATTTTAATTAATGCAACATCAATCTTTGTAGAATTTAATAACGGAGAAATTACAGAGGCAGTCTTGATTGGTGCCGATAAATATTCAGATATTGCCGTCTTAAAAATTAATGGACTTGAAGATTTAAATCCAATTGAAACAGCTGAATCAAGCAACATTAAAGTTGGAGATGAAGTTCTTGCTATTGGTAATCCATTCGGAGTTGGAAAAACTGTTACGAGCGGCATCATTAGCGCAACTGGAAGAGATTATGGGAATCCTTACTTAGAATTACTTCAGACTGATGCAGCAATCAATCCAGGAAATTCTGGAGGAGCTTTGCTCAACAAGGAGGGTAATCTAATTGGAATTAATTCGAGTATATATTCAAAAACCGGAACTTACTCTGGCATTGGTTTTGCAATACCATCCGAAAAAGTTATTCAGGTTGCAACTGAGCTTATTAAGTTTGGCAAAGTTAGGAATTCTTGGATTGGTCATTTTCAAGTGCGGCAAACAAGATTAAATTTAAATAATAATTTAATATCGGCATTAAGTATTATTAAAATTGAAAAAACATCAGGTATTAATAATCCACTCGAGCTTAATGGAGTATCAGAGGGAGATATAATTTTAAAAATAAATAATTTACCAGCAACTTGGGTGAATCTAACAACAGCCCTGAAGTTAACCTTACCCGGTGATGTAATTAAGTTTGAAATTTATGGGGAAAATAATAATAGAGAAGTTTTAGTTAAAACTGTAGCGTCTAATTAGGTAATCTTAATATTTCGGCGCCAAGATTCGATAGCTTCTCTTCTATTCTCTCATAACCCCTATCAATGTGATAAATTCGATCGACTATAGTTTCTCCCTTTGCTACTAATCCTGCAAGTATTAAGCTTGCAGAGGCCCGTAAATCTGTTGCCATAACTTGAGCTCCAGAAATTGAATCAACACCATTTATAATAGCTGTGGTTCCATCTATTCTGATATTTGTACCCATTCTATTCAGTTCTTGGATATGCATAAACCTATTTTCAAATATTGTCTCTTTCACTCGCGATTCACCTTGCCCCATACAATTAAGGACTGTAAATTGAGCTTGCATATCTGTTGGGAATCCTGGAAATGGAGCTGTAATGATGTTTACAGGTTTTAAAATATGATTTGTCATATTTAAAGATATGGATTTTCCATTTGATATAACTTCAGCTCCAGCTTTTTTAAGATTTTCTATGATTGCACCCATTCTTTCTGGATCTATCTTATTGATAGTAATATTCCCATTGGTAACAGCACCTGCTATAAGATATGTACCTGCTTCAATTCTATCTGCAGGAATTTCATAAGTTGTGCCACTCAATTCTTCTACACCCTCTACTATAATTTTATCTGTTCCTGCACCTGAAATCTTAGCCCCCATAGAATTCAAAAAATTTGCTAAATCTAAAATTTCAGGCTCTTTAGCAACATTTGTAAGAATAGAAACTCCTTTTGCCAATGATGCCGCCATAATTAGATTCTCAGTTCCAGTTACAGTTACACCTTCAAATTCTATGTTTGCTCCTACAAGCTTGTCTGTTTTAGCCTCTATGTATCCATTTTTGAGTGAAATATTTGCACCAAGTTTTTCAAGAGCTTTGAGATGATAATCTACTGGGCGGCTTCCAATTGCACAACCACCAGGCAATGCAATTTTTGCATATCCATATTTTGCTATCATTGATCCAAGAACTAAGATAGAAGCTCGCATTGTTTTAACTAACTCATATCTAGCTTCAAGATTAGATAGGTTTGAGGTATTGAGTTTAAAATTCATTCTTTCATCAAGAGAAATATCAGCTCCCATCGAGCCTATAAGTTCAAACATAGTTGTAATATCTTGAAGATATGGAAGATTTTTGAGAGTTATATCATCGGATGAAAGAATTGATGCAGCAATTACAGGCAAAGCAGCATTTTTTGCTCCGGAACAATCAATTTCACCAGAAAGACTTTTTCCACCCTTTATTAACAATTTTTCCAATTAAACCTCACCTGGTGCCTTTAAATCTAAGCTGATAGCATGCAATTCTCCAGATTGAAGAAGATTTGCAAACAATTTCATAATATTTTTATGCCTTTCCAAAGTGCTCATGTTTATAAAATCTTTTGAAACAATTCTGACTGAAAAATTACAATCCTTACCGTTGATAGAAATATCGGAGACATCATCCAGATAAGATCCAATAATTTCTTGAATTTGATTATTATCCATCTAAGAATGCATCCGACTTCCATTCACTTATAATTAAGGAAATATTTTCATTTCTCTCTATTGCAAGTGCTTGAAACTGATTATGAAAGGTTTGTCCTAAATTGATACCATTGATAATGATATTTACTATTTTATAAGTGCCGTTCTTATATTCCCTGAGTTTATAAATTATTGGATATATATTGTTTGTTGTAATTAAATCTTGTTTAACACTTACAATATTATTTTTTCTCTCATCATAGGAGAAATCAGTAATAATTTCTGCATCACCCCACTGAGAGAGAGTTTCAGCGTAAGTATCAAGAAGAGAAATCTTAAAAACTTCTATAAATTCCAATCTCTCTTCTTTAGTTGCGCTCAAGTAATATTTTTTTCCCATAACGCTGGCACTAACTCTGTTGAAATCTATCAACGGCTCAAAAATATTTTTTATTTTATTCTTAAATAGTTCAGGATTCGATATAAATAACTTGTTTTCAGTAGTTAAAATAATAACCATTTCTTGTGATTTAGCATCAATAAGTTCAAATGGATTTCTATTAATATCTGAAGAAATTTGGAATGATAATAATGTAAATAAGAATAATAAATTTCTTTTTATGTGTAACATTGCATTATTATACACTTGTTAGTTTTTAAATTTTTATGCAAAAGATTTTTCTTACAGGGTTTATTTTTTCAGTATTTGTATCGTTGAATGCAGCTGAAATAAGCATAGAAATCTCAGAAAAAATAAATATTTCATCGGATAATATAGAGATTAAAGAAGGAAAAATTGAATTTAATAATAATGTTTATTTTCAATCAAAATCATACGAAATATATGGAGAAGTCGCTAAATATGAAAGAGCTTCAGAGGTTATTAGTATCTTAGGAGCGCCTGTAAAATTTAATATAACTAGCGAGGATAACTTTTTCAAAGGTTCGTCAGAAATGATCTTCATAAGAAAAAACGAGATTGAGATTTTGGGAAGTGTTTTAATAGAAAATGATTCATCAAAGATGAAAGGTGAAATAATTAAATTCAATTTAAAATCTGGAGAACTCTTAATAAATTAGTATGGAAGTCTTAAGCGTCAAAAATATATCAAAATCTATTGATAATAAACAAATTATTAATGAAGTTTCATTTGATATTTCAAAGGGACAGATTGTTGGACTTTTAGGTCCAAATGGTGCTGGCAAAACAACAATCTTTTACTCAATATTGGGATTAATAAAAATTGATAGTGGTGATGTTTTTCTTGAGGAAAAGAATATTACAACTATTCCTGTTCACAAAAGAGCTGAGATTGGTATGAACTATTTACCTCAGGAACCCTCAATATTTAGGAGCCTCACTGTAAGATCAAATATTTTAGGTGTTGCAGAAAGAAATTTTTTGAAAAATGGAGATCTTTTAGATTTTTATAAAAATACAATTAAAGAATTTAATCTTGAGTCTGTTGAAAATTCAAAGGGTTATGTCTTGTCAGGTGGTCAAAGACGTAAGGTTGAAATAGCTCGATGCTTAGCTTCAAGACCAAAGCTCATCCTATTGGATGAACCATTTGCTGGAATTGATCCTCTTGCTATTGAAGATATAAAAAATGTCCTGAAGAATCTCTCTGATAGAGGTATTAGCATCCTAATTACTGACCATAACTTAAGAGAAACAATTGATATTTGTAATTACTCAATTGTTATAAAAGATGGGAGTATTCTTGATAAGGGTGAAAAAAATTATCTTATAAATAGCTCACTTATCAAAGAGGAATACTTTGGAAAAGTTTTTGATTGATGGAAACATACAATCAAGAAAAAATTTTTGAAATATTAAATAAAAAATCAGAAGATAAGTTTAGTAAAATACAAAAAATTCTTTCGAAAATGGATTCGCATGAGATAACTCATTGTCTTGAATCAGCTCCTTCAGCGCAACGAAAAGTAATTTGGTCAATAATTGATAAATCAAATGAGGCTGATGTTCTAAGTGAATTGGGCGAAGAAATACAACAAGACTTATTTGATGAAATATCAAATGAAGAGCTCCTCGATTTAGTTCAAAATCTTGAGCTAGATGAAATGGTTGATATTCTGCAAAATCTTCCTGAGCAGAGAACAAACCTCCTTCTCTCAAAGATGTCTAGAATTGATAGGGAAAGAGTTGAAATGGTTTTGGAATATCCTGAAGATTCTGCGGGTGGTTTGCTTAACAATGACATAATAAGTGTGCAAAAAGACTCAACGCTCAATTTAGTCCTTGAATATCTTAGATCAATTGGAAAAATTCCTAAAAATACTGATAAATTATTTGTAGTTTCGCAAAATAATAGTTTTATTGGGGATCTCAGAATTTCAAAGATCATATGCTCAGATCCTAAACTTAAAGTATCAGATGTTATGAATGATAGACCACATTCTTTTATGGTGAATGAATCTGACAAGGAAGTATCTAAGTATTTTGAACAAAATGATTTAATTTCTGCAGCAGTCATTAATGAAAAAAATGAGCTCATTGGAAGAATAACAATTGACGATGTGGTTGATGTAATTATTGAAGATGCCGATCAAAATCTTCTAAGTATGGCTGGAATTGCTGAGGATACGTTTTCACCACCAGCAAGAGCTGCTCGGAGAAGAATTATTTGGCTTGGTCTAAATTTAATTACAGCTTTTGTGGCAGCTTTAGTAATAAATATTTTTCAAGACGCAATTGACAAAGTTGTTTATTTAGCAGTTTTGATGCCAATAGTTGCTAGCATGGGGGGAGTGGCAGCAACGCAAACTTTAACAATCGTTCTTAGAGGCCTAACCTTGGAGCAAATTTCAAACTCTAATCTTGGGTGGCTCTTTAAAAGAGAGCTAGCTGTTTCAATTCTTAATGGTATAGTTTTAAGCTTAATAGTTAGTTTTATAACTTATCTTTGGTTTAATCAGTTTATTCTTGCATTACTAATTGCTGCTGCAATGATCATTAATCTTTTAAGCTCAGTGATCGCAGGAGTGTTCGTACCTATTATTTTAAGAAAACTAAACCAAGATCCTGCTATTGCAGGTAGTGTTATTGTTACAACAGTAACTGATGTTGTTGGCTTTGTTTCTTTCCTGGGTCTTGCAACTATATTTTTATTATAGTCTATCTAGATTTGGAGAATTAAGTGATCCTTTCACTGAGTATTCAATTGTTGAAATCTCTTCAATTTGTTCTTCAAAAACATTCCCAATTATTGCTGTTCCTGCAGCAACACCTAGTCCTCCAAAAATAGCTGCATACCAAGGGATGTTTTCTTGAAGGTTTAGTTTTAAAGAGAGTTCCAGATCTAATTCTCGAAAGTAACCAAAATCATCTTTTATAATAAATCCGCTCCAATTCATCTCTCCAAAGTCAGCTTCAAAAGCAAGTTCATCAACTATCCTTCCATATTTTTGAGAGAAGATAATGCTGCCGGTTCCTCTCTTGAATTTAATGAATTCGTCTGTTGATGATCCATCATATCCATCAAAAAATGATTGAATATTTAATAAGCCAACTAAATTTAGTAATCCGGAGTTTGGATTATTTTGATTTATTTGGAAATCTTTAGCTAGAAAATCAATAGTTCCCTCAATATTTCTTAACTCAAGAAGTTTATTCCACTGAATGTTTAGATTAGATTTAAGATAATTAATTGGTGGGAAATCCTTAAGTTTAAGAGAATCTTTAATATCTTTAAATTCATATGAGCCTTTTACTTTATAAAAATCACTATTAGCATTTATTGAAAAATATGCTGGCTCGTCTTGATAATTAGATATTTTTAAAAAGTCACTATCAATATTTATGTCATTTAATGTTAGTACATCTCCATTTTTTAAATAGTAAAAATCTATTTTATTAAATGCTGCATCATTAAAAATTATATTTTCTCCACTTACTCTAAATTTTAGGTTAGGCAGAACAAAGTCTTCCTCAGGAGCTCCAAAATTGAAATTAATATTTGAATCATAGAGATTAATTCTAAAGAAACTTGAATCATCTCTCACTAAGGATCCCTTGAGATTTTCACTATTAAAAATTAAATTGAGATTTCCATCATTAAATTTCCCATTTAGACTAATATCAGATTGTTGGCCTGAAAAAAATCTAAAAGTGGATGAATTTTGTATTTCATTTCCCGAAAGATAGAGATTCATCATTAGATCTTTAAAAGAGATAAAATTTTGAGAAAATATATGATTAAAGTCCTCTATGAAAATATTTGTCTTGATATTAAATCCGTCTTGAAGATATTTAATTTTTGAGAGATCTTGAAAACTAATAAAACCAAAATTCTTGTTTCTACTATTATTAAAGTCAACAAATCCTGAGGTAAAAAGTGGAATATCTTTTTTAAAATTAAGAACTCCCAAAGGGAGAATCTTTTCAGCATAGTCATTAATGGATTTGTGATAGGAGTTATAATTAAGCTGCATAGAGTCTACATCTAATAAACCGATAATTTCTTCAAATGGAAGATTTTCATATGAGCCCTTATCAAGCTTTATTTTGACTTGATTTGAGTCAGCAGTTACATATGCTTTAGTAGCTTTGAGTTTCCTGACAGACCCTATTTTAATGATAAGTTCTGAAATTATAAATTCATTATTAACACTAATGTCTTCTCCATTGATAAACTCAAAATAAAGCTCTTCGATATTACCGTCATCAACTATGTTCAATAAATTTTTCTTGAGTGCAATTGAGTTCTCAGGAAGTAGAGAAATATAATCTTTTGTATTGATTTCAGTAGCATATATTTTTACATATTTAATTCTTTGAAGATCACCGAAAAAAAAACCCAAAAGATTCATGCCCAGATTGAGCTGAATGATTTTAATTTCCTCATTCTCATTTTGCAGAGAAATATCTTTAAATATGAATTCTGGATAGAGTGGATTTTTATTTGTTACAACCTCATCAAAACTAAAGGAGTAACCCTGATACTTGTATCTTTCAAAGCTTTTGGAAAATAAATCAGTCTTACTTAAAAACAGAAAATAGGATAATGAAATCAACATTAATGGTGTAAAAATTATTAATAGCAATCGAAGTATCAAGGAATTTCTCATTTCTTAGAGCTCAGTTTTACGCAATAGGAACTTGCCTAAGAGTGGTATAAAAAGATAAGAAACAAATGCAGAAAAAAAGCTTAAAAAAACAACTAAATACTGAAAATTCATGGTTATGAGAATAACACTCTTGAAACCAATAAAAAAAGCTGTAAAAAAACTAAAAGCTAATGTTATTTGAAAATCTGAAAACATCCTCAATCTGAAGTAATTATAGTTAATAATAAGAATTGTTAATGTAAATAGGGCTGCATGAAGGCCAAAAAAAACATTCTGATTAAGATCTATTAAGAAACCTATGTATGCTCCAAATAAAGAATTTATTTTTTGAGGATTTCTAAAACACAAGTAACAAAGAAATAAATAAGTGATGTTTGAAACGATAGAAAAATTAATAAGAAATAAATTAACTTTGTTGTCAATAAAACTAAAAATTAAAAAGATCACAGTCAAAAGAATTAATTCTGATAGTTTCATTATTTAATAATTCCAAAGAAATTTGATGAAAGAGGGTCTGCTTTTAGTTCAATTGTTAATCTAATCTCTTTTTGAGAAAGTTCTAAAATTTCATAAATACTGCCAATCTCAACACCTTTTGGGAATATTCCCCCCAGTCCAGATGAGAAAAATTTCTGCTTCAAAAAAAACTCTTTTTCGTCAAGAGTTAAATCTACATCACAGAATATTTTTTTTGGTACTCCTGCCCCATTTGCTTCACAAAAAAATCCACTTTGGTTTTGTATTGGTAACCTGTGGCTTTTATCACTTAATAAAATAACTTCGACTAAACTTTTGTTAATTTTAATTGTTTGGCCTACTATGCCCTCGTTATTTATGACGACTTTGAAAGAATCAAGCTCTCTAGTTGATTCAGTTAATAAAAACATTCTATGTTTATCGCAGCAAAGATATTGATTGACATCAAAATCTACAACCTTTGCAGGCAGTAATTTCGATAATGTATTTTTTATATCAAATTCATCAAAAAAAACATTGCTATTCAAAATTTCCCTATTGGAAATTACATAATTTTCAATGAGTAGATTATTAAGCTCCTCTTTCAATCTTTGATTTTCATCATTAGATCTTTTATTAATCAAAATACTTGAAAAGGAATTAAATATTGGATTTACAACATATTCTCGAGAAAATACTTGTATAAATAATGACGATGAGTTGTAGAAATTTTGAACAGGTTTAAAAATACCAAATCTAAAATCAGCAAATAAAAATAATGAGCAAATAATAAAAGTTGAAATCAATAAAAGCCTTGATGATTTATCAGGCAACCTTGCCATATTATTCAGTTGATAGCAGGTCTATATTATATTTATCTATTATTTCCAGAGCTTGACCACCGCCTCGTGCCACGCAAGTCAATGGATCTTCAGCAATGATAACTGGAATACCAGTTTGAGATGAAATTAATCTATCTAAATCTCTTAATAAGGCACCACCCCCTGTTAAAACAATTCCTCTCTCTGCTATATCAGCAGCAAGTTCAGGCGGTGAAAGCTCAAGGGCATCTCTAATTCCTCTAATAATCCCATTAAGTGGATCCTTCATAGCATCGTAAACATGATCACTAGAAAGGCTAAATGTCTCAGGTATACCCTCTGCCAAATTTCTTCCAGTGACCATCATTTCCTGTTTTTCAGAATCCTCAGATGCACATCCAATTGTTTGTTTAATTTTTTCGGCAGTTGATTCTCCAATTACACACCCATAATTTCTTCGAATATAAGAAACAATTGCCTCATCCATCTTATCTCCACCAATTTTTACTGATTCAGCATAAACAACACCATTTAATGCGAGTATGGCAATCTCTGATGTACCACCACCTATATCAATGACCATGCTACCGCTTGCCTCTTCTACAGGAAGGCCTGCACCAATTGCAGCAGCCATTGGTTCCTCAATTAGTTTTACATCTCTTGCTCCTGCCCCAAGAACTGACTCTCTTATAGCTCTTCTCTCAACCTGTGTTGATCTGCAAGGAACACAAACTAGAATCCTTGGACTAGGTTTAATGAATCTTTGCTCATGAACAGTAGCAATAAAATGTTGAAGCATTTTCTCAGTAACCTGAAAATCAGCAATAACACCATCAGATAGGGGTCTTATAGCAGTAATATTCCCAGGCGTTCTCCCTAGCATCTTTTTTGCCTCTGCTCCCACAGCTACAACAGTCTTTTGACCTCTTGATTCTCTTATTGCAACAACTGAGGGCTCATTTAGAACTATACCTACATCTTTTGTATAAATTAGAGTATTAGCAGTTCCAAGGTCTATAGATAGATCATTTGAAAATAGCCCTCTTGCTGCTTTGAATAAGTTAAATTCCACAATTTTCCTCAAAAATATATAAAATTACTAAGCGTTTGGTTAATACTTCGCAACTTTAATATAATATCCTATATATGGACAATAAAACAATTGAAACTATCTCTTATTTAGCAAGACTGCAGCTTGGGGATGATAAAAAAGAAAAAATCACCAAAGATCTAGAAAATATAATAAATTTTGTTGATGAGCTTCAAAATATTGATACTGATGATATAGCTCCACTTGCTAATCCGCTTGAAAAAATAGCTCCAAAAAGAGAGGACTCGGTAACTTCAAAAAGCAGAAAAGAAGCATTTCTCCTTAACTCTCCAGAGTCAGATCAAAACTATTTTATAGTCCCAAAAGTCGTTGAATGAACATTAGATTTAAAACATTATCTGAATTAAAAAAACTTTTAGAAACAAAAGAAATCTCTTCTTGTGAGCTTGTAAGCGAAACCTTTAAAAATATTGCTTCAAGTAAAACGAATTCCTTTATTACATTGGACGAAGAAAGGTCATTAATTAAAGCTAGGGCTTTCGATGAAGGAAAAATTAAAGGTGATCTAGCAGGTATACCAATTGCTCAAAAAGACTTATTTTGTACAAAAAATTTAAGAACAACATGTGGCTCAAGAATTTTAGAAAACTTTATCCCTCCTTATGATGCTACTGTCGTAGAAAATCTCAATGCAGCTGGCAGTATTTGTGTAGGAAAAACAAATATGGATGAGTTTGCAATGGGGTCTTCAAATGAAACGAGCTATTATGGGACTGTAAAAAATCCTTGGGACTTTGAAAGGGTTCCTGGAGGAAGCTCTGGCGGTTCAGCAGCTGCAGTTTCAGAAGGTCTTATTTGTGCGGCAACTGGAACCGATACAGGGGGTTCTATAAGACAGCCAGCAGCTTTGTGTGGAATTACAGGTATAAAGCCAACGTATGGAAGAGCTTCAAGATGGGGAATGATTGCTTTTGCATCCAGTCTTGATCAGGCTGGGACCTTTGCAAGAAATGCTGAGGATTGTGCTCTTTTGCTTAATCATATTTGTAGTCATGATACAAAAGATTCAACTTCAATCAGTGACGAACAGGAAAACTACTTAGAAAATATAGATGACGATCTTAAGGGTAAAAAGATTGGAATAGTTAAAGAATTTGATATTTCTAACCTCAATAAAGAAGTCCAAGATTCATTTGAGGAATCAAAGAAAATATTTGAAGCATTGGGGGTAAACTTTGTAGAAGTTTCATTGCCAAATATTAAACTCTCTGTTCCAACTTATTATGTTGTTGCTCCTGCCGAGTGCTCATCAAATCTCTCTAGATTCGATGGTGTGAAATATGGTTACAGAGCTAAGAATATAAATAATTTAGAAGAGCTGTACATAAAATCAAGATCAGAAGGTTTCGGAGATGAGGTTAAAAGAAGAATTCTCATAGGGACATATGTTCTTTCAGCTGGCTTCTATGATGCTTACTATAAGAAAGCTCAACAATCTCGAAGAATGATAAAAAACGATTTTATGGAGGCTTTTAAAGATGTAGATATTATAATGTCTCCTTCCTCACCAAGCTCTGCTTTCAAAATTGGTTCTAAAACTGAGGATCCAATTGAGATGTATCTAGAAGACTTATTTACAATTTCTGCAAATCTTGCAGGAGTTCCAGCAATGTCTATACCTCATGGTTTTGCATACGGACTCCCTATTGGGTTGCAACTTATGGGAAACTATCTTGAAGAATCTAAGATATTAAATTTTGCTCATCAATATCAAAAAAATAGTGATTGGCATATCAAAAGTCCAAATCTAGAGGAAATTTCATGAGTTGGGAAACAGTAATTGGTTTAGAAGTTCATGCTCAGTTGTCAACAAATACAAAGCTTTTTTCAAGTGCCTCAACACAGTTTGGTTCAGAGCCAAATACACAGGTTGATTTAGTCGATTTGGGTTTGCCCGGAGTTCTGCCTGTTGTAAATAAAGATGCATTTAAAAAAGCTATAAGATTTGGATTAGCTATTAAAGCAGATATTAACCAAGAATCTACTTTTGATAGAAAAAATTATTTCTACCCCGATCTGCCAAAAGGCTATCAAATAACTCAAATGACAAAGCCCATTGTAGAGGGAGGATTAATAGACATTGATGTGGATGGAGATAAAAAAACAATAAACATTACAAGAGCGCATCTTGAGGAAGACGCTGGAAAGTCAATACATGATGCCTATCCAGATAAATCTGTTATTGATTTAAACAGAGCAGGAACCCCCCTTCTTGAGATTGTATCTGAGCCAGAAATATCTAGTGCCAAAGAAGCTGTGGCTTACATGAAGGCTTTGCATCAACTTGTTATATTTCTAGATGTATGTGACGGTGACATGTCTCAAGGATCTTTGCGCTGCGATGCGAATGTTTCTATCAGAAAGGTTGGTGATTCTGAGTTAGGTACCAGAACTGAGATAAAAAATATTAATTCATTTAAGTTTATTGAAAAAGCTATTAACTTCGAGATCAAAAGACAAATTAAAGTACTAGAGAGTGGTGAAAAAGTTACCCAAGAAACAAGGCTTTATGACAGTGGAAAGGATGAAACAAGGCCGATGCGATCAAAAGAGTTTGCAAATGACTACAGATACTTTCCCGATCCTGATCTGCTACCAGTAGTTATTTCTAATGATGAGATGGAAGAAATAAGAAGTACTTTTCCTGAACTTCCAGCAGATAAATCAAAAAGATATATTTCAGAATTCCAAATTGATAAAAGTGAAGCTGAAATTATTTCCTCATCAAGAGAGCTATCTAATTTTTTTGAGGTTGCTGTAGAATCTACAAACGATCCAAAACTTGCAGCTAATCTTCTAGTGGGTGAAATTGGCTCCTTACTTAATAAGGATAATATAAAGATAGATGAATCTAAACTTTCATCAAATAATTTTAATATTCTGCTTCAAAGGATATCTGATGGAACAATATCTAAAAAAATAGCTAAAACTATACTTGCTGAAATTTGGGAAACAGGAAGAAATGCAGATGAAATAATTAATGATCAAGGATTAGTTCAGATTCAAGATGAAACCCTTCTTGAAGAAGTAATAATAAAAGTAATCGAATCAAACTCAAAACAAGTTGAAGATTACAAAAATGGTAAAGATAAACTATTCGGTTTCTTTGTCGGCCAAGTCATGAAAGAAACTCAAGGAAAAGCTAATCCTCAAGCAGTTAACGATTTATTGAAAAAAGCGCTAAATTCTTAAGTGACCCAAAGACCGAGTTGTTCAGCAATAAAAGCAGGTTTTTCGGAACCCTCTAGCTCCATAGTAACCTCACTTTTAATAAGAAATTGGCCTGGGTTCTTTTCCTTAACTTCTATAATCTTTGAGAGCATTCTTATTCTGGAATTTACAGGAACAGGTGCAAGAAATCTAATTTTATCTAATCCATAGTTTAAACTCATTTTTGATCCCTCAACAACTAGAGCATTTTCCTCTCCCATTCCCGATGTTAGAGATAATGATAAAAATCCATGCGCAATTGTTGATCCAAATATTGGTTTAGCTTGTTCAGGATCAACATGAATAAACTGGTGATCATTGGTTGCGTCAGCAAAATTATTTATTCTTTCTTGGTCAATAGTCAACCACTCACTAGGTTCAAGCGTCTTACCAACGTAACTGCCTAATTCTTCAGGTTTTACAAATATCATTGGCATAATGTTCTCCTACATGTAGTGCTCTTTATATTCTTCCCTTAAATCAATCTTTTTCACCTTTCCTGTAGCCCCTATTGGCAATTCTTTTAAGAAGACTACCTGATCAGGAAGTTGCCATTTTTCAAACTTCTTGAGCATCAATCCATCTAATTCTTCTCTATCAATTTCATTACCAGAGTTAGAAACAACAAATAAAAGTGGTCTTTCATCCCATTTTGGATGAGGAATGCCAACAACTGCTGTTTGCATAACATCTGGATGACTAGCTACTGCATTTTCAACATCGATTGAACTAATCCATTCACCGCCTGATTTAATGACGTCTTTTTCTCTATCAACAATAGACATATATCCATCTGGATCTATTGAAGATATATCGCCCGTATCAAACCATCCATCTTTGTCTACGGCATCCTCCTCAGCTTTAAAATATTTTTTAATTATCCAAGGGCCTCTTACTAATAAGCTTCCTGAAGCCTTGCCATCATTTGGAAGAGTATTTCCATCAGAATCTACTATCTTCATTTCTACACCAAAAACAGGTTTACCTGCTTTAACTTGAATTGCATATTTTTCATCATCAGACATTTGCTCCATTTCTGGGGTTGGGAAATTTGTTGTCCCAAGAGGGCTCATCTCAGTCATACCCCATCCTTGAAGAACGGTTACTCCATGAACTTGATCAAACTCTTTTATCATAGCTACTGTCACTGCTGATCCTCCTATAACAGTACTATTCATTGATTCAAGGACAACATTATTTTCTCTGCAATACCCTAACAGCTGCATCCAGACTGTTGGCACACCAAAGGCAAGTGTTACCTTCTCCTCCTTACACATTTCATAAAGAGATTCACCATCCATTGCCATTCCAGGCATTACAATTTTAAGTCCATAAATTGCTCCATAGTATGGGACTCCCCATGCCATAACATGGAACATGGGAACAACCATTAGAACAGAGTCATCTCCTTCAATTTTTAAAGCCTTTGGTCCAGCTGCTGAAATTGCGTGAAGAATAGTTGATTTATGTGAATATAAAACTCCTTTTGGATTTCCTGTTGTGCCCGATGTATAGCAAAGTCCACAAGCTGCATTATCAGGAAGGTCTGGCCAAACAAAATTTTCATCACCATCTTCAATATATTCTTCATATGACAAACAGTTTTTGAGAGAAGTTTCAGGCATCTCATCTTTATTACAAAAGACAATATATTTCTCAACAGTAGTGAGATTTTCTTGGAGCGCCTCTAGGATAGGAACAAAAGGTGCCTCAACAAAGATTACTTTATCCTCAGCATGATTAATTATGTAAACTGCCTGCTCGGGATGTAATCTAAAATTCAAAGTATGAACAACTGCACCCATTCCTGAAACACCATAATATGCCTCAAGATGCCTAAATGTATTTAGAGCAAGAGTAGCGATGACATCTCCTTGTTTATAACCATCTTGAGAAAGCTTTGAAGCTAACTTCCTTGATCTAACACATACCTCTTTGTAGTTAGTCCTATGGACTTCACCACTTACTAATTTACTTACTACTTCAGACTCAGGATAAATATCTGCAGCATACTCTATAATGCTTGCAACATTTGGTTTCCAGTCTTGCATATCTCCTAATAACATAATTATTCCTCCCTTAATTTCTTGGTGGTTGTCCTTTAACTTTAAAAATTGAAATAGTATCAGTACCCTCTCTTCTAAAAGCGCTTAATTCTTGGTATTCGACACTGCTATACCATTGATCGGCTAAGTCTTCATTTGGAAAAGAAAAAATTATAACTCTGCCAGAAACTTCTGAACTTCCTTCAAGTTGACCAATATTATCGTCAAAAGTAATGAACTGGCCTTCATATTTCTTTAATATCGGAAAGAATCCTTTTTCATATTTTTTATAAGTATCAGGATCTTGAATTACGATATTTGCTATAACATATACTGGAACTTCAATCATATTTCTTAAAATTTAAATTAAATATTAACCTAATATTCTTCTAATAAAAATATCTTTATTATTTAATACGAAAGCGCTTTTTTAAACCATTTATTTCTCGCTTATCTGTTTCATTAAAAATCTGGTTGAGTTGATGGAGATATGGATAAAAAAACTTTTTTATTTTTCCATTCCAGTTCCAAAGGAGGAAATCTAGATCTTTTTTTTCATCATCTGAAAAGCTCGACGAAATGTTTGTTTTAAAAAAATGACTTAAATTAATGAGTTCTTTTGGAAAGCCTCTATTTTTTAAAATATCATCGAGCATTATATTATTTTTCTCTAGCGCATTGTCTAATATTTCAATAGCAATAAGATCTATTAACTCTATACCAGACGCATTCAACAGAAACCCAGATACTTTTTGATCTTCTTTAGAAAAAAAGCTATCAAAATTTTGCATAACAATCTTAGGCACGCAATAATCATTTGCAAAAGTATTATCCCAAATTATTAAGTCTCTATCCTCACGAAACAACTCTTTCCAGCTATCAATATTCTTATCAGAATAATTGGATGTTATAACCTGATTTCCTGTCCAAAAGAAAGGAATACTTGTGTCAACTTTATCTAATTCTGCCAAATAAGAATTATTAGAATTTTCAACCATATGTTTACAATACTGTGAAGGCACACAAGAAAAATTAATATTTGGAAACTTTTCTAAACAAAGTTCAAGCACTTCTTTATGAAGAGAGAATTGCTCCTTTTCCTTAGGAATATCATCAAAAAGAATACAGAAATTTTCAATAGAAAGCTCCTTGAAAATACCTATTTTTCTCTCTAAATATTCAAAATCTTTTAACTCTAAAGATGCGCCGGGAGAAATGCCAAAGATAATATCAATACCAGCGCTGTCTGCATTAGACTTGAATTTTTTAAAATCTTCTATCCAATCAATTGGATAATCATCTTTCCATTTAACTCGATGATAAGGATCCTCTTTCGGGCAATAAAAATAACTGTTGCATCCGACCTGATGAAGCTTTGATATTATAGAATCTCTCTCTTTCCAAGATAGTTCAACACCATAATAGCCCTCAATATAGCCAGTTATCATCCTTGGTTTTCTCCACAAATCTTACACAATACATCTTTTTTAAGTTTTGGCTGAGATATACTGAGATCAGATAAGTTTATTCTCATAACTGAACTATTGAACGTTTCGTCAGCTATTATTTTTAAAGCAATTGAAGCCATAAAAGATCCAATTATGCCGAGCACTGATGGTGTAATACCTGAGTTTTCACAGGAGCTTTCATTTAAGTTAAAGTTTCTAGGGAAAAGGCACTCATAACACGGTGAATTTTCTTTAAAACTAAAAGCAGCAACAATCCCCAGCATGCCTTCTGCAGCTCCAGAAATTAAAGGTTTTTTATGCTCATGGCATACATCGTTACAGATATATCTTGTTTGAAAGTTATCTGATGCATCAAAAATTAAATCATGATGCTCAATTAGTTCAAATAGATCTTTTTCCTCAAGAAATTTATTTATTGGTTTAATGTCAATAAATTCATATCCATTCTTAAATTTTTCTTTTAAAACTTCTGCTTTTCTTTTATTAAGATCACTTGCAGTAAAATGGAATTGTCTGTGAAGATTGGAAAGCTCTACCTTATCGCCATCGGCAATTGAAATATTTCCAAAACCTGTCGAAACTAAATAGGTGAGCAGTGGATGAGCAATACCACCACCTCCAATTACAAGACAATTTGTATCAAAGATTTTTTTTTGTAATTTTTCAGAGAAATTATCTATAAGTAACTGTTTTTCAAAAAAATCTAAGTTCATTTTTGTACCAATATCGCTCTATCGTTTCCTGATAGATCTTTAATCTTTCTTATTAATTTTAAATCATTTTTATAAATAATTTTCTCTACATCTTCGCTTTGATCAAAGCCATGCTCGAATATGAGGTATCCACCTTTTTTTAACAATTGTTTGGCTTGTTGAGAAATAATTTCGAAAGCTTCTAGCCCATATAAGTTTGAAACAAGTGCAGATATTGGCTCATACTTTAGATCTGCTAGGTGATAATCATCTTTATCAAGGTATGGAGGATTTGAAATTATGCAATCGATAGAATCTTTTTGAAAACATGAAGCCCAGTTTGATTGAATCAAAAAGAAATTTTTTTTCTTATAAGTTAGATTATTCTTTCTTGCAACACGAATGGCGTCTTCAGAAATATCTGTACCAAAAACTATGAAATTCTCATTTAGCATTGCTAATGAAATACCAATACATCCTGATCCTGTTCCAAGATCACAAAGAATTGAGCCATCGGCTAAATTTAAACTTTTCAGGATATCAATAAGAACTTCTGTTTCAGGTCTTGGAATAAGAACTCTTTGATCTACAAAATATTTTCTTCCATAAAATTCGGAGTTTCCAATTAAGTAATCCCTCGGATATCCTTCTTCTAAAGATTTAGCAATATCTTCTATTTTACTAATTTGACTTTGTGTAAATTCAGTTGAATCTTGAAATTTTTCTTTTATAAAGAAATTTATGTCCCTTTTGGTCTCAAAGCTTAATTTAGAAAGATCAATAGCTTTTTTAAACTTCATGTATTATCTAATTCAAGCTGAGCAAGCATTTCTAGCTGATTTTCTGCTATTAAGGCATCGCTTATAGATCTTATATCTCCATCCATTACTTGATCAAGATTATGCTGGGTAAGTTTAATTCTATGGTCAGTAACTCTTCCTTGAGGAAAATTATAAGTTCTTATTTTTTCACTTCTATCGCCAGAGCCTACAAGGATCTTCCTCTCAGAAGCTATTTCAGCTTGCTGACTCTCTTCCTCCTGTTTTTTTAACTTAGCGCTCAAGAGGGATAATGCTTTTGTCTTATTTTTGTGCTGAGACCTATCATCTTGACATTCAACAACCAAACCACTTGGGAGATGAGTAATCCTTACAGCTGAGTCAGTTTTGTTAACATGTTGGCCCCCTGCTCCAGATGCTCTGAAAGTGTCTACTCTTATTTCTGATTTATCTACCTCTATATCATCTATTTCTTCTGCCTCAGGAAGAACGGCAACTGTACATGTTGATGTATGGACCCTGCCTTGAGATTCTGTTTCAGGAACTCTTTGAACCCGGTGGACTCCAGATTCAAATTTAAGTGTTTTGTAGACCAACTTTCCTGATATTTTTGCAATAATTTCTTTAAAGCCTCCATGTTCTGCATCTTTCTGAGAAATAATTTCAATAGTCCATTTTTCTCTTTCTGCTAATCTAGAGTACATCCTAAACAAATCACCTGAAAAAATTCCAGCCTCATCTCCTCCTGCTCCAGCTCTGATTTCTAAAAAAGCGGATCTTTCGTCATCCTCATCAACTGGTAAAAGCATTAACTTTAGTTCTCCAAGGATCTCACTCATTGAATTTTCTGTTTCTTCAACCTCTATTTGGGCTAATTCTTTAATTTCATTCTCATCAGATTTTGAAAGACTTACTGCTTGGATGTTTTCGTCGAGAACCTTTAGATAGTTAGAATAAAGACCAACAATAGGTTGAATATGCGAAAACTCTTTATTTAATGAAATTAAATCATCTTGTTTTAAAGTTGAGGATTCCTCAATTAATTTTTTTTCAATTTCCGAAAGGCGTTCTGAAAGTTTAATTAGCTTTGCTTCAATAGAATCTTGCATTATTTAGAATTGGAAATTATTGAAATAAGTTTTTGGCCATCTATAAGCTCAATTTTCTTCCTAAGCTTTTCTGATAATTGAATATTGTGTCTATTTTCAAGGAAACTTAAAAACTCTAAATTTATGTCATTGTCATTGGAAAGCTCAAATATTTTTTTGTCATCAATAGATTTAAGAAGTTTTAATACTTCAAAAGCAAATTTGTCATCTTCTATTTTTGAATAAATATTTTTATGTGATTTTAAAGCTTGATATTTGATAATCTCTTTCCCTCTTCCAGCTTCAACCAGTCTTTCTTCAAGATTATCCTGAGAAATCTTTTCTATATCATCAATTGAGAACAAGTAAACCAGTTCTAAATCTTCTATCTCTGGCTCAACATTCCTGGGAACAGCCAAATCAATTATCATCATTGGTTTGTTACCTCTATTTTTGAATGCGTTTTCAACTGCTCCTTTACCAATAATTGGCGTAAGACTTGAAGCAGAGCAAATAATAATATCAGCATTAATAATTTCTCTATGGACTAGATTTAGAGGCATTGGAACGATGGAAAAATCTTTAGATACCTTTATTTCCTTTATAGTCCTATTTATAGCAGAAATAGACCTTAATCCTTTGTCAAAGAGGTTTTTAATTATAGATTTTGCTAAATCTCCACCTCCTATTACGAGAACTTGCTTGTTTTTAGGATTCTCAAATATTTCCTTTACGAGGTTAAATGATAAGCCACTCACAGATAATGGATTTATGCCTATTTTTGTTTCGGTTCTTACTTTTTTTGTAATTTCAAAGACTTTTTCAACATAAATCGTAAGCTCTTTGCCAATAATTTTAAAAGCCTTGGCTGAGTTATATGCATTTTTGAATTGTCCGAATATTTCTTGTTCCCCAACCACTTGAGAATCTATACCACAGCAAACTCTGCACATATGCTCTAATGCTTTTAAACCATTATAGATATAAAAATTTTTATTAGGTATATCAGAAATATTGAGAGCCTCTTTAGTTAGCTTAAGGACGTCATCTTCTATGCCCTTGTCACCATAAAAATATAATTCAGTTCTATTACATGTTGAGAGACCAAAAAAACCAGAAATTTTTTTGTCTAATTTTGATATTAGAAAATCATTAAGATAGATGAGATTTGAGTCATCAACGATAAATCTTTCTCTATCTGAAACCCTTGAGGTCTTATGGTTTATTCCAACTAGGTGAATTTCTTGCATTATATTTGTGTTAAGTATTTAGCTATAGCTAAAAATTGATTGATTTGAAAGAATTTTTTTCATTTTTGATCAAAACTATGAATGTTATTATACAACTTATCTAGTAAAGAAAAATAATTGAGGCAAAATGAAGTTGTTATCTCCTGCTAAGTTAAATCTTAACTTGAAAGTTATTTCAAAAAGAAATGATGGTTATCATAATTTAGAAACTACCTTTCAGTTTATAGACTTATTCGATGAAATTACTTTTGAGGAAAGTGATAAATCTTTTAGTATTAGCTGTAATGGTTTAGATATAAAGCCTGAAAATAATCTAATTTTTAAATCATTTAATGCAATCAAAAACTATTGCGATATAGATAAAGGTATTCAAATTCACTTAAAAAAGATTATCCCAATTGGAGCTGGACTTGGAGGTGGAAGCTCTAATGCAGCAACAACTCTAATTGCATTAAATAAAACTTGGGGTCTTAATTTATCTAAGGAAGAGTTAGCTAAGATCGGAAAGACTTTAGGGGCAGATATTCCAATATTTATCTATGGTAAAAATGCTATTGCAACAGGAATTGGTGATGTTCTATCAGATGTTGAATTAAGAAAGAAAAAATTCCTACTTATTTGTCCAAATATTGAGGTTTCCACTAGTAAGATGTTTATGAAACTTAAGATCGATGATTTAAATCCTAAAGTTCAAAATTCATTCTTAGATACTTTACTTAGAGAAAACAAAAGCATTGAAAAATTCTATATTAAATTTATAAATGATTATAATTTGAAGCTTTCTGGAACTGGTTCAACACTCTTTATAGATTACGATGATTTAGATGAATTAGAAAAAATATTACAAAAAATTCCAAAAAATTGGAGATTCTTTTTCTGTGAAGGATTACAATACTCACCATTGATAGGAGTTTAAAGAGATGGGGTGTGGCCAAGCGGTAAGGCAACGGGTTTTGATCCCGTCATGCGTAGGTTCGAATCCTACCACCCCAGCCAAATAAATATGAGTAACGGAATGATAGATATCTTCTCAGGGTCATCATGCATTGATCTTTCGAATGAAGTTGCAAAACTTTTACATAATGGACTTTCTTCAAGAGAATTGGGAACTTTTTCAGATGGCGAAATACAAGTAGAAATTAATGAAAATGTCAGAGGCCATGATACCTTTATAATTCAATCTACCTGCTTTCCAGCTGATAAACATCTAATGGAGCTAATGCTGCTTGCTGATGCCCTAAAGAGGTCTTCTGCTTCTAAAATAACTGCAGTTGTGCCTTACTTTGGCTATGCTAGACAAGACCGAAGAGTTAGATCTTCAAGGGTTCCAATTAGTGCAAAAGTTGTATCTGATATGTTTAGTTCTGTTGGTATTAACAGGGTCTTAACTCTAGACCTTCACTCTGAAACAATCCAAGGTTTTTTTGATATGCCTGCTGACAATATTTATGCAACAAAACTCATAGTTGAGGATGTATCTAAAAACTATTCTCAAGAAAATTTAGTAATAGTCTCACCAGATGTTGGAGGTGTTGTTAGATCGAGAGCTTTAGCAAAATATCTGGGTGGTCTTGATCTTGCAATTATCGATAAGCGAAGAGATGTAGCCAATGAGTCAGAAGTAATGAACATAATTGGTAATGTTGAAGGTAAAGAATGTATTCTTCCTGATGATATTATTGATACAGCAGGAACATTATGTAATGCAGCTAAAGCCTTAAAAGATGCCGGTGCAAGTAAAGTAAGTGCATATATAACTCATCCTGTTTTATCAGGTCCAGCTATTGAAAGAATAAGTAATTCTGAGATTGATGAACTCGTTGTAACTAATTCAATACCTCTTACCCAAGATGGCCAAAAATGCAGTAAAATACGCGTGATATCGATTGCACCACTATTATCAGAGTGTATTAAAAGGCTTTCAAATGAGGAATCTTTGAGTGCGGTGTTTTTATAAGAGGTTTTTATGTCAGAACAAATAATGATAAATGCAGTTTCAAGATCTGAACTTGGCTCTAATAGTGCTAGGAATATTAGAAATGGCAACATGGTGCCAGCTGTAATTTATGGGAATGATAAAGAATTCTTAAACGTTAATATTCCTCTTAATGAGCTTACAAAAGCTTCTCAAAATGATTTATTCTTTACTCAAGTTTTGATCATTAAAGTTGATGATAATGATGAAAAGGTTGTGCTTAAGGAGCTCCAAAGAGAACCTATGAAGGGTAAATTGCTCCATGCTGATTTTATGAGAGTTTCAAGGAAAACTATGCTTAAAGTCACAATTCCATTTAGCTTCTTAAACGAAGAAGATTGTACAGGAGTAAAAACAGAGGGTGGAGTTGTTACAAAAACAATGAGAGATATCGAAATTTTATGTTCTGCAGAAAACATTCCTGAAATTATTGAAGTTGATATTGCTGAACTAAATTTAGGGGATTCTATTAGACTTACTGACTTATCGCTTCCAGAGGGTTCAGAAATTCCAGGACTTACAGAAGAAACTGATCAAATGATTGTTTCTGTCAACGCTCCAAAAGCTGTGGTTGAAGAAGAGCCTCTTGAGGATGATGCTATAGGAGGAGACGAAGATGGTGATGATGTCACTGATGGAGCTTCTGACGAAGGCTCTGAAGAAACAGAAGATAAAAAAGAAGCCTCAGAATAATTACTCTGTGCAAAAGGTATTTATTCTTGGTATCGGAAATCCAGAAGAAAAATATAAAAACACCAGACATAATATTGGCAAAGATTGGGTTGAGAAAATTGCCAAAGATCAAGATCTAGCTTTCGTAAAAAAATCAAAACTAAAGTGCAGTATCTGCGAGATAAAATCACATGTTTACTTGATTCTACCTGATGTATATGTAAATGAAACTGGCAAAGTTGCTACATTACTCAAAAGATACCTTAATGCTAAACCTGAGCAAATATTAGTATTACATGATGATATTGATACACAAATTGGTGAAGCAAAATTTAGATCTGGAGGTGGAGATGGCGGTCACAATGGGTTAAAAGATTTATCAAATGTAATTGGGAAAGATTTTAAAAGATTAAAAATTGGCGTTAGCCATCCCGGAAGAAAGAATGAAGTTACAAATTGGGTTTTAGGTAAGTTTAAGCCTGAAGAGGCTCAGATTCTTGAAGATTTATACGATAAGATAATAGCTCATAAAGATAAAATATTTAGCCTTGAAATTGAAAATCTTCAAAACTTAGTTAATTAAGATGGGCTTCAAATGTGGGATTATAGGTTTACCAAATGTCGGTAAATCAACATTGTTTAATGCAATAACTCAATCCTCTATACCTGCTGAAAATTTTCCTTTTTGCACAATTGAACCAAATGTCGGAGTTGTTGAGGTTCCTGATTCAAGACTTAACACCTTGCAAGACATAGTGAAAGCTAAGAAAGTTATACCTACAACTTTAAACTTAGTTGATATAGCTGGATTAGTTAAAGGTGCTTCTAAGGGTGAAGGTCTTGGAAATAGCTTCTTATCAAATATAAGAGAAATGAATGCCTTAGCTCACGTTGTAAGATGCTTTGATGATAACAATATCACTCATGTAGATGGTGAAATCAATTCAACTAGAGATGCGGAAGTAATAAATCTTGAGCTTATTTTTGCTGATTTAGAAACATTAAATAATAGAAAAGAAAAAATTGAAAAAAAACTAAGATCAGGTGATAAGGATTTAGCAAGTGAATTTAACTTAATCGATATTTGTATAAAAACTCTAGAATCTGGAAATTTTATTAATATGTCTGACTATCCAAATAAAGAGGATCTATTAATAATTCAATCGTTTCAGTTATTAACAACTAAGCCAATCTTTTTCATTGCAAATATTTCTGATACTGCATCATCTTCAAATAATCTTGACAATCTCAAAGAATATGCAAAAAAAATGAATCAAGAAGTTATTGCTGTTCAAATAAAATTAGAAGAAGAAATAGCCAGTCTTGATGAGCAGGATAAAAAAGATTTTCTAGAATTAGAAGGTATAGAGGAACCAGCGCTTAATAAGATTATCAAAAAAGGTTATGAAATCCTTGGTTTGGAAACTTTTTTTACTGCTGGTCCAAACGAGCTAAGAGCTTGGACATTAAAAAGTGGTTCTCTTGCACCTCAAGCGGCTGGAAGAATTCATACAGACTTTGAGAGAGGCTTCATTAAGGCAGAAATTATTAGCTTTGAAGACTATATATCTTTTGGTGGTGAGGCAGGCTCAAAGGAAAATGGTAAATTAAGATTAGAAGGAAAAGATTATATATTTAAAGATGGAGACATAGCCCACTTTAAATTTAATGTTTGACTTTTATTGAGAGTAAATTATTATTTCGGGTCAATGGCTATGTAGCTCAGATGGTTAGAGCACAGCACTCATAACGCTGGGGTCGGTGGTTCAATTCCACCCATAGCCACCAATTTCTACTTCTTGTTTACTAAAAAAATTATTATCAAGGATACAAGAGCAACTACACCGCTGTCTCCTAGGGTATCTAATATAGTAACAAGGTTTGAATAAACTGCTCCAACAAATGGTGCATCAGAACCAAAGAGAATTCCAAGCAACAGAGCAACTGCGACTACAATCAGAAGAACGTCAGTAACCTGTTTAAGGTAGCTTTTGATTTTATTTAATGAGTAGTAAAAATCTATCTTCATTCTTAAGATTTTAAGTCAAAGGGAGAAATTAATCTCCCTTTGAAACAATAAATGATTACTTAAGCAATCCTATTAGGATAGCAGCAACAAGTAATCCAACGAGTCCAGCATCGCCAAGTGATGAAACAACACCTAGAAGATTTGAAAGAACATCGCCGAAGAACCAAGTATCACCAAAAACGATACCAGCTACAACACCTAATCCGATAACAGCAACAAGGATCTTTGTAAGACTTGATACTATATCGCCAATCATTTTCATTGCATTATCCATAATTCCCCCCCTATAAAGGTAATGGTTAACACGCATATGAAACCAAAATTGATGATGGTTTTCAAATTACCTCAATACTATATTTAACGCAATTTGACTTTTAGAATTTTATTTACTAAGAGCTTTAATTGAAAGTTTCATTTTTCCCCTATCAAAACCGATAAGCTTAACTGTAACTTTCTGTCCTTCTTCTAAAACAGCTGAAACATCCTCAGTTCTTTCTTTTGAGATCTCTGAAATATGAAGTAATCCATCTTTACCAGGTAAAATGTTTACGAATGCTCCAAAGTCGACTATCTTCACAACTGTTCCTTCGTATACTTTATCTACTTCAGGCTCTTCAATAATCTTGTCAATAATATCAAGTGCTGCTTGCATCTTTGCCTGGTTATCACCAAATACTGATATTTCACCAGTATCATTGATATCCACTACAGCTCCAGACTCTTCTTGGATAGACTTAATGACTGAACCACCCTTTCCAATTATTTCTTTGATCTTATCTTTATTGACCATAAATTTTTGCATGGATGGAGCATCTGAGGCTAGATCTTTTGGCTTAGAAAGAACTTCATTCATCTTTTCAAGAATATGCATTCTTGCTTCTTTTGCGCTGGTAAGAGCTTCATCCATTATTTTTTCATTAATGCCATCAATTTTTATATCCATCTGTAATGCTGTTATTCCTTTTTCAGATCCAGCAACTTTAAAATCCATATCTCCCAAATGATCTTCGTCTCCTAAGATATCTGTCAGAACTGCAAACTCATCGCCATCTTTGATTAAGCCCATCGCAATTCCAGCAACAGGAGCTGTTAGAGGCACTCCAGCATCCATCAAGGAAAGAGAAGTTCCACACACAGTTGCCATTGAGCTAGAGCCATTAGATTCTGTAATCTCAGAAACTACTCTCACCGTGTAACCAAAAGCATCAAAGTCAGGAAGAACTCCTTTTATTGCTCTTTTTGCTAGATTCCCATGTCCAATTTCCCTTCTTTTAGGACCCATTGGCATTCCAATCTCACCTACACAATACGCTGGAAAATTATAATGAAGCATAAAATGATCATGCATCTCACCATCAAGCGACTCAAGCCTTTGAGCATCTCGAGGAGATGCAAGCGTTGCAGCGACTAATGCCTGAGTTTCACCTCTTGTGAACAAAGCTGAGCCATGGGCTCTGTTGAGAACATCAGTTTCAACTGTAAGTTGCCTCACAGTATTTAAATCTCTTCCATCGATTCGTGGTTTTCCTGAAAGAATATTTTTTCTTACTATTTGGCTTTCGAGTTTTTTAAAAGCGCTCATTACTTTTCCAACTGCTAGCTCATCAAGATCTTTGTATTTTTCAAGAATTTCAAGTCTAATTGCATTGATAGCTTCTGATCTTTTAGATTTCTTTGCAATTGTGAACGCTTCTTCGATCTTAGATGAAAAATCTGATTGAAGTTCAGCAAAATATTTCGGTGTTTCTTCATCCTTCTCAACTACCCAGCTTTCAACGCCAACTAATTCTTTAAACTCTTTTATTTTATCAATAACTATTTGCATAGATTTGTGACCGAATAATACAGCACCAAGCATAAGATCTTCATTAAGTTCGCTTGCCTCTGATTCAACCATAAGAACCGCTTCAGATGTCCCAGCAACTACCATATCTAGAAAAGACTGATCCATTATTTTTTTTGATGGATTTAAAGTGTAGCTTCCGTCAATAAAACCAACTCTTGCAGCACCAATGGGTCCTTGAAAAGGAACACCAGATAAAGATAATGCTGCTGACGCTCCAATCATAGCTGCAATGTCAGAGGAAAATTCTTCATCAGAAGATATCACCGTAGACATAATCTGGACATCATTTTTAAACTCATCAGGAAATAATGGTCTAATTGGTCTATCGATCAGCCTTGAGGTCAATGTTTCTTTCTCGGTTGGCCTCGCTTCCCTCTTAAAATACCCACCAGGAATTTTTCCCGCTGCATAAAATTTCTCTTGGTAAAAAACTGCAAGTGGAAAGAAATCCTTTCCAGGATCAGCTTCTTTTTTTGCTACGACTGTTGTAAGTACTTGAGTTTGATCTACGGTAACGAGAACAGCAGCGGTTGCCTGTCTGGCAATTCTTCCTGTTTCAAGAGTTATTTCTTTTCCTCCATACTCAAATGATAGTGATTTTGGTTCTAAATGTTTTTCCACGTTTTATCCTCTTAAATTAAGATCAGTAATAATTTTTTTATAACTTTCAGGATTAGTTCTTTTTAAATATGCTAAAAGTTTTCTTCTAAGATTAACCATCCTAATCAAACCTGTTCTTGAGTGATGATCTTTTTTATGTGTCTTGAAATGACTTTGAAGTTTATTAATATTTTCTGTAAGTAAAGCTACCTGAACCTCTGAAGACCCAGTATCATTTTCATCCTTTTGGAATTTTTTGACCAAATTAGCTTTTTCGTCTTTTAAAAGCGCCATAGTTATTCTCCTAGGACATGCATTTTTATTTATTAACACCCGTCAAACCTCGCAAGTCTAAAGTTTGAGATCGTAGCTTAAAGGTATTTAAAGATATTAACAACTAATTTCTTTTTATATTTAAAACGATAAATTCTCTATTTTTATTAAATCACTCATTTGGATGTCATCAACTTTTTTTGCATCCTTAAGCTCAAATTTACCTTGAGAAAGCCTTACAAGCTCCACCAAGTGACCACCGCATCCTAGCTTATCACCCAGATCTCTTGCGATAGACCTAATATAAGTGCCCTTGGAACAGGATATTTTGAAAGAAACAAAAGCATTTTTTATAACAATATCTAAAATTTTATAAATTTTTATGTCCCTTGGCTCCTTTTCTACAAGTTTTCCCTCCCTTGCATATTTGTAGAGTGGTTTACCTTTATGTTTCAAAGCAGAAAAGAATGGAGGCTTTTGTTTTGATTTCCCTACAAAAGTTTTAATCGTTTCAATAATTTCTTTTTCACTTGCTTGAATGTTTTTCTCCTCAATAATATCTCCCTCAGAGTCATCGGTTGTTGTTTTGATTCCTAACATTATTCTTGAAAAGTATGACTTGTCTAAATTAAGAAATCTTTCTGAAAGCTTCGTACCCCTATTTATTCCACAAATTAATAAGCCCTCTGCTAGTGGATCAAGCGTACCGAAATGTCCAATCTTTTTTATATTCAGCCTTCTTCTTATTTTTTGTATAGCCTTGTTAGATGAAAGACCTTTATCTTTGTTAATTAAAAAAATACCTGAATTCATTGAATATTTTTTAAAAGGTTTTCTATGTTATCTGCTTCCTCAGGAGTTTTATCAAAAATAAATACAATCTTAGGCACTCTTCTAATTTTCATAGATTTTGAGATTTCGCTTCTAATCATGCCCGAAAATTTTGAAAGAATTTTTTCGTTTAATTGAGTTTCGTTTTGATAGACAGAATAAAAGACTTTAGCAAGTGAAATATCTTGTGTTACAGAAATATGATTTATGACTATAGATTTAAGTCTTGGATCTCTAACTTTTTGAAGAATAATATTTGAAATTTCTTTTTTAAGATAATCCGCAATTCTCTCAGGCCTTAAGGACATGCTATCTTAAATTGATTGAGACTCTTCTTTCCTATCAAATACCTCAATCTTATCTCCCTCACGAATATCTTTATAATTTTTGATCCCCATTCCACACTCAGTTCCATTCTTTACTTCATTAACATCATCTTTAAATCTTCTTAAAGAATCAAGCTCACCTTGAAAAATTACAATATCATCTCTAAGAACTCTTACCGGCTTATTTCTAAGAACAGTTCCCTCTAAAACAATACAACCTGCAACTTGCCCAAATTTTGGTGAATTGAATACTTCAAGAACATCAGCTGTTCCAACTATCTCTTCTCTGATAATTGGATCAAGTAATCCGCTTAATTTTGCTTTAGCATCATCTATAAGTTCATAAATAATACTGTAATAAGTCAAGTCGATTCCTTCTTTTTCAATTATCTTTTTAGCTGCATTATCAGCACGAACATTAAAACCAATAACGCTCGAGCCAGTAGTAATTGCTAAATTTGCATCAGATTCTGAAATACCACCAACTCCAGAGGCAACGATCTTAATTGAAACCTCATCATTTCCTATTTTAGAAAGAGAAGCATTAATAGCTTCAGCAGTTCCTGCAACGTCAGTTTTGATTATTAGGTTTAGAAACTTCATTGAGGCCTGGCCCATTGATTCAAATATATCCCCAATGCTGTCATCTTTTTGTTTAATTTGTTTTTTTTCTTTGAGCTTGCTCTCACGGTAATCTATAACTTCTCTAGCAGCTTTTTCATTTTTAACAACTTGAAAGGAGCTTCCTGCATTTGGAGCAGTATCTAGACCTAGCACCTCTACAGCTGATGACGGTCCTGCTTGCTTAATCTTTTCTCCAGAAGAATTAGTTATTGCCTTTACTTTCCCCATAGACATATCACTAATCACTACGTCACCAACCTTTAAACAACCATTCTGAACTAAGAATGTTGAGGTAGCTCCTCTAAATTTATCTAGTTCAGACTCAATTACTACTCCTTGAGCATCTCCTTCATGAAAGGCTTTAAGCTCAAGAATTTCTGCCTCAAGGGAAATTGCTTCAAGAAGCTTATCAACCCCATCACCATTTAGTGCTGAAACTGGAATCATCTGTACATTTCCTCCCCAATCATCTGGAACTAAATCTTTTGCTCCTAAATCTCCTTTTACCTTCTCAACATCAGCGCCCTGAAGATCGATTTTATTGATTGCAACTATCATAGAAACCTCAGCAGCTTTAGCATGATTTATAGCTTCTTCAGTTTGGGGCATGATACTGTCATTTGCAGCAACCACTAAAACCACAATATCGGTGGTATTTGCCCCTCTAGCTCTCATTGAGGAGAAAGCAGCATGTCCTGGTGTATCTATAAAAGTTATACTGCTATCTTTTAACTTTACTTCATAAGCACCAATATGTTGTGTTATACCGCCAGCTTCTGAGTCAACTACTTTTGCCTTTCGAATGAAGTCTAGAAGTGTTGTTTTACCATGGTCTACATGACCCATTACAGTTACAACAGGAGATCTTGTTTTTTCATTACCGTCATATGTAATTTGATTTAGTAACTCTTCTTCGACGTCATCTGATGCTTTTGCAATGCTGTTATGACCAATTTCTTCTACAGCCAAGATAGCTGTCTCTTGATCTAAAATATCATTAATTGTTGCAGAAACTCCCAAACTCATTAAAGCTTTAACCAGTTCACCACCTTTGATTGCCATTAATTTAGCTAATTCTCCAACGTGAATAGATTCTGGTATCTCAATATCTTTTTTAATAAATTCTTGTGGCTTTTCAAACTTGTGTTTAGACTCGTCAATATCCATTTCATCCCTTACTGCATACTTCTCTGCAGCTTTGGAAAGTTCCTCTTTGATATTCTTTGGTTTCTCAGCAGCTATGATATTTTCTTTCTTTTTTTTATCTGCTTTGAATCTTGCTTCTCTTTTAGAAGCAGCTTCTTTGAGTTGCTCCTGTCTTTTCACTTGTTCAGCTTTTAGGGCTTCCGAGGCAGCTTGTCTTCTTGCTTCAATATTATCCGAATAGCTTTTAGTTTCATTTGAATCAGTAACTGCTTTTCCACCCTTTGATTTAACCTTAATTCCAACACCAGATGATGAAGATATGGAAGAAGAAGTTTGTTTTTGTTTCTGCTTTAAAGATCTTAGAAGAATTTGTTTATGGGCAGTTGTAACTTCATCACTGTTACTGCTGTGAGACAATCCAGCTGAAGACATTCTTTTGAGTAAAGCTTCTTCAGAGATTTTTAGGGTCTTTGCAAAATCTTTAACAGTCGTTTGTGCCATATTTTATTTAAACCAATGCTCTCTTGCTTTCATAATCATTTCCGAAGCATTTTCTTCAGAAATGTCAATGATTTCAGTAAGTTCGTCTGTAGCAAGTTCAGCTAAATCATCTTTATTTTTAATTCCGGATGAACCAAGTGTATTGATTTGTTCCTCACTTAAGTCAAGGTCACTTAGCGATTCTTGGTCTTGCTCATCTTGCTCAACCTCACTCATTGCTTCTAATAGTGCAGCGTCTTCAGCGGCACTTTTTACTTTTTGTATTTGTTCTTCATCTTCGAATATATTTTTGAGTTTTTTCTTAGAAGCATATGCAATATCATCAAAGTTTCTTAATCCTAATTCAATAATAGACTCTGCTGATTCTTCACTTATTTCAAGACTGGACACAAGTTTTCCAAGAAATTCTGTTTCATCTACTTTTTCTTTGGCTTCTGCTTCTTCACTGCTAATAATATTAAGATCCCATCCTGATAACTTTGATGCTAATCTAATATTTTGACCTCTTGCCCCTATAGCTAAAGCAAGATTTTCCTGATTAACAGCAATCTCCATAGATTTTGATGTTTCATCTAAAACTATCGATTCTATTTTAGCTGGCGCTAAAGAATTAATTACAAGTTGAGCAGGGTTATCATCATAAATAACAATATCTATTCTTTCATTTCCTAATTCACCTGAAACTGCTTGAACTCTTGATCCTCTCATTCCAACACAGGCTCCAACAGGATCAATCCTTCCATCATTTGTTTTTACAGCTATTTTTGATCTAGATCCTGGATCTCTTGCTACTCCCCTGATTTCTATAACATCTTCATTAACTTCAGGAACCTCTATTCTAAATAGCTCTGTGACCATCTCCGGACAAATCCTGCTTAACATTAATTGAAGGCCTCTTCCTTCAATTTCTTTTATTTGTAAAACAGCTCTTACTCTGTCATTAATTTTAAAGATTTCTCCTGGTAAAATCTGATCTCTTGGAAGAATAGCTTCTGCATCTTGGCCTAAGTCTATAATGATATTATCTCTAGTGACTCTTTTGACGAATCCAGAAACTAAATTGTTATTGCTTGAACTAAATTTTGAAACAATAAGCTCCTTTTCAGCCTCTCTAACCTTTTGAAGCATGACTTGTCTAGCAGCCTGAGTTTCAATTCTCCCAAACTCTACATTGTCAACTTGCTTGAAATATAATTCTCCAATGTCCATAGATGATTCAGAGGGTGATACATGAGATTCTTTATGAAATTCTTCATCATTTTCATCAAGCACTTCCCATTGTCTTTTTGTAATAAATTCCCCAGATTCTCTATCAACATTAACGACTAGATGCGCGTCTTCATGAAAATGTCTTTGAGAAGCTGATGCAATTGCTAACTCCATAGCTTCAAAAATAACTTTTTTTTCAAGGCCCTTTTCAGATGAGACTGAATCTACAACAGCTAAGATTTCTTTACCTTCCATTTTTTACCCTCAAAATTTCTTTATAATTTGGTATCAATTTGCAAATATCTATTATTCCAAAGTCAACAATTAGTTCTTCTTTTCCAATATTAAGTTCAAGGGAATCATTATCTACCGATTTTAAAATAGCTTTAAATGTTTTTTTGTCATTGATCTTATCTTTTAACTTAATCTTTAAAGTTTTTCCCACAAAATCATTCAATTGATAGCTATAGAAGAATTTTCTATCTAAACCAGGCGTTGATACTTCGAGAACATAATCATCGATAAAATCTAAATCAAGTGAAAGTTCGAGGTTTAAGTCTCTAGAAATATTTTCACAATCCTCTATGGTAGCTCCATTTATAGCATCTATAAACACCCTTAAAGTCGGAATATTTTTACCTTGAGAAATCTCTAGACCCCAGAAATCACACCCATGATCTCTTACAATGGGCTCTATTATTTCTTTTAAATTATCTTTTTCCATATTTCTTATACAAAAATAGGGCATATGCCCCATCAAAAATTCTAATTTTTGACTGGTAGCGGGGGCTGGATTTGAACCAACGACCTTCGGGTTATGAGCCCGACGAGCTACCAGACTGCTCCACCCCGCAACGCAGCGAAAGTGAAGTTTATAGAAATGATAGCCAGTTGGTCAAGGCATATCAAATTTTTTTTATTTAAATATTTTGAGTTATTATATGTTTTTTCTAAAAAGCCGAAGTGGTGGAATTGGTAGACACGCTATCTTGAGGGGGTAGTGAGCTAATGCTCGTGCGGGTTCAAGTCCCGCCTTCGGCACCAAGTCTATTCAGTTGGCAATGAATCTAATTCGTCAATTTCTTCTATTATTATTTCCTGCTCAGGAAAACTTAAATTATCTTGCATGTTTAAATTTTTTAATAAAACAGCTTGGGTCATTGCCAAAATTAAAAAAAGTGAGCCAACAATCCACGTCAGCCTTCCAAGAAGATTTGAGGGACCAAGGGCACCAAACATTGAGTTAGAGGAACCTCCACCAAATGCTGATCCAAGGTCAGAACCCTTACCTTGTTGAAGTATTACTAAAATTACAAGCAAAACTGCCAAAATAATACATAAGATTTGTACAAATAAGATCATGATTTATAAAGTCTCCAAAAAATCATTATAAATATTTAAAAAATTTTTTCCGTCCAAAGAAGCTCCGCCTATAAGAGCTCCATCAATGTTCGATTGTTGAAAAAAACTTTTAGCATTTTCACAATTAACACTTCCGCCATAAATTACATTTATTGCTTCAACGTTTGCGATGGATTGTACTATATCTTTAATGTGTTGGTGAATATTATTAACCTCTGAAGAAGATGGTGTATTACCCGTGCCAATTGCCCATACTGGCTCGTAAGCTATTACAATAACTGTTTGAGTTATTATTGAGGAAAATATTTCTTTTAATTGGATCTCAAGAGTATCAAGCGTTTTGCCAGTATTGTAATCTTCAATAGATTCACCTATACACACAACAGGTATAATTTCTTTTGCTAGACAAATTTTGAGCTTTTCTCTAACTATACTATTTGTTTCACCATAAAACTCTCTTCTTTCAGAATGGCCTAAAATTGAGAATGAGCATCCTTTTTCAATCATCATGGCTGCACTTATATCACCTGTTTTAGCACCATCATTATATTTTGAGATATCTTGAGCACCAAGAAATCCAAAACTAAATAAATTTTTGAGCTCAGATAAATGCGAAATTGGGGGAGCAATTCCCATAAACTTAAAGTATGAAGATTTTTTGTCAAAATCTACTATGTCAACATTTGGCATCATCTCATCTTGAATCCAATCCTGTATACCTCCTAAAGGAAGATTCATTTTCCAATTTGCAATGACTAGAGGTTGTGACATCAGATAAAAGTTGTTTTAAGAAGTTTTAGACTCAAATAACTTGATAAGATCATTTGTATATTTTTTTGCTGTTTTTTTGTTTTCAGATTCAATCATTATTCTTATTTTATTTTGAGTACCTGATGCCCTAACAAGAATCCTATTTATTGTTAAATCTGATTTTATATCATTAATTGCCGTTTTCACTTCAGCATCACTAACTATGTCTTTATTTAATACACTAATAGATTCATTTATTTGAGGAATTTTGTTGTAATTAGAGAGAATATCTCTGGGGTTTTTATCAAGCATAACTAGTGAGCTAATTGTTTTGAGAGCTGCAATAGTTCCATCACCAGTACTTACAAGATCTCTGCAGATAATGTGCCCTGAAGGTTCACCACCAAGGAGCCAACCTTCTTTTGATAATAAATTTGAAACATATTTATCACCAACATCTGCCCTTTTAAACGAATACCCAAGCTTTTTAAGACCATCCTCTAAACCAACATTCGACATTTGAGTTCCAACAATGCCTGACCATGGACCAAGTCTGTTTGGGTTAGCAAACCCAAGTATGTAAAGAATATCATCTCCATCTAATATATTTAAATCTCTATCTACTATGGTTACCCTATCTCCATCACCATCAAGAGATACTCCAAAGTCAGCTCTATGCTGCTTAACAAGTTTTTGAACCAACTCAGGATTAGTTGAGCCACAATTTTTATTGATATTAAACCCATCAGGCTTATCGCTAACTACTATTGTTTCAGCTCCAAGCTCACTAAACACATCAGGTGCAACTTTATAAGATGCGCCGTTTGCACAATCAAGAACAATTCTAAGGTTGCTAAAACTAATATCATCAGGAACAGTGGATTTACAAAATTCTACATATCTTGGTCCAGATTCATCAAATCTTTTTGCTTTCCCAATTTCTACAGATGGCAATGATGCTATATCCTCACTTAATATATTTTCTATCATCATTTCAATTTTCCTATCAATCTTTACACCGCTGTTATCGAAGATCTTGATGCCATTATCATGATAATCATTGTGAGATGCGCTGATAACAACACCGCATTGATTTCTAAATGATTTTGTTAGATAAGCTACGCCTGGGGTTGGTAGTGGGCCTAAAAGCCTTACATTCATTCCAACAGACAAGAAGCCTGCTTGGAGAGCAGCTTCAAGCATGTATCCAGAAACTCTAGTATCTTTACCTATTAAAACAGTATCCCAACCAAGTTCCTTAAATACTATACCAGCAGCATGACCAATGCGAAGACAAGCTTCGGGAGTCACTTTAGTTTCGACAGGTCCTCTGATTCCATCGGTACCAAATTTAAGATTCATAAATCTATTATAACTCTTCTGCTGGTCCTTTAATTGAAGATTTCTTTGTAGTCTTTTTTGGGGGCTCATCATCACTACTCCAATCACTTGGCTCCCTTGGCTCAGCACCGCTCATAATATCATCTATTTGATATTGATCGATTGTTTCATATTTTAGAAGTGCCTCAGCCATAGTATGAAGTTTATCCATATTATCTTTTAAGATAGTCTCAGCTCTTTTATAAGAAGAATTGATAATATCTTTTATTTCACTGTCAATAAGTTTTGAAGTTTCATCACTGTAGCTCTTTGATGATTGAGAAGCAGTTCTACCTAAAAATGGGCTTGAATCATCTTCTCCGAACTTAAGAGGTCCAACTTTGTCAGAAAGTCCCCATTTAGTAACCATGTTTGTAGCTATACCGGTGGCAACTTCGATATCATTTGATGCTCCTGTAGTAATATTTCTTTCTCCATTTATAAGTTGCTCTGCTATTCTTCCTCCATATAAAGTACATATTCTACTCAGCAGATATTCTTTACTTTGCATATACTTATCATCTTCAGGAAGGAACATAGTAACTCCTAAAGCTCTACCACGAGGTATTATAGTTACCTTATAAACTGGGTCATGTTCTGGAACTATTCTTCCTACAATGGCATGACCTGCTTCATGATATGCAGTAAGTCTTTTTTGCTCCTCAGTTAAAATCATTGATTTTCTCTCAGGACCCATCATTATCTTATCCTTGGCAAGATCTAAGTGTGACTGCTCAACCATTTTATCGCCATATCTTGCCGCAAATAAGGCTGCCTCATTGATGAGGTTGGCTAAATCGGCGCCTGAAAATCCAGGAGTTCCTCTAGCAATAGCTCTTAAGTCAACATTCTTGTCGAGCGGAACTTTTCGAACATGAACTTTTAAGATTTGTTCTCTTCCCCTTATATCTGGCATATCTACAACAACTTGTCTATCGAACCTGCCAGGTCTTAAAAGTGCTGGATCAAGAACATCAGGTCTATTTGTTGCAGCGACAATAATAATTCCATCATTTGCTTCAAAACCATCCATTTCAACAAGGAGCTGGTTAAGGGTTTGCTCTCTCTCATCATGTCCACCACCAAGACCTGCCCCTCTATGTCTTCCAACTGCATCAATCTCGTCAATAAAAACAATACAAGGAGAATTCTTTTTGGCTTGATCAAACATATCTCTAACTCTTGAAGCGCCAACACCGACAAACATCTCGACGAAATCAGAACCTGAAATACTAAAGAATGGGACTCTTGCTTCTCCGGCTGTAGCTCTTGCAAGCAAGGTTTTACCAGTTCCAGGAGGTCCTACCATCAAAACGCCTCTGGGTATCTTACCTCCAACTTTTTGGAATCTTGTTGGATCTTTTAGAAAATCTACAAGCTCTTGAACATCTTGCTTTGCCTCTTCACATCCAGCAACATCTTTAAAAGTAGTTTTGACTTTCCCGCCTTCCATTAGTTTAGCTTTACTTTTTCCAAAAGACATTGGCCCGCCTCTTCCGGACATACTTCCTTGCATTTGCCTCATAAAGAAGAAGAATATTGCAAGTAAAAGTATTATCGGAAATGCACCAACCAATAATTGAGACCATATAGATGGCTGCTGAACTTCTTCGTATGAGGTAATTACTCCATTTTCTTGAAGTGCTGTATCTAAAACAGGATCTGACTTATATATAGGGTGGTTAGTTTTAAACTTAGATCCATCTAATCTTTGACCAAAGATAGTCATTTGATCGCCCTTATAGGTTACTTCTGCAACTCTATCAGATAGTACTTCCTGTTTAAATTGACTGTAGGAAATAGATTCTCTAGGACTTGTGGGTTCAACATTATTAAATACTAAAAATATAATGGAACCTAAGACTAGCCATACAAAAATGTTTTTTAAAAAGTCATTCATAATTAATTAATACCGTATAAATATATCTCTTTTGACTGCTTCTTGGAAGCAGCGGGTTTTGCAGTTTGAACTATTTTAAGATTTTTTTCCATTTCTTTTCTAAATTTCTTTAAATTCGAGTTTTGAAAGGTCTTAACAATAAATACACCTTTACTATCTAAAAATGTTTTTGCCCCCTTTAAAGTAAGCAAATTAAGCTCAAATATATTCTCTTCATCAATACTGCTTATACCAGTTAAATTTGGGGCTAAATCAGAAATCACAAGATTAAATTTATTTTTTAAGCCGCTTAGTTGTTGAATTTGATCAATCTTCCTTAAATCTTCCTGTATGAACTTCACTCCTCTAATTTTTTCCATTTCTAAAATATCGATGGCGAATATTTCTGCACTTGGATATTTACTTGCTAAAAAATGAGACCATCCACCTGGAGCAGCTCCAATATCTAAAATTAAATTTGGATTTTTGATATGTCTTATTTTTTCAATTATTTGAATTAACTTGAATACAGCTCTTGATCTATATCCTGAGGATTTTGCTTTTTGAGCCCAATTATCAGCATGCATGAATTAAATATGCTCTACTTTCTCTATTTCAAAATTGAGCTTTCCAGATGGTGTTTCAATACTTACTTCGTCTCCAATAGACTTACCTATTAAGCCCTTTCCAATTGGTGTATCAATTGAGATCATTCCATTTGCAGGATCAGATTCAAGGTTTCCAACAATTCGATAAGAAATTGACTCATCAGTATCTAAGTTGTAGAGCTTAATTGTTGCTCCAAAAAGAACTTTTCCAGTTTTGGGAAGGTCCCTAACATCAATTACTTGTGCATTTGTCAATGCATGCTCAAGCTCATTAATTTTAGCCTCAGTCAATCCCTGTTGCTCTTTTGCAGCATGATATTCAGCGTTTTCTTTTAAATCTCCATGTGCTCTAGCCTCTGCAATAGCCTCTGAAATCTGTGGCCTATCAACAAATTTTAGCTTTGCTAATCTTTCTTTGAGGACTATTTCTCCCTCTTTTGTAATTGGTACTCTAGTCATTACTTAATTATATCAACTTGTGGTGATTAGTTAATTTCTTGTAAAGAGTTGAACTCCCAGTCCTCTTCTTTATTTTCTAATGCCTTAACTAGGGCATCTGCTCCGAACATGGTTGTTGTACATAAAATCTTCTTTCTTAAAGCTGTCTTCCTTATAGATGCAGAATCTTTTATAGACTGTCTTCCTTGAGTTGTGTTTATTACAAGACAAACTCGGTCATTAACAAGTTCATCAACTATATGTGGTCTTCCTTCAACAACCTTATTAATTTCCTCAACATCAAAACCCAGTTTTTTAATATATTTTGCAGTTCCTTTAGTTGCAATAATTTCATAACCAAAACTGATTATTTTTTTTACTATCAAATCTAAATATTTCTTATCGTCTTCTT
>CACBGD010000004.1 GCA_902538705.1 uncultured SAR86 cluster bacterium | reverse complement strand
CTAACTGCAGGTCCAGTAATTGGGTAAAGATTTGCATTCACGAAGAATGGATAGTATGAACTTCCACCGTATGCAGCATCCCTATCAGGGAATGCATCGAATATGTTATTAGCTGTTAGACCAACGAACATATCATCTGCAATTTCGTAATAAGCTGTTATATTTGTATTGAAGTAAGGGCTACCTTTTGTATCTTCAATATAATTAACATGACCAATTCTGCTAATTGATAATGAAGCACTCCAATCACCAAGTGACCATGAAGTAGTAGCTACTTGTCTTGATCTTGGTGTATATGAAGAATCCATATAATCAATTCTAGAAGCACCTCTCTCCTGAGCTTGTTTAAGAGCTAGCTGTGATGAGCCTCTGAATGAAAATCCAAAGTCACCAGCTTGGTCAGTAATTAGTGTATATCTTAAAGAGTAGTCTGCTCCTTGATATTCCTGTGAAGCTATATTAAGTGGTCTTGTGTATAACTCAGTAATACTAGGTATAGCTAACGGATCATCAGGCTGAACACCTACTGGTCTTCCATCTCTGACAATGTTTGAATATATATCATTACAATAAGCAGTGTCATACTCTGGTGTATTAGCCAATGGAGATCCTGCCTCAATCGCTCTACAAACTGCTTCGCCGTATCTAAGATCAAACTCACTTGACGTTGCAACTATATCTTTAAGTACAATTTTATAAAGATCTAATGTTAAGGTAAGTCTATCAACAGGCTCCCAAACGATACCTACTGAGAATGAATCACCTGACTCATCTCTAAGAGCTAAGTTACCAGTTTCAATAGATTTAATGTTGATCTTGCTGTATTCATTACAATCAACAATATCACCAGTTACTAGCCAACACTGATAATAGTCAATACCGCTTGTAAACCCTTCTACGGCATCAATAAATGATCTCTGCATATCTGGAGCACGGAATGATTCAGACCATGAACCTCTCAGTAAGAAGTTTTCATTAGGTCTATATTCAAAACTCGCACCGAATGTATTTCTATCGACATCTACAACAGCATCATCATAAACGTCATTTCTTCCTGAAACGTTAACAGTAAATTCTGAAGTTAAAGGAAGTCTGAACTCAATACCAGCAGCTTGTCTATCTCTAGATCCACCACTTTGAACATATCCAGTTCCCCATAGAAGTCCATCAACAACTGCTTGTGATGGGAATGTATCGTATCCCATGTCTTGATATTCAATAACAGCAGCGAATCCGATAGGACCACCTGCTAACATTCCAAACTCACCAACTAATGATGCAGTAGTAAAGTCAGAGAAAGACTCAGCTTTTTCATCATTTGTTCCTTGATAATCTTGATAAGGGAAGTCAACTCCACCTAATGCAAAATCCCAGTTCATACATGTTGGTTGGCCATAAATCGCTGATAGATAATAACCATAATATGGATCTGAAGCACTTCCAGGAACACCGTCCCAATACCCCATGTCTACTAACTCGTAAACATCCATAACACAAGGGTTACCAATTCCATCAACACCGCCCATATTGAAGTAAAGATCAGTCATTTCAATATCTAACCAGAGAGTCCCAGTAGATTCTGATGTATAGTCATTTGTTGTATGAGAAACATCATATTCCCATCCATTATTTAAAACTCCTCTGATACCTAAATCAATTGTTTCTGAAGTTTCATCATAAGAAGAATCCCATGATGGCTCTTGATATTTTTTATATGAATAAATATCTTGAACCCATACTAACTCACCTGGGTTATAGGGATGTGGCAGAGAAGCTCCAGCAGGTCCATATGCAGAATAACCTGCAGACCATCTTGTAGTCGCTCCAGCGGCACCACCAGAAAATGGGTAGAAGAAACTATTCCAGTAAACACCAGTAGTTTCAGTATTAAATTGCATTGCTTTAACGTATAGCTCTGCACTTTCGTTAAGAGTATATGCTCCAGAGAAAAATACTGATGCATTGTCTCTTTCATTCCATATAGTTTGCGGAGGGTTACCATTACCCATGAAACATAATGATTGATCAGCTCTTGAACTTGTAGGTGAGAAATCACCAATTGTAGCTTCATAGTCACCGTCAACGTTTGTTGCTGTATCACAAGTAAAGCCTGCATTTTCACCAGAAGAATTTAAGAACTCAGATGGGCCCCAGTATCTATAACCTGTGTAGCCAACAAATCCAAATGGGTCAAAAGCACCATAAGTTCTAACGGAATCCCATGGGAATCCTTCACCAGGTCCAGCACCTTTCTCATCATCATAATTATCATAATCATCTCTATCTGTAGTGAAAAGGGGATCAAGATGAGTGATTTCTGCTGCAATGGTGTAAGTAAACTTATTAAATACTCCGCCAGTTGTAAATTCTATACCGTAGTCCTGACCGCCACCATCGCTGGCATCTAGATACCTACCGGCATTAACTCTAAGACTTGTTTCTTCAACACCTTCAACTAAAACAACGTTTATAACACCAGCAATCGCATCAGATCCATAAATGGATGATGCTCCAGCTGTGAGAACCTCAATTCTCTCAACTGCTGCTAAAGGTATTGATGCCCAGTTAAAAGATGCTGAACGACCATTGTATGGAAACGGATAGTCAGCCATTCTCTTACCATTGACAAGAACTAATGTTCTTCCTGGACCGAAATCTCTTAAGTCAACAACCTGGTTAGCAGGAGTAAATCCAGCTTGGAAGTTTTCACCAAAGGTTTCACCAATGTTTTGTGTAAGATTTGAAACAGCTTCATAAACAGTACCATAACCAGCTTGGTCAATATCTGTTCTTGTAATAACTGTTATTGGAGTAGCTCCTTCGATATCAATTCTCTTAATTCTTGAACCTGTAACGGTAACTTTACCGACATCAGTAACATCCTCATCTTCAGACTCTTCATCATCAGATACTTCAGCCACTGCCTCAACAGATTCAACCTCGTCTACTTCTTGGTCTGCAACCGCAGAAATAGAGAAAGTAAGCGTAAACAAAAGAAAAGTTGAGAAGCTAAATAAAACTCTATATATATTCATAAATATCCCCTTTAAAGATAAATTTCACGGCTTGCCCTCTTAAAAACAAGCTTCCAGGGCATATATTGACATAATTCTGCTCTAATGCAAGATTTTTCTTTATAAATTAAAAAAAGACATAACCTCAAAAATTTGTAAAAAATGTAAAAGAAATTTGACATTTGTATTGTTTGATAATGAAAAACTTTGTATTATTTTTGTATCAAATTACAACTATTAACCTATAAATAAAGGCAATTATGAAAAAAATAAATCTATTAATGGTTTTTGTATTCCTATTTTCAACAAATTTAATTGAATCTAATGAAAAGATTCCATTAGATAAACTCGTTTGTTACGGCTCTGGTACAGGAGTTTCAGTCTCCCCCGATGGTAAATACTTTGCAGCTATGATTCCTTCAGGTGATGTCACTTGCGACATTACAACACCGGAAGAAGATGTAGCCGTCCCAATTTTGGTTGTCATAAACCTTGAAACAATGGAGAAAAAACAATATTCAGGAACATCTCTTAATTCTCGAATAAGCAGTGCAACATTTATAAATAACGATACCCTTCTTGTAAATAGATCTTGTGACAGAGGAGCTGGCTCAACTGGCACTGTAGATTGTTATACATTATATGGATTGAATGTCGAAACTGGAAAGAGAGAAGCCTTAATCCAAGCAAAACAAACAAGCACTGGTCAGGGAGTTAGGTACCCTCGCCTATTTGATAGCATGCCTCAGTATCCAAATAAGATCATTATTACTCAGAATAGGATGCCTCAATTTCCCTCGAGATTTAGAGATTTGTATTGGCTCGACCTTGAAACTAAGCGAATCACTAAAATTGCTGAGGTTCCTGATATTAAAAATGAATGGCATCTTCAATGGTTGATTGATCATGATGGAAATGCGAGAGGTTTTGTAACAAACCATGATGATAGAAAAGACTATAAACCAAATGGCCCAAAGGATGGCTTATATACGTATGTCTATCTTATGGATCCAGTTACGAAAGAATATGAAAGAATGGCTTCATGCAAACATCAAGAGCCATGTTTCATGCCACTAACGTTTGATTTTGACAATAGAATGCTCTTTGGTGTTGGTCAAGCGGTTAACCCAGATGGTTCCTTGGATAAAACAATGGAATATACCGATACAAATGCATTATGGCTTTACGATACGAAGAAAAAAGAATATGTAGAAAAAGTTTTTCATGATCCCTTTTTTGATTTTTCAAATCCAAGACAAGGCTATTCAGATGGCAGAGTTCTTCAAGATAGATATAACAAAATTAATTTAGGCTTAAGATATTCTGCTGAAAAAACAAAATATATTTATTGGGATGAAACTTATGGGTATATCAGAGAGAATGTCCAAGCAACATTTCCAGATAAACAAATTGGACTCAATACAAGTGCAGATTTTTCAAAGGTTGTAATTTCATCTTCCTCTGACAAATCTCCAGGAGCACTTCATTATTATGATGTTATGGAAGGCGCCATCATTGAGGTTGCTGATTTTGCTCCATGGCTTAAAGAGTATGAACTTGGAGATATGATTCCATTCAATTTTACTGCAAGGGATGGCGTTGAGCTAACGGGCTACATAACCCTTCCTCCAACTTACAGAAAAGGTCAAAAGATACCATTTATTGTGCATCCACATGGAGGTCCAAATGCAAAAGATAGTTTTGGCTACAGGCCAGAAGTTCAGATATATGCAACTAGAGGATATGGAGTTCTTCAAGTTAATTACAGAGGCTCGGTTGGTTTTGGACTTGAAAAAATGAAACTAGCTAACAAGCAATGGTCATTAGCTATGCATGATGACTTGCTTGATGCCCTTACTTGGGCAACTGACAGAGGTTTTGTGGATACAAATAAAGTTTGTATCTCTGGAGCTAGTTATGGTGGTTATTCAGCAATGGTAGGAATTACAAAGAACTCTGACATTTTCAAATGTGCCATCAATTATGTTGGTGTTGTTGATTTATTCACACTCTACGATGACAAACAATGGATGTTTGCAGATATGGGGCGACCACAACAACATATTGAGATGGGTGACCCAAATACTGAAAGAGATATTTTAGAAAAAGCAAGTCCAATTAATTATGTAGAAAACATCAAAGGTGATCTCTTTGTAATCCATGGAAGGCAAGACAGGCAAGCTTCATATAAACAAGTACTCCAGTTAAAAGAGGCACTAGAAGATGCTGACATTCCTTTTGAATATATGATTAAGGGTGACGAAGGTCATGGTTTTTATTCAGAAACTAATAATTTAGAGCTTTATTCGAAGATGGTTGACTTTTTGGATACTAGTTTAAGTAATTAAACTCTAGAATGTGCTAATCCCAGTTTGCTTTTGACCTAAGATGAGGGCATGAATATCACTAGTGCCCTCATAAGTATTAACTGCCTCTAGATTCATTGAGTGTCTAACTACATGATACTCATCGCTTATTCCATTACCGCCATGGATGTCTCTGGCTGATCGTGCAATTTCAAGAGCTTTTTGGCAGTTATTCCTTTTAATGAGCGATATCATTTCAGGAATAAAATTTTCTTCATCAATTAATCTTCCAACTCTCAAAGCAGCTTGCATGCCCAGGGAAATTTCAGTCTGCATATCTGCAAGTTTTTTTTGAATTAATTGTTTTGATGCTAAAGGTGCATTAAATTGATTTCTATCAAGAACATATTCTAGAGATTTTTCCCAACAGAATTCTGCGGCACCCATTACACCCCAAGCAATTCCATATCGCGCAGAGTTAAGACAAGTAAATGGTCCTTTAAAGCTTTGAACCTCAGGCAATACTTTATCCTCAGGAACAAACACTTGATCCATAAAAATCATACCAGTGGCTGAAGCACGAAGTGCAAATTTACCATCCAGATATGGGGTTTCTAATCCTTTTGAATCCCTCCTCTCTAAAATAAATCCTCTTAAAACACCCTGCTCGTCTTTTGCCCAAATAATAAACAAGTCTGCGATAGGTGAATTAGTGATCCATGTCTTAGAACCTGTTAGTTCATATCCTCCGCTAACTTTCTTTGCAATAGATTTCATTCCAGCAGGATCAGATCCTGCATCAGGTTCAGTTAATCCAAAACACCCAATAATATTTCCCTTGGCCATCTCAGGTATAAAGTGTTCTTTTTGTTGTTCAGAACCAAATTTATATATTGCATACATTGCAAGTGAGGATTGAACACTAAATGCCGATCGATAACTTGAATCAACTCTTTCAATCTCTCGAGCTATCAAACCATAAGCAACGTTACTAACCCCTGCACATCCATATCCTTCTATATGAGGTCCAAGCAAGCCAAGCTCAGCAAGCTCCTTATAAATTTCTTTATCAAATAGCTCGTCTCTGTTTGCTTTTTGTATTCTCGGCATTAGAGAATTATCACAATAGTCTCTGGCAGTTTTTTGAATTGCTAGTTCCTCTTCTGATAACTGTTTATCAAAAAGTAGTAGGTCTGGGAGTTTACTCATATGAACATTATAAATTAAATCTTCTCTACTCTAATTAATCCAAAGCGAATATCTTGATATTTTATTTTATTAAGATCTAGGCAAGATTTGGTTAAAGAAATCATCTTAACACTGTTACCACAAATTATAACTAATGGAATCAAATCTTGATTTCTTAATACAAAATCAAGAACTAAATCATCTACTTCATGATGTCTTACTCCATGAAGATCTAAATGAGTGATCCCATTCTCAACAAAAGTTTTCATAAAACCATTATAATTTGCTAATGGCTAAGGTTCACTTTTTTTACTCAACAATGAATGCTGGTAAATCTACGGCCTTACTTCAATCTGCTCATAACTACCATGAGACCGGTAACGAAACAATTTTGTTTATTCCTAGAGAGGATGCTGACAAAAATTCAGGATTGATCAAGTCTAGAATTGGACTAAGCGCCTCAGCGGTCATAATTGATTCAAAGTTAAAAGTTTATGAGTATGTAAAAAATGAACTTTCACAAAGAAAGATTGATGCAATTCTTGTTGATGAAGCTCAATTTTTGAAGAAAAGCCATGTAACGCAAATGTGTAAAGTATGTGATGAATTAAATATTCCAGTAATGTGTTATGGCATAAGAACAGATTTTAGAGGAGAATTATTTGAAGGGAGTGCAGCACTGCTTGCATTAGCAGACAACCTAATCGAACTCAAAACGGTTTGTAATGTTTGCAGCAGAAAGGCAACAATGGTTGTGCGGCTAGATGAGAACGGAAAGGTTATAACTAAAGGTTCAAAAGTTCAGATTGGTGGCAATGATGTATATAGAGTCTTGTGCAGAAAGCACTTTAATGAGGCTACAAAACTGCTAGATTGAAATCTTTTTCAAGACCACATACTTGCGCCACCACAAATTGTTAAAGCTTGACCTGTCATAAAAGAACTTTCATCCGAAGCCAGAAAAACTGCAACACCTTTAAAATCATCAGCTTCACCAAGTCTTCTGAGCGGCATCCTCTGGCTTGAGGCTTTTTCAGCTTCTGGATTTTCCCATAAAAGTTTTGAAAAATCTGTTTTAACAAGGCCAGGGCAAATAGCATTTACTCTAATATTTGAGGGACCTAATTCAGAGGCATAGTTTCTTACTAAACCTAATACAGCAAGCTTTGAAATACTGTATGCCCCTAAAGTTTCAGAGGCATGGAATGCTGCGATACTAGAAGTAATCATGATTGATCCACCTCCTGATTCTTCCATGATAGGTGAGACCATATTTATTAACCAGTGATTAGACTTAACATTTGTGTTCATAGTCTTATCATAAGATTCATCGTCTATTTCAGACATTGATCCAAAAAATGAATTTACACCTGCATTACATACCAAAGTTGTTATTGATCCCAGCTTTGACATTGTAAAGTCCACCAGTGCATTCAATTCATCTTTGCTTGATGCATTACAGGAAAATGCGAATGCTTTTTCTTGTCCAATAGATTCATTCACAGAATCTACAGCTTTTTGGCACTGATCAAGTTTTCTGCTTGAGATAACAACATTTGCTCCATGATTTACTAAACCTTGAGCCATGGCCAATCCCATCCCTTTAGAGGCACCTGTGAGCAGAACATTCTTGTTATGAAGATCAAATAGCTTTGACATAAATTAAGTATAAATGAAAAAAGGGAGCAAGCTCCCTTTTAGAATAAAGTAAAAAACTTTATGTAGATGGTTGAACTATAGGATAACCTTCAAATCCAACTATCTGACAGGATTCAATCTCGTCAAATTGAGATTGTAGATCAGTCTCTGCGTATGCAGAATATCCAGCTTCTCTTTCATCATTGTTTTGCCAATAAAATCCGATCATATAGTCATACCCGCTATCAACAGATCCTTCAACACCTGAAGTATCGAAAAGAGGATCATGCCATACATACCACATGCTATCTTTTTCTCTACCATCAATCCAAGCATCAAAATTTGCCATTATTGGTGCAAGTTCATCCATTCCATTTTCATCTTTAAAAGTACAAAAATGATAATCTGCATTAAAAGGTGGCTCATCTGACCACTCAACGCCTGGCTGCATGCCGGCAGTTCCAGTGAAATGAAAGACTCTGTCTTCCTGACAATCAAGAGTATCATTATGTGCGGCCTCAAAATCTTCAGCACTATTCGCTAGCCAATCTTCCCAGCCAGCATTTCTTGAATCTTCATCTGACCAAACGTTTAACCAAACTGCATCATAATTATCAGTTTCAAAAGTTGGGAAATATCCCCAAGCACTCTCTACTGGATGATCTGAATTTTTGGTTACCTCATTAAAATCTGCAACCAGCTTATCTAAACTTTCCTCAGATGTATTGGGTCCAAAGTCACACCACATATACTCAAGTAAAAGACTTTCAGCTTCTACGGATTCCATTACCTCAGGTTCAGAATCTTGGTTAGAGCAACCAAAAACAAACAGCAAGGCTGTTAAGTAAAAAATATTTTTATTCATAAAATTCCTCCATCTAAAAATCATACATCAATTTTTAGCAAAAAATTATTATGTTTATAAAAAAAGCTTAATTTTGGCAATTATTTTCTTGATAGAGACTTGTAATTGTATCTCTTTCATCCAAATCAAGACCAAGCCTAAACTCAGCTTTAATATTGAGCCATTTATTTAGGTATTCACAATGATACATGGAATTAACTGGCATCCAGTCAGATGGATCTGATGAGCCCTTGCTTGCATTGGATGAACCTCCAACCGCAATTAGAAGATCATCAAAATCAATATTGTTAGCAAATTTAAGCTTTCTTGAAGCTGGAAAGCTCCATGCTCCACTCTTATGCGCTTCAAATAATGCGACAACATGATCTATTTGAACTTCAGATGATGAGAAATAATAAAGATTATCGTAGGGATCGAGCCATTTGCCAGAATTAACAAAACATCCATCTGATGAAAAAACTAAAGGATTATTAGAATCATCATCAATATGTTCAGATTCGAGTACTTCATGTCTATTATTCTGACAATCGCCATCCCAGTCTTGCCATGTTGGATAATCATTTGATCTATCATATTCAACACTTGTATTTTCCTCTTCAAAACATACTGTTTTACCTAAAAAACTGTCTGTGCAAACTCTCAAAAGAAAAACTGTTAGTGTTTGAGAAATTGAAGCAACGTTATCAGTAACATTAATCAGGATTGAGAACTCATTCTTATCAAAATAACTTGGTGACTGATTAAAAGTAATTACTCCTTGATTAGTTATTGAGAAATAGGATGGATCATTTCCTGAAAGACTATACTGCAGGAGATCTCCATCATTATCACTAGCAGAAATGATAGCAACAGATAATTGCATTTCATCAACTTCAACCTCACTAATATTATTTATGAAAAACGGAGAGGTATTTGAGATCTGAGGTATCGGATCAGTTCCTCCTCCACCCCCTCCGCAAGAGTAAACAAAAGTGATCGCAACAATCAATGAAAATATTGATCTCAAGCCAAAATATTTCATCATAAAAAAGATTATAATCTTAAATAAAAAAATAAAGATGAAAAAAGCATTAATCACAGGAGCTTCTTCAGGAATTGGTTTTGAGTATGCAAAGTATTTAAACCATAATGGTTGGTCTTTAGATTTAGTTTCTCATAGCGAAGAAAGATCAAAAAAAGCCAGAGAGTTCTTTCATAATAGTAGTAATAACTATTATCATTTTGATCTTTCAAAGAAAGATTCTGTTTTAGAGCTGCTTGATAAAGTAGATTGTCCAGATCTTGTCGTTGCTAATGCTGGAATAACTCTAATGAGCAAAGCTGGTGAAAGCTCTTCATTGCAAAGAGATGAACTATATTATCTTCTGTGTGGAGGAGTAATTGATTTAATTGAGGGATTGGTACCAAGATTAAAAGAGAAAGATGCTTCAAGGATTGTCATCATATCAAGTATAGGGGCAGTAACACCAATGCCTAAATCTTCACTTTATGCATCTGCAAAGTCTGGTATTTATTCTTATGGAAGATCAATTGGAGAGGAGCTAGCAAATGATAATATTTCTGTCACGATCTCACTGCCTGGATATGTAAAAACAAATGCTCACAAAAGAGCTGGTCTTGATCATCTCGAAAAGAAAATACCTTTTTGGATGTGGGTATCTGCTGAAAAGGTTGTAAAAATGACTGAAAAAGCTTCTAAAGCTGGAAAGAATACCATTATTCCAGGTCTAGCATATAAACTAATAAGACCTTTTCTTGGAATGGATATAACCTCTAAAGCATGGAAAATGCTCAATAGTCGAAAGTAAATCTAATTCCCTGTAGCTTTGAAAAAATTCCATATTTGATTAAATAGATTTGCCCCTTCTCCAAACTGGATAGTATGACCAGAATCTTCAACGATAAAGTACTTTACTTCATTGTTTTGAAGACAGCCTGAGAATGTGAATGCATTTACGGTCCTTATACCCCATTCAAGAATTTCTGCTTCTGGATCCATTGAGCAACTAAAATTTAATGCCCAATTTTCTGCGCTTGCTTTAGCAGACATAAAGTTTGTATTAGCTACACCTATTCCGCCACTTACAGGTACCGTATTATCGCTATCTCCATTCACTTGAAAAACTGATAAAACTCCCTCGGGAATAGTATTGCCGGTTTCAACAGTTTGTTGACTGATTAAAGGAGCAATACCCTTTAAAGCATAGGTTTCTTTTCCGATTTTATTTACCATTCCAGAGCCATTAGAAATGCCAATGCCATAGACTTTTTCAAAATCAAAAAGTGTATTTGAACTAATTTCATTCATGATAATTCTAAAGAAATCAACATCATCTGCGCTAGTTTCATTGCTAACGTTCCACTTGTTCTGATATCCAGAAGGAAAAATACCCACAAATTCACCTGCATCAATTAAGCTTAGAATAGCTTGATGTCTATTAAGCTCATCTTCACCGTTTCCACCTGCACCATGAAAAATGAATACAAGCGGATAAGTGATTTCGATAGGATTTTCAGGGTATCTTATAAAAAACTCTCTATCTTGGATGGTCCCATTAATTGATTGTTGAATTATTTTTCTTTCAATAATGTATCCAATTACACTTACAGATAAGCTTATGGATCCATTTTCTCCGCTACAATTTAAGGTGTAAGTATTAATCCCTATTCTATTAACCTGCACTTCAGATGATCCATTTAATGGTTTGTTTCCTGACCAATCTCCAGAAGCTGTGCATGAATTAACATTGTCTGTTTCCCAGCTCAGAGTTGTATATCTGGTAATCAACTGTTCATCTAAACTTGCAGAGAGGTTAATTACTGCATCATTATTTTGAATATTATTTACAGAATTACCTCCACTGCCACAAGACGTTACTAAAAATAAAGTCATTAAAAAATAAATTTTGTTAATCATATTTTTTTATCAATAATTTCGAATATTTTATCGATACACTGATCAATTTCCGCATTATTTTGAACGGTGAAATCTGCATAATATTTGTATAGATGACCTCTTTCAGCAAATGCTTCTTTAATATTTTGTTCTGATTTTTTTAAGAACCCCCTTTCAGAAAAATCAGGAACGCGACTAATGATATCTTTATAAGATGATTCTATGAAAATAATAGTAGATTCTTTACTGATATAGCTCATTGCTAATTCAGAGAATATGGCACTTCCACCAGTAGCTAAAACAAGATCATTGAACTTTATTGACATCAAATTATTTTGTTCAATATCTTTGAAAGATTTATTACCTCTTTCGACTAAGATTTCTTGTAATGATTTTTTATATTGTTTTTCAATTAATAAATCGCTATCGATAAAATTAAATCCTAAATATTGAGCAAGTTTATTACCTATCGTTGATTTTCCCGTTCCAGCCATGCCTATTAATGATATTGACTTTTTAGTTTTCATAATAAATTTGGTGGAGCTAAACGGGCTCGAACCGTTGACCTTCTGGCTGCCAGCCAGACGCTCTCCCAACTGAGCTATAGCCCCAAAAGATTCTAAATCTTACCTAACTATATTTTTGAAGTAAATATTTATTTATTGAAGGGGAATTAACTTGATGAGTTTATTCTGCGAAGTGTTTTTCCTGATCATCATTGATATATTTTATGTCCGCACAAAATTCAGCAGTTGGTCTAATTAAAAGCCTTTGTATGCCGATGGCCTCTCCTGTTTCCATACAATAGCCATATTCGCCAGTCTTAATTCGTCTTAGTGCAAAGTCAATTTTCTTAACAAGTTTTGATTTTCTATCAACAATTCTTAGGTACAGCTGGGAATCCATTTCAAAAGATGCCCTATCAGCCTCATCTTTACACTCTGGTGGGACTCTTAGTCTTTGCCTAGCATCCTCTATTTCGCTGAGGGCTTCAGCTTTCTGTTCTGTGAGTTGGGCTGTAAAAAATTCTAATTGTTCTTTTGCCATATATTTCTTTGCTGGCATTCTTAAAAGTTTGGCTTTAGTTAGCATATTAAAGATAGTCCTTTATAAAATGAAGCAGCTATTAGACATTAATATCTGAACTTTTTCAATACAAAGAATAAAAAAAGGGGGCTAAAGCCCCCTTAAAATTGATTCAGTACTTTTTAGTATGAAATAACTACACTAACAAAGGCCCTTCTACCAATAACGTCATATACGCCCGGCTCAGTATTTCCATTGAAATTACTATGGAAATAAGGAGGATTTTCGTCAGTTAAATTGTTTATACCAAATCTGAATGTAGCGTTACCATAATCGTATGTAGTAACAGCATCAACATAAGTAATAGCTTCAGCTTTCGCATCTGCAGTTGTTACTGCTGGTCTCCAAACATCATCAGATTCGCTAACACCTCTTAAGTTCATAACTGAAGTCCAGTTATCACCCTGTAAGCCAGCTGAAAGAACATATCTGAATTCAGGATAGACAGCAAAACCATCTGCTGTGCCAACATAGTCATAAGATCCACCGAAAGTGAATTCTTGCTCGTATGAATTATGCATAGTTGCATCAAATGACAATACATAACCAGATATGTTACCCATATCAAGATCACCAGACATGGAAGCACTTATGTCTATACCATCAGAGGAGAATGTTCCCTGGTTACCCCAAGGTGTTTCGATATCTCCTGGATAGCTGAAGTAATACATTCCATTTGGACCGAAGGCACTATCATCATTTAAACCATAGTCTATGAACAATCCGCAACTTCCAGTTGAGAAATCCATTACAGTTTGTGAAAGACAATCTCTGAAAATTAAGTTAGCAATTGGCAGAGCAATTACTTCATCAATTTCAATATTCCAGTAATCAATTGCCAATGATAGGCCATCAATTAAAACATCCTCCATCACTAATCCAATAGAGAGGTTTGTTGACTCTTCTGGCGCTAAGTCACCATCAGCATAGTACTCATGATATGACTGCCATCCAAATCCATACTCACCTGCATCGGTTGTATTAAATCCAAGCGCTTGACAATTATCATAGACAGTTTGAGAAATAAGTCCTGCTGCAAGTCTTCTATCACCCATTTGACATGGAAGATCTATAACTGGAAAACTTGTACTTGCATCAGTGTTTAACTCTGAAACATTTGGAGCTCTGAAACCAGTTCCATATGTTGCTCTTAGCCTCATGTTGTCATTAATTGTATAGTCTGCACCGACTTTAAATACCGTTGCTGATCCAACAGTGTCATAGTCAGAGTATCTAACAGATAAATCCATATTTAGATCATCACTAACATCCATTAAGTATTCACCAAATACCTCATTAACACTAAATCCACCTCTAAGCGGAGCGGATGCACCACCTGTTGTTAGGCCCTCAGCACTAAACTCATCTGGTTTGAAATAACCATATTCTTGTCTTTTCTCAAAACCAATAGCGAAGTTATCAGATGAAATTACATATGAAAACATGTCAAAATCTGCACCAGACTGATCTTTTAATGATCCTGCTGTTAAGAAAGACATTTGTTCAGGAGTAATGCTCCCGAAGTTTCCAAATGGATTTAAGACACCTGGACATGCTGCACTTGCAGCACAGGCTTCTGGATCGACCGCAATGGCCCATCTGTCAAAACGACCATAGTTAAGTGTTTCGTCAACTTGCTCTGTTTCACCAAAAGTGAGTGAGACATCATGAACAAATCCACCCATCAACCATGTAACACCTCCAACGAGGCTATAGTTATCGACTGTTTGTTCAAATAATCTTCCACCAGATTCCTCAAAACGTCTATTGATTCTTACACCTATATCACATAAATCTAAGTCATTTGAGCAATTAACACTCCCAAATGGATTATATGGATTATTAGCAGGCACATAGTCATTACACTGAGTACCATTATTAGGTGTTTCTACAGAACAGCTAACTCCAAAAGATGCATCTGGTGCGAGTCTTTGATGCGAATATCTTCTGTTGTACATACCTGAAAAATAGAAATCCACGCCATCAACAATTTCTAATTCACCCATTACTGCCATTTGAGTTCTCTCATTTGGCGTAATTAGTGCATTTACTGGAGCATAATTATAAACATCACCAGGCGCTACAAATGGTCTTGCAGCTCCTAAATCTTCGTCATAAATATAACTACCGTAGTCAGGAACTCTAATTCTTCTTGAATTTGATGAACCTGAACCTACAGCTGTAATTGTTCCGTCAGCTTGGACTTGAGGATATAAAGCATCAACTGCCCAAGGTTGCTCTGCTTGAAGCATCTCACCCTGATTTTTATAACCAACAGCAAATACAACATTTCCTCTATCCGCATTAAGACCAGCCATAATACCGAAGTCTTCATTAGCAGCTTGTCCATTTTCTAGTCCCTCACCCATTCCAGCTGAAACTTTTAGTCCTTCAAACTCGTCATCGAGAATAAAGTTTACGACACCTGAAATAGCATCAGAACCATAAGTAGTTGACGCTCCATCTTTAAGAACTTCAACTCGCTTAATCATGATTTCTGGAATACCACCAACATCAACAGCACCATCTCCACCAACATCACCAATAACTCTTCTAGAATTAACTAGAACAAGAGTTCTGTTGAAGCCAAGACCTCTGAGGTCAACCTTTCTTGATCCATCACCACCATTATTGGTAGATGTACCAAGTTGATAACCTGTAAAGGCAGGAGTGTACTTAAGAAATTCATCCACACTGGCGTTACCACCAGAAAGAATGTCTTCTTCAGAAATTATTGTAACTGGGCTTGAGGATGAGAATTCATCATTCAAGATCCTCGATCCAGTAACAATTACCTCCTCAACATCATCTTCATCCTGAGCAACAATATCAAAATTGAACAACCCAAGTGTCAAAGTTAATGCGAGAAAGTATTTAAGTTTTAGTATATTCATACTTTTCCCCTTTTATATATATAAAGTTATGCCACAAATTGTGACATTTATGTGACCATATAAACAAATATTTAAAAGAATGTAAACATATGTTTTATTGCCTTATAATCAACACTTGACAAATTAAAATGCTTGAAAATAAAAAAATCATAATTACAGGAATAGCCAATAAATTTTCTATTGCAAATGGTATTGCCAAATCAATGTCTAAAAATGGTGCTGAACTTGCATTTTTATATCAAAACGAGCGACTTCTTAAGAGAATTAAGCCAATTGCTGAGGAGTTAGGAGTTGCAACATTAGTAGAGTGTGATGTTTCATCAGATGATTCCATTGATGAAGCTTTTTCCGAAATAAAGACAAAATGGGGAAAAGTCGATGGTTTGGTTCATTCTATTGGTTTTGCACCAACAGATCAGTTGGAAGGAGATTTTACTGAAGTTACAACACGGGAAGGTTTTAAAATCGCTCATGACATAAGTTCATATAGCTTTACTGCCCTTGCAAAGGCAGCTCTTCCTATACTAAGTGAAAATGCAGCTCTTTTAACTTTAACTTATCTTGGATCCATTCAATCACTACCTAATTACAATGTTATGGGTCTTGCAAAAGCTAGCCTTGAGGCTAATACAAGATTTTTAGCTGCCTCACTTGGAAAAAAGGGTGTAAGAGTAAATGCTATTTCAGCAGGTCCAATAAAAACGCTTGCAGCTTCAGGGGTTAAAAATTTTAGAAGTATGCTCACTGAGTATGCAGATAGGGCTCCGCTTGGAAGAACTGTAACAACTGAGGAAGTTGGAAATGTTGCTGCTTTTCTATGTTCTGACTTAGCAAGTGGCATTACTGGAGAAATTACTTACGTAGATGCAGGATTTAATACATCCGCTATGTCTTCAATCCCAAAGAATAATTAATCTCTATGAAAAATAGGCCGGTTGTAGTTGGTGTCGCCGCAATTCAACAAAAAGGTAATTTCGAAGAACTTGATGAAGCGTTGATCTTAATGGATAAGGCTACTAAATCTGCCATCAAAGATGTTGGTAACGAATCTATTAAAAATTATGTTGATGAAATAAGGATTCCAAAAGGCTTTTGGAAATATAGAGATCCTGGTAAATGGATTGCGAAAAATAATAATTTTAAAAAAGATCCAACCACCTATGTAACAAAAATTGGTGTCTTACAACAGAATCTCATCAATGAAGCATGTCTTCAAATTGAAAAGGGTGAGATAGAAGCATCTTTAATTGTGGGAGGTGAAGCAAGGTATAAAAATCTCAGATCAAAAATAGAAAAAAAATCTTTCAAAGAGAAAAAACTTGAAGAAAATCCTGACTTCTATATTAAAGCCAAGGAAGACTTATATGGTGACGAAGAATTGGAAGCTTTGGGCGCAATGGCAGTTGGTTATTATGCAGTAATCGAGACTGCTCTTAGGAAAGCACACAATGAAGAAATTAAAGAGCATAAAGAAAAAATTGGGAAACAATACAAACAATTTTCTGATTTGGCTCTTAAAAATAAAAATGCTTGGACGGATGAATCTTTCTCAGAAAAGGAAATTATCTTTGATTCTAAAAAAAATAAGTTAATGGCATATCCCTATAACAAACTCCATTGTACAAGTTGGAATGTTAACCAATCAGCTGCTCTTATTATTTGTAGTGAAAAGATTGCAGACAAGCTTATGATAGACACCAGCCAGAGAGTTTATCCGATAGCATCAACCGAAAATAATCATATGATATCTGTTCAACAAAGACCAAAACTATTCGAGTCTTATGGCATGAATTATGCTGCAAAAATGATTAAGAGTTATATCAAAAAATTAGGAATTAATATCGATGCTTATGACTTATATAGCTGTTTTCCTGCGGCTGTAAGAATGTTCAAAGATTCATTAAAAATTGAAGATCGCGAACCTCTTACTGTCACAGGCTCTATGCCATTTGCGGGAGGTCCTCTTAATAGCTATGTTCTTCATTCATCTGTTGAAATGATAAAAAAGATTAGAGCAAATGAAATAAATTATGGTTTAGTTACAGGTGTCTCTGGAATGATGACTAAGCAATCCTTTTGTGTTTGGGGTAATAAATATAAGGAGAGATTTATTCATTCTGATGTTACAAAAAAAGTCATATCAAAAGAGACTCCCTTTAATTTGTCATCAAAACTGCATGGAGATGGGAAAATAATTGGTTATACATTTTTTGAAAACAATAATCAAAATATGATCGCGGTACTATACCTTGAAGATGAAGATTGTCATAGGAAAGTTGTTACCTCAAATAAACAAGAATTTATAAATGTTTTGAAGAACGAAGAATGGGTTGGAAAAAGGATTAAGTTCCAACGAAATCAAGTTGTTTCTTGGTAAAATCTTGCATTTTTTCAGCGTCCCATCAATTTGATTTCATGCCTTAAATAAGTTATAAAATAACCATTATTCTATAAATTAGGGGGAGAATATGAAGTTTCTTAAACTTTTATCAATTTTATTAATTTTACCTATTACACTTGTGTTAGCTCAAGAGGAATCTGATGTTGAAGAGGTCGTTGTAGTTGGTTCACAAATTAAGGGAGCAAAAATTACAGGCGCTTTGCCAGTTACAGTAATTACTACTGCAGATATTGAAAGCTTAGCTGTTGAATCAGGTGAAGAGTTATTTGCTGATTTAGCTGAAAATGGAGGTAATAATTTTAACCAAACTGATTTCAGTGGTGGGTATAACGCGTCCAGAGGTGATGTTGGTTCTCTTGATTTAAGAAATATTGGGACTGGTAATACTGTTACTCTTTTAAATGGAAGAAGATTAGTCCAATCACCTGGCTATGCAACTGAGTGGGTTGGAGGAAGTTTTGTCCCAGTATCAAGTGTCAACTCGAACTTAATACCTGTCTATGGAGCTGAAAGAGTAGAAATCCTTAGAGATGGTGCTTCAGCTATTTATGGTGCTGACGCAGTAGCTGGTGTAATAAATACTGTTCTTAAGGATGATTTTGATGGTTTAACAATGAGAGTTAGACAAAACTGGTATGACAGCTTTGATGCAAAAGATAATAAAGTAAGCATCCAATGGGGTAAAACTATGAGTAACGGCTCTAATATTTCCATTTACTTTGATAGATATGATAGAGAAAGAGTGCGTGGTATTGAAGATCCAAAGTGGGCTGCTGGTGATTTAAGAGGATTTTTACCAAGTCCAGACAGTGATGATCCCAGGGGTGCCTTTAACGACACAACTTGGAGAAATATGAGTACAAGTTCTGTTTGGGCGCAATTTTATGAAGGTGGAAATGTATTTACTATATTTGAACCTAATGACTCAAACTGTACTAGTAATAGTTCATCTAATCTATACAACATTCCTGGGCTTGATCACATGTGCTTATATGACTCTAGCTCAATCAGAGACTATGCAAGATTAGCTTACGGAACCACATATGATAAAAGAGGTCCTTTATTAAGAAATAATCTAGTTATGTTTTATAACACCACTTTAGATAATGGTGTTGAGGTTTATACAGAAGCAAGTATTTACAAGTCTGATTCAAGTAAACAACTTTATGGTGGAGCACCACTAGGTATGGGATCGAGTGCCAGAAATGGTGGAAATACTCAACCCATTCTGGTTCCCTCAACAAATTATTGGTTGAATCAACTTCAAAGACCAAATGGTACTCTTTTTGTTGATGCTGAGGGCGATGAATTATGGTTTAGACGTTTTAGATTTTCTACTCCAAGGAGTTGGGATTCAACAAGAGAAACATGGAGATTTGTTCAAGGCTTTAGAGGTCAATGGAATAACTGGGATTGGGATTCTGGGATTGTAATGTCAAGAGCAACTTCTGAAATGGATAATCATGGAAGACAAAGTATGACGCTTCTTAATGAAGCTTTAGCAGACTCTACACCTAATGCTTACAATCCATTTTGTGCTGGACTAAACTGTAATGAAGAATCTTTTACTGTTTCTATCTATAGAGATAACACTACTGAGCTTTTTTCTGCTGATTTAAAAATGTCAAATGATTCAATATTCTCAATGCCAGCTGGAGACGCTGGTATGTTAGTTGGTCTAGAAGTTAGGACGGAAACAATGGAAGATTTAAGAGATCCAAGAATTAATGGTACCTTTGTTTACTCCACTCCTCCTCAAGCTGCCAATCAATCTACATTTCCCTATATTTCTGATATTGTGAATAGTAGCCCTTCTCCGGATACATATGGTGAGAGAACAGTAACATCTTTGTTTACAGAACTTATAGTTCCTTTAGCTGAAAATCTTGAATCCCAAATTGCTCTTAGAGCTGAGGATGCTGACGACTATGGAAACAATGTTGTTGGTAAGTTTGTTATAGGATATGAGCCTTTTTCATGGGGTAAACTAAGAGCATCCACGTCAACTTCTTTTAGAGCTCCTAATCTAATTACTGTGAATGAGGGCTTGGTTGTGAGAAATAATTCACAGGAAGATGCTCTTTATACTGCTGCTCTTGGAGAGAATTATGATAATTACTCCATTCAAAGAGTTGCCCAAGGGAATGATGATCTTAAAGCTGAAGAGTCTACAAATACTTCAATTGGATTTGTAATAACTCCTGGAGATAATCTCGTGCTTACTGTTGATAAGTGGGAAATTGCTCAAGAGAATGTAATTGGTCTTTTTGGTGAAAGAAATCATATTCTTCTTGATACCCTTATCAGATTTGAGGGAGGACCAAATGAATGTGTAGGTAATCCTAATGTTATAAGAGGAGATTTTATTCCAGATAATGATCCCGAATCAGATACCTATAATGCAAACTGGGATCCAAATCTTTGCTTAGCTGGACAAGTTGTCAGAGTTAATGACACTTATCTAAACCTTGATGATAGAACACTTAAAGGAACCGATTATGCTATTGAATATTCTGTTGAAACTGCAGCAGGCTCATTCAGTGCAAAATTTATGAGAGTTCAGTTTGATGAATTCCTCCAAGAGGCTTCTGGACCAATGGCTGAACTTGTTGCTGCATCTGGTCCTGGTGGTCCACTTGAGGGTTTAATAAGTGCCTCAGGTTTTGGAGATCTTCTTGGAACTTTTGATAGAAGAGCTTATCCAGAAGTTAAAGACTCAATGAGGCTTGGCTGGAAACATAATCAATTTGATGCTTATCTTTCTGGAACAAAAGTCGGTAGCTTTGAAGAGATTGGAGTAACCGATAATGCAAGACGTTCCGACGGATCTCTAGCTTGTGAATCAGTTGGTGATGGTGTATGTGGAAAGTATTGGACTGTCGAATCAATGCTTACACTTAACTTAACTCTCGGTTATAAGTTTAAAAATGGTCTTAGAATGAGAGGTCAAATTAGAAACCTCGAGGATGAGAGAGCGCCTCTAGCTGATGAATATACGTGGGGATTTGTTGGTGATGTTCATAGTGATTATGGTAGAAGCTACTCAATTGAATTCTATCAAAAATTCTAATTAATCATTATTTTAAAAAGGGAGCGAAAAGCTCCCTTTTTTTATCCTATAATTAAATTATGGCTATAAGAAAAAGAGGTTTTTGGATAGGAGTATTTCTTTTCTTTACAATCTTTTTTCTTCCATCTCCTTCAGGATTAACAGAGAGTGCTTGGCTAGTTTCTGCAGTTGCTGTTTTGATGGTTACTTGGTGGGCAACTGAAGCAATACCTATACCTGTAACTTCTCTTTTACCTCTTGCACTATTTCCAATATTAGGAGTCACTTCAATAGAGACAGCTGCTCTACCATATGCTAATAAAAACATTTATCTTTTTTTGGGTGGCTTCTTAATAGCATTATCAATAGAAAGATCAGGGCTGCATAAACGTCTAGCTTTAATTATGATTAAAAGATTGGGCTCAGACGGACCAAAGCTTATTGGTGGATTTATGTTAGTTTCAGCACTTATAAGCATGTGGGTTATGAATACATCAACAACTCTTATGTTATTACCAATTGGCCTTGCAATATGTTCAGTGGTCGCTAAAACAGTTCCAAATATGTCTGAAAAAGATAAAGGAAATTTTGATAAGGCCCTTTTGCTATCGATTGCATATGCAGCAACTATTGGAGGAATGTCTACTCTTGTTGGCACCGCACCAAATATTGTTTTTAGCTCTTTTATGCAAGAAGTCTATAATTTGGAGATTTCCATGGTTGATTGGATGAAATTGGGCGTGCCTGTCTCGATTTTTATGCTTGCCCTAGCATGGTTTATCCTAACAAAAGTCGTTTATCCAGTTAATTTTGCAGCATCAGATGAGACAAAAAGAACGCTTTCAAAGATGCTTTATGATATGGGTCCAATGTCCAAAGACGAATTTAGAGTTGGAATAGTTTTCTCTATTGCTGCAGGACTTTGGATGTTCCGAAGTCTTATAGACAATTATGTGATTGGTTTAACCGATGCGGGTATAGCAATTATAGTTGCAATAGCTTTATTTATTATTCCATCAAGTGGAAGAAAAGGTGAATTACTCGCTTGGGAGCAATCTAGCAAGCTGCCCTGGGGCCTACTACTTCTTTTTGGTGGCGGTCTTTCTCTGGGTGTACAAATTAATGATACAGGACTTGGACTATGGATTGGGCAAAGTCTGGTAAGTCTTAAGACTGTTCCATTAATGATTTTAGTAATGGCTGTTGCAGCATTAATAATATTTTTGACCGAAGTTACAAGTAATGTTGCTACAACCTCAACATTTCTGCCAGTTTTTGGAGCTGTTGCAGTCGCCGTTGGTGTGACACCAGAAGTTTTAACTGTTCCAGTTGTTCTTGCCGCAAGCTGTGCTTTCATGTTGCCAGTTGCTACCCCACCTAATGCAATTGTTTATGGTGCTAATAAGTTTAAAATAATTGATATGATGAGAGCTGGCTTCTTAATTAATATTGCAGGAATCTTTGTTGTCACAATTTTTGCCTACTACTTTGCAAAAGTTATTTTTTAATGAAATTCATTAGACTTTTTATTCTTTTTAGTCTTTTGTATGTTCAAGATGTTCAGGTGGATGCATACCTTGATTACAATTCACCCTTTCATCCTATAGTTTCAAGCAATGGTATGGTTGTCTCACAGAATCTTGAGTCATCAGAGATAGGAACACAGATACTTGAAGCTGGTGGAAATGCAGTTGATGCTGCAGTTGCAGTAGGATTTTCTCTTACAACTACTCTACCAAGAGCTGGAAATCTTGGCGGTGGTGGATTTATGCTGATCTATCTTGAGAAGCAAAAAGAATTATTTTCAATCGACTACAGGAGTAGATCTTCTTTAAACTCCAATCTAAAAGACTTATTTGGTTCTAAATCTCCTCCTCAGATACAGGATGATGACTATGACCTAACTAAATATGGTTACAAAGCATCTGCTGTTCCAGGCACTGTGTATGGTTTATTGGAAGCTCATGAAAAATTTGGAAAACTTTCTCTTGATAAGGTTTTGAAACCAGTAATAGAGCAGGCAAAAAGTGGAATTATTGTCTCCTATGATTTACACAATGCAATTGGTAGCTCTGATCAACTAAGGAAAGATCCTGAATCTAGGAGAATATACTTCAAAAATAATTTGCCAATAGCTATTGGCACAGTTATGAAAAGACCTGATCTAGCTAGAACTTTTGAGGCAATATCCATTAATGGCAAAAAAGGTTTTTATGATGGATGGGTTTCAGAAAAGATTGAATCTTCAATGAATGATAATGAAGGTTTTATTGATAAAAACGATCTTATGCAGTACACATCTAAGTTTAGAGATCCTGTTGGAGTTAATTACCGAGGATACAGTGTTTATACTCAAGGCCCGCCATCTGGTGGAGGAGTGGCATTTTTAACAGCCCTAAATGTCCTAAGTTACTTTAATCTTAAAAAGTATAGAAAAGATTCCTCATTGACTTATCATCTTTTAGCTGAGGCACTTAGACGAGGTCATAACAATAGATCTCATCATGTTGGAGATCCAGACTTTTATAATGTGCCTACAAAAGATCTAATTTCTAAAGGGAGGGCTAAACTTCTCACTAAAAACATAGCTTTTGATAAAGCATCAAGATCTTCCTCAATACAAAAATATAATCATATTGAAGAAAGCAAAGATACTACACATTACTCAGTAATAGATCGAGATGGAAATGCTGTCTCTAATACCTATACTCTGGGCTATTCATTTGGCTCTGGTGTAACTATTCCAGGAACAGGAATCTTGATGAATAATCAAATGAGGAATTTTGCTTATAAGTATGGCGATAAATCTTCAACTAGCAGGGCATCAAGTCCTGGTAACAAATTTATGCCTGGTAAGCGTCCTATGAGTACGATGCATCCAATAATGGTATTTAATAAAAAAGACGAGTTATTTTTAATTACTGGATCTCCAGGAGGATCACAAATACCTGCAGCTAATTTGAGAGTTGTAACTGGAATAATAGACTTTGATTTGCATATAGGCGATGCAACTATGCTTCCTCGTATTCATAAGGATTGGCCTTATGAAGACTTTGAGTTTGAATCAACATTAAGTCAAGATAACTTAAATATTCTTGATAAAATGGGTCATCGTTTGAAACCATCTGATACTATTGGAAGTACGCAGTCAATTCAAATAATAGATGGTATTAATTATGGATTTGCAGATTTAAGAAGACCTAATTCAGGTGTTTCAGTAGAAAAGTCTAGCCAATAAATTCAATAGCTTTCTTTATTCTCTCTAAAGACTTCTCTTTACCAAATAGCTCAAGTGTTAAACCAAGTGATGGAGAAACTGTTGAGCCTACAAGAGCTATCCTCATAGGTTGATTTACCTTTGGAATTGGAAGATTAAAATAATCTCGAACATTTATTAGCGCAATATCTAATTCTGTTTCATTCCATTCTGTAATTTTTGAAAGTAACTCATGAGCAAAATTAAGAGTTTCAAGAGATTCATTTAAAAACTTACTTACACCCTTTTCATCGTATCCATCTAATTCAAAAAAGAAAGGTCTTGTTGCATGAGCTATATCTTTAAGGTTAGTTTTTGATGTTCTCATTGCAAGAATTATTTTTTTATAGTTTGTTGAGTCTTCATTGATACCTTCATCCTTCATAAATGGTTTAATCACATCGAAAAAGGCTTCATCATTAAGTTTTGCTAATTGTTGAGAGCTAACCCAGTTAAATCTTTTTAGATCAAATACTGCAGCTGCTTTTTGTACATTTTGTAGCTTAAATGATTCAATTAATTCATCCATTAAAAAAATTTCATTTTCTGTTGACCACCCAAGTAATGCTAATGCATTTATGATTGTTTCTTTAGTAAATCCCATTTCTTTGTAAGCATTTAGACTGGTTGCAGCATGTCTTTTAGAAAGTCTTTTCTTATCTTCACCCAAAACTAATGGCAAGTGTGCGTACTCAAGCTCTGGGTAATCTAATGCTTTTTGGATATGAATCTGTCTTGGTGTATTGCTAATATGATCCTCTCCACGAATTACTGTTGTTACTCCTTGATCGTAATCATCAACAACATTGCAGAAGTGATATGTTGGAGTTCCATCACTTCTTAGCAAAATAAGATCATCTAATTCGCTATTACTAAAAATTATTTCACCACGGATTAAATCATTTACTATAGTTTCACCTTCAAGCGGTGTTGCAAGCCTTAGAACTGTATTTTCAGATTTTTTAAGTCCTAGATCTCTACTTCGACCGTCATACATTGGTTTTTTACCCAAAGCAGCCTGTTCTTTGCGCATCTCTTCTAAGTCTTCTGGAGAGCAATCACACCAGTAAGCATTACCAGAACTGATTAGCCTCTCAGCAGCCCTCTGATAAATATCATATCTTTCTGATTGTCGTATTGGTGTTTTATCAGGAGATATACCAAGCCATTCAAGTCCAGAAATTATATCCTCTTCATATTCCCTTTTTGATCTCTCTCTGTCAGTATCCTCTACTCTTATTAAAAAAAGACCTCCAGATTGTTTTGAAAAAACATAATTAAATAAAGCGGTCCTGACACCTCCTATATGAAGATTACCGGTTGGGCTTGGAGCAAATCTAGTTACCTTCATTATTTAATCCCACAATACCTTTTTACCGATCTTTTCCTCAATTTCTTTTAGTCTTTTAGAGTGCAAAAGCTCATCTTCCTTGGAGGTAACAATTTTTGTAATTTCAAGATTATTTAACAGTTTACTTTTTTGTTTTTTATCTTCTTTCTTTGAATCAGCTTCAAATTTATTTGCAAAATTAATCTTACTTTGACCTCCAGTAAGATTTGAGTAAACATCAGCTAATATATTGGCATCAAGCAAAGCACCATGAAAGCTTCTGTCATAACCATTAATTTCGAAACGTTTTGAAAGCGCATCTAGTGAGTTTCTTTGTCCTGGAAACTTATTTCTTGCAATTGCGAGGGTGTCTTTAATTTGACAAATATCAGAAATTGAAGGATAGGTTGACGATGCTATTCTAAATTCAGCATCTAAAAAACCAACATCAAAATCTGCATTGTGAATTACTAATGTTGAACCATCAATAAATTCTAATAAATCTTCTGCGATCTCTGAGAAAATTGGCTTATCTTGAAGCTCTTCATTAGATATTCCATGCACAGCTTGTGCTTCTTTATCAATTTCTCTTTGTGGATTTATATATACATGAAATGTTTCTGAGGTCTTTTTTCTGCCATTCATTACGACTCCACCTATCTCAATGATTCTATGTCCTTTTTCCACCTCTAAGCCCGTGGTTTCTGTGTCAAGAACTATGTGCCTATTTTCCATTTTAAAGTTCGTCTATACCTTTATTTGCAAGCATGTCTGCCGCCTCATTACCCGGATCACCTGAATGACCTTTAACCCAATTCCATTTTATAGTATGTTCATCTCTAAGTTGATCTAATTCTTTCCAAAGTTCAATATTTTTTATTGGTTTTTTATTTGATCCTACCCACCCCTTTTTTTTCCAATTATGTATCCATTCCTCAATGCCTTTCAGCACATATTTAGAATCTGTATAAAAAATGATTTCACAAGGCTCTTTTAATTCTCTGAGAGCCATAATAGCTGCTTTTAATTCCATCTTATTGTTAGTGGTATTGTTCTCTCCACCGTATAGCTCTCTAGATAATTGCCCAAATTCAATAAGAACGCCCCAACCACCAGGACCAGGATTACCTCTGCAGGCTCCATCTGTGTAAATAATTACAGTTTTCATCTCGTTAGTTGTAAAATTTGCATGTGATTAATATTAAACCATTAAAAGCATATACTGATAATTATATTTGGTTGCTTGAAACTAATGAAGATGTATCAGTTGTTGATCCTGGTGATGCATCACCCGTTCTTAAATATCTAGAAAAATATAATAAAAATCTTAAAGATATTTTAATTACTCACCATCATTTTGATCATACTGCAGGTGTTCCTGAATTAAAAAATAAGATCTCTGGATCAATCTATGGACCTAAAAATAGTTATGAGCTAATAAATGAAAAAGTATCTCAAGGAGATAGAGTTATAAGTCTTGGTATTAGTTTTGAAATTATCGAGGTCCCCGGTCACACTCTAGATCACATAGCTTTCTACAATGAAGAAAATGATATTCTTTTTTGTGGTGATACCTTGTTTGCTGGAGGATGTGGAAGAGTTTTTGAAGGTACATTTAATCAGATGTTTGCCTCTTTAAATAAATTAAAAAGATTGCCAGAAAGTACACAAATCTATTGCGGGCACGAATATACAAAAAGTAATTTGATATTCTCTACTAAGGTTGAGCCTGAAAATAATGAGTTAAAAATGAGAAATGCTGAAATAGATGAACTTATTTTGATGAATGGTACTTCTCTGCCCTCCTCGATTGAGCTAGAAAAAAAAACTAATCCTTTTTTAAGATGCGATCTCTTAAGTGATAATATTCGTCTCATGCAAGAATTTGGATTGAATAATCCATCGGAAGAAGAAATGTTCAGATATATTCGAGAATGGAAAGACTCAACATAAAATCTTTATTTCTTATTCTACTTCTATCTGGTTGTCAGATTTTTGAGGTGACTAATAATGAAGACTTTGAATTAATTCCTGATCTTTCTGTCCCTATGAATGAAGAGATTGTGGAGAGTGATGAAATTACTCTCATTGATATTGTTGAACCCTCTGAGCCAGAAATTAAGAGTATTTGGGAAGTCTTAAAGGATGAGGCATTAATAAGAGAATATGAGATTGATGATTTAACACTCTATTACATGAATCAACATCTTCAAAATGTTGATCTTTTCGAAAATTATCTTAAAAACTCATATTATTTTTTATATTATGTTTTGGAGGAACTTCAAAGAAATAATCTACCTGTAGAACTAGCTTTTTTACCATTTATTGAGAGTAGTTATGATCCGTTTTCTATATCTTCATCTGGAGCAGTAGGATTGTGGCAAATAATGCCACGAACAGCAGACTTGCTAGGGTTAAAAGAAAATTGGTGGGTTGAAGAAAGACATGATCCCTTTAAATCAACTGATGCTGCAATTAGATATATTGACTATCTATACAAGAGATTTAATGAAGATATTTATCTTGTTCTAGTTGCATACAATGCAGGTCCAACCTTTACTTCAAAGGCTATTCAAAGAAGTCCAAGAAGGGTAGTAAACTTTTCTTATAAGGATTTACCTTTATCAGTTCAAACTAGAAACTATATTCCAAAATTTTTAGCACTGATTGAGCTTATAAATAATAATGAAAAATATAATATTGAGCTTCCAGAAATTCCCTATGCAAAGGTTGTAGATAAAATTTCGTTCCAAGAACAGATCGAGATCTTAAACTTCAGTGATTTTCTTAGTATTAAACCAGAACTCCTTTATAAATTGAATGCAGGCTATACAAAGTGGGCAACAGATCCAAATATGACAAGCACTTTTTATGTACCAATTGAAAATAAAATAAAATATGAAACAAGTGGGCAGGAATATGTTCAATCTCAAAAAATTAATTGGATTTCACATGATGTCTCAAGAGGAGAAAGTTTATGGGCATTAGCGAAAAAATACAGAACAAAAATTGATATCATAAGACAAGTAAATCAGCTTGAATCAGATTTACTCTCAATTGATCAAATACTACTAATACCTGTGGGGCAAGCATCATCAAATATTCTTATTCCCTTTGAAGCTCATGTAGTGAGCGAGGGTGACACACTTTGGAGCTTGGCGAAAAAATTTGGAGTTTCAGAGAAAAAGATTATGGATATAAATAATATTGATAATGGATCTGTTTTAAAAATTGGACAGGTATTAAACATTGGAAATAAGAACATCTTTCGAAATATAGAATCAAAAAAAAGAACAATACTTTATTCTGTAAAACAAGGTGATAACTTATCAAAAATATCTAAACTTTTTAATGTTTCTATAAAAACTATCAGGCAGGATAATGATAATTTAGATATTATAAGGCCTGGTCAAATCTTAAAAATTACTATTAAAGCTTTTTAGTTGTCAGAGGTTTTAGGATCAAGAGCATCTCTTAAGCCATCTCCAAAAAAATTTAAGGCAAAAAGAGTTATCGTAAAGGTTAGGCCTGGATAAATTAAAAGCCAGTAGTGCTCTTCCATTGATTCAACTCCATATCTAATTAAAGTTCCCCAGCTACTCATAGGTGGTTGAATTCCTAGACCTAGAAAGCTCAGAAAAGCTTCTAGAAGCATAACTTGCGGTATTGTTAATGTTGCATAAACCGCAATAGGTCCAAGGATATTTGGCAGTATGTGCCTCCTAAACATTGAAAAATTGCTAACTCCCATGACTTGAGCAGCCTGAACGAATTCCTGATTCTTCAAACCTATGACCTGCGCTCTTACAATTCTTGCCATTGTTAGCCATTCAACTGCTCCAATAGCAGCAAACAAAAGCCATATATTCCTACCAAATATCACCATCAGAAGAATTATAAAAATGATAAATGGAAGACCATATAAGACATCAACTATTCTCATCATTACAGAGTCAATTCTTCCACCAAAGTAACCAGCAATAATTCCCCAGCTTACCCCAATAACTAAAGCTACTCCTGTAGCAACAAAACCTACCAATAATGATATTCTGGCTCCGTACAATAACCTGCTTAACAGATCTCTTCCAAGCACATCAGTACCCAATAAATGCTCTGCAGATGGCGGAGAGGCTCCAATATCTAGATTTTGATATGAATAGGAGTAAGGAGCTATCCAAGGAGCAAAAATTGCAAGCACTATTAACAAAAGTATTGTTATGCCGCCAATCATAGCTGCCCTATTTTGGATAAGTCTTCTTATTGCATCTTGCCAAAGAGAAGAATTATTCATAAATTTTCCCTAGCTCTTGGATTCAGTAAAAGCACAGCTAAATCAGATAAAAGATTGAAGAAGATTATCATTGCTGAAAAGAAAATTGTCGTTCCAAGAATCATCGTATAGTCCCTATTAAATGCTGCTTCAACATAAAATCTTCCTAGTCCAGGTATTTGGAATATTGTTTCTACAACAAATGACCCTCCCAGCAATCCTGCAATTGCAGGACCCATAAACGAGACAACTGGTAATAATCCTCCTTGCATGGCGTGTCTTGTAACAATACTAAACTCACTTAATCCTTTAGCTCTCGCAGTTCTTATGAAATCTTGTCCAAGGACCTCTAACATTCCACCCCTACTCAGCCGAGCAATATAAGCAGCGTAAGCAAAACCCAAAGTTATTGATGGCAATAGCTTATCGCCTGCTAGAGTACCCCAGCCAGAAACAGGCAACATTTCAAAATTTATGCCAAAAACTAGGACTAAGATAGGTCCCATTAAAAAAGTTGGAACACATATTCCTAGCATAGCAATTGCCATTGGGAAGTAATCTAAAAATGTATTTCTTTTTAAAGCAGCTAAAACCCCAGAAAAGATTCCAAGCGCAACCGCAATCATCAATGCATAAAAAGCTAATTCAAAAGTAATAGGTAATCCTGTATAAATCATTTCAGATACAGATCTTCCAGGATATCGAAAAGAAGGTCCAAAATCTCCAACTACAACACCTGACATATAATCGAAATATTGCTCATGAAGAGGTGCGTCTAGATTATATGCAGCATTTAAGTTTTTCATGACCTGGGGTGAAACAACCTTATCAGCATCAAATGGACCACCAGGAGCCAGTCTAATAAAAAAGAATGTCAAACTAGCGACAACCAATAAAACAGGAATTGCTATTAAAATTCTTTTTATCAGAATATTTAGCACTGGTTTTTAGTCTCTCTCTAAATATAATGTTTTAGGATGATGATGATCAAGATAATTAGGAAAATATCCTTTCACATCTGGTGAAAGTTGATAGGAACGAACATATGTATAAATAGGTATAATTGGTAGTTCATCGATTAAAATCTTTTCAGCTTCTCCTAGCAGTCTATATCTTTCTTCTTGATTAGTTGTAGCATTAGCTCTTCCAACTAACTCGTCAAACTCGGGGTTACTCCACCCAGTTCTATTATTACCTCTTCCCGTTCTCATAATATCTAAAAAAGTATTCGGATCTTCATAATCGCCAATCCATCCAGCTCTTGAAATTTGGTAATCCATTGAATTTTGTCTACTCAGGTAAACCTTCCAATCCATGTTCTCAAGTTCTACACTTATACCTAGGTTCTGTTGCCACATTTGCTGGATTGTTAATGCAATCTTTCTATGGTCCTCAGATGTGTTGTAAAGAATTTGAAGCACTGGAAAATCTTCTGTACTTTCATATCCAGCCTCAGCAAGAAGTTTACGAGCAAGTTCAGGATCATATGGTATTTCAGTTTCTGGATTATATCCTGCAGCTCCTGGAGGTGTGAATGAAAATGCAGGAATTTGACCACATTGAGTTACTTTTTCAGTAAGTTTTTGCCTGTCTATAGCATAAGTTAATGCTTTTCTAACTTTTATATTATCAAGAGGCTTAACATTGACATTTGCCCTGTAGTAATAAGTTCCCATATATGGATCAATTCTTAAATTTGGATTTCCCTCCTCTCTCCAAATACCACACTTCTGGGATGGGACAGTTCCAGTTAGATGAAGTTGGCCAGCTCTGAACATCCTTTCTTCAGTGTTTATATCAGAGACAGGATAAAAATGCATTTCATTAAGTCTAACCTTCTCAGCATCCCAATATAATGGATTCTTTTCAACAATAATTTTTTTGTTAAGTTCCCAAGACTTTAGATTCATTGGTCCATTACAAACGAAATTTCCAGGCCTAGTCCATAAACCCTGTCTATCATCAATTTCTCCAAATTTTAATACTGTTTCCTTGTGAACAGGCCAAGTCGAATAATGGCTGAGAAGCCCAAGAAAAAAAGGTGTGGGATTAATTAAATTAACTTCTAGCGTTTTATTATCTAAAGCTTTAACTCCAACTTTAGAAAAATCTGTAATTACACCAGTATTAAAGTCTTCGGCACCCACTAAATAGTAAAGCATATCTGGATATTGAGACCCTAAGCTAGGTGTCAAGACTCTCATCCATGACCAAACAATGTCTTCAGCTGTAAAATCATCTCCATTGGACCATTTAGCATCTTTTCTAATATTAAAAATATAAGTTCTTCCATCTTCACTAATATCCCAGCTTTCTGCCATTCCGGGAAGATTTGCTCCACCCTCAGGGTTTGAGATAGTTAATCCCTCACACATAGTAATTAAAAGGTGATGTTCTGGCACACCAGTAACAATATGTGGATCAAGGCCCTGAGGCTCAGATCCATTTCCTATATGCATTACTTGATCAATCAAGCCTTGATCAACCGGAGAAACTGATGAGCCGCAACCATATAAAATGGCAATCAAAAATATAGATGTTATTTTTTTCATATTAATTTAAATGTTTAAGTTTTTTATATTATCTCTTATTTTCTTATTAATCTCTTTTTCTAGAATTAAATTGAGTTTAACAAGTGATGTAGTTGAAGAGAATTCTTCATACTCCGATATTACTGTGTTAATAAAATCTTCAGAGGGCTTAGTTATTTTGTTTACCTTAAATATATAGATGTCCGAGTTAAAAGTTTTCTTGCTCTCTACAGAGTTTAGTTTAGATGAAAATATTTTGTTAAGAATATCTTGTGGGAAAAGTGTTGATCCTCTTTTTACGGAACTGAAGCTATCTTTTAGAACATTGCTATTTTCTAAAGCATATGAGTCATCATCCATTGCTAGTATTAATTCTCTTTCAAGATCCATAATCTCAAGATTAGCTTGATCTTCTCTTAAGCGGTCAAAAACTTGATCTGTAATGTTATCAAATGGAAGAACTGAAGGCTCTGTAACCTCAGATACTGATGCAAGCAGGACTTCATCATCAAGCTCTAAAATTTCAGCGAAATCACTTGAAGAGTCTATACCATATAGAAAATCTTTTACGTTTATTCTGTCAAATTTATTAAAATCTTTATAAGTACTCGGTTTAGTAACAATAAATTCTTGATTGACGGTATTAGCTATTGCTTCAACAGACAGACCATTTAATAATAAGTCTTCTATTTCATCTCTAAGATCTAACATCAAGGCATATGATTCAGCTTCCAAGAGCTCATTTATAAATTGGCTTTTCATAATTTCCTTAGTCTTAGGAGTTTCTTTATTTTCTTCAGTGAATTTAATGATATGAAGTGATTCATCAAGTTCTATTATTTCAGATAAATCGCCGATATCCATTTCATCAAGAGCATCCTCAAACTCGGTAGGAAAAGAATCACCACTTGAAAATCCAAGATCTCCTTCCATTTCTGCTGACACCAAATCTTCGCTCAAGCTTGAAGCAGCATCTTCAAAAGATATTTCATTTCCAATTCTGTCTTGAATCGATTTTATTGCATTAAATGCATCTTCTCTTGATTCGTAATTAAATAAATCGACCATTATATGAGAAATTCTTCTTTCTTTTGAAGCGTTTATTCTTTCAAGGTAATTTTCATATTCCGAGTCAACAAATCCCTCAGGAATTTCAATTGAATCTTTAAATTCATTTTGTGATACAGAAATTATTTCAAAAGAGCGCTTCTCTTCATCCATAAAAAGAAGCTTATTATCGTCATAATAACTAAGTGCACTTTCAAGACTTGGGTTTATATTATTTTTTAAAGAATTGAAGTCAATCTTATAAAATTCGACGTCACGTTCTTGCTCAATAAGCTTTATTTGGCTTTCTAGCTCGGATTCAATCTGAAAATTTGAATCTGATATTGCTAAAAGGAAATCATTTACAAGAGTACTATTTTGAACATTCTCTACATACTCATTTGGCAAAATCCCATTAGCCCTAATTGTCGCCTCAAAAATTTCTTGATTGAATCTTCCGTCAGTTTGAAAAGTTGGGTTTTGCATAATTAATCTCTTAGCATCATCCTCGCTTACAACTGTATTCATTTTCAGTACTTGATAAAGTAATGCTTTTTGACTAATAATTTCAGTCCTTACGAGGCTGTTCAATAATCCTTCTTCAAGAGTGTCAGTGGTGAAATCATCTCCATAAATCTGCTGAAGCCTAGAAGTAACAGTATTTACTGCAACACTAACATCGAGTGCAGAAACAATTAGTCCATTCACCTTTCCATAATTAGTAAATACTGTCCCAAATGTACTCGAGCCAAAAAAAACAAAGGGAATGGCTAGCAGCACTCCGATAATTGCAAGCCTTCTTCCTGATAAAAATGATCTAAGAGCATCCATAAATGTGATTATTATAATAAAAAAAAGGGTGCATATTAAGCACCCTTATTGATTTTCTAAAGTCTAATTAGCCGAACTTAACTTTATCTTTTAGAGCTTTTCCAGCTTTAAAACCAGGAACTTTTGACGCAGCAATCTGCATTGTAGCTCCCGTTTGAGGGTTTCTACCCATTCTAGCTGCTCTGTGTCTTACAGAAAATGTTCCAAAACCTACCAAAGAAACGGAATCTCCACTTCCAAGGGCATCTCCCACTGAACCAAGAACAGCATCAACAGCTCTCCCAGCTTCTGCTTTTGACATATCTGCTTTTGAAGCAACTGCATCTACTAAATCTGATTTATTCATTTAATCTCCTCTAAATTGAAAAATTTACCCTTCTATGAAAAGCCAGAAACCCTAAAAAGTCAAGCTTTTCAGGGTTTTTTTAGTTTTTAAAAATTAGTGATTTCCTAAGTTTTTTTGAGATTTTTTTGATCGTGATTTAAAGCTTGAGGATTTATTTAAAGCCTTCGGTTGTGACTCAAGTGAATGCAAAATAACCTCATCAATCCACTCAACAGGAATTATGTCAAGATTGTCGGTAATAACATCTGGAATTTCTTTCAAATCTGCTTTGTTATCTAATGGTATTATCACTTTTTTTATACCCCCTCTCTTTGCAGCAAGGAGTTTTTCTTTTAATCCACCAATTTTTAGAACTTGACCCCTCAAAGTAATCTCACCAGTCATTGCTACATCTGATCTTACAGGTATTTCTGTAAAAGCAGATATAAGTGCAGTTGTCATCCCCACTCCTGCACTTGGACCGTCTTTTGGAGTTGCACCCTCTGGAACATGAATATGTGTATCAAATTTTTCATAGAAGTCTTTCTTTATACCAAGTGAGTCTGATCTTGATCTTACTACAGTTAAGGCAGCCTGAATTGATTCTTGCATTACTTCTCCTAATGAGCCAGTTTTAATTGTTTTACCTTTACCAGAAACTTTTGAAGCCTCTATAGTAAGTAATTCGCCACCTACTTCAGTCCAAGCCAAGCCACAAACCTGTCCGACAGTATTTGAAGATTCAGCTTCACCAAATTTAAATTTCCTGACACCAGAGTATTTTTCTAAATTATTAGTATCTATCTTGGTTGGAGTTTTTCTTTTAGAAAGTAGCCTTTCCTTAACAGTTTTTCTTAAAATTTTAGAGATTTGTCTCTCAAGTCCTCTAACTCCTGCTTCACGTGTGTAATATCTAATGAGATCGAGCAGAACATTTTTTTTAATACTTATTTCACTATCATCTAACCCGTTTCTTTCAAGCTGCTTTGGTAAGAGATAGTTTTGTGCAATTTGCAACTTTTCATCCTCTATATATCCAGGAATTCTTATTATTTCCATCCTATCCAGAAGAGGTCCAGGAATGTTTAAACTATTTGCAGTACAAACAAACATAACTTCAGATAAATCATAATCAACTTCGAGATAGTGATCACTAAAAGATGTATTCTGTTCTGGATCTAAAACTTCGAGTAAAGCCGACGCGGGGTCTCCTCTGTGATCCATTCCAATTTTATCAACTTCGTCTAAAAGAAAAAGAGGGTTTTTAACACCAACTTTAGTAAGTTTTTGTATAATTTTTCCTGGCATAGAGCCAATATATGTTCTTCGGTGTCCTCGAATCTCTGCCTCATCTCTTACGCCACCGAGAGACATTCTGATAAATTTCCTATTTGTTGCTCTAGCTATTGATTCACCAAGTGAAGTTTTACCTACTCCTGGAGGTCCAACAAGACATAGTACAGGTGCTTTTAAGTTCTTGACTCTTTTTTGCACGGCTAAATACTCCAAAATCCTATCTTTAACTTCCTCAAGACCATAATGATCATTATTTAGGGTCTTAAGGGCAGCTTTTATATCAGACTTCACTCTGCCTCTTTTTTTCCAGGGTACATCTATTAAGCATTCAAGATATGATCTAATAACCGAAGCTTCTGCAGAAGTTGGTGACATCATCTTAAATTTAGAGAACTCACTCTTTGCTTTTTTTAAGGCTTCTTTAGACATCCCAGAATCTTCGATCTTATTTTTTAGAACTTCAAACTCATCTCCTTCATCTCCCATCTCACCTAACTCCTTTTGAGCGGCCTTGATCTTTTCATTAAGATAGTATTCCCTTTGCGACTTTTCCATTTGTTTTTTGACGCGAGATCTTATTCTCTTCTCAACATCTACAACATCAAGTTGTGATTCAATAAATGTTAAAATACTCTCTGATCTTTTCTGTAGATCAAATATTTCTAATATTTCTTGTTTTTGTGAGCTATCAATATTTAGATGATTGACAATGTTATCAATGAGTTTTGACAGGTCATCAATGGCATCAATTGTTGATAAAATTTCAGGTGGAATCTTTTTTGTTGATGAAACATAGTCTTTAAACTTAGTTTTTATAAACCTTACAAGATTCATTGAATCTGAGACTTTTATAACATCATCATCTATCTCAGTCACCACAGCTTTTGTAAGACCCTTTGCTTCAGAAATCTTCTCAATTTGACATCTTTTTGAACCTTCAACAAGAACCTTCATAGTTCCATCAGGAAGTTTTATTAACTGAAGTAAATTACTCACAGTACCAAAGTGATATATATCTTTAAATGTTGGGTCCTCATTGGAGGCATCTCTCTGAGCAACAAGAACAAGTTTCTTATCAGAGGCCATTGCAGAGTTAAGAGCTTCTATCGACTTAGATCTTCCAACGAATAATGTAGTAACAATACCAGGAAAAACTACAACGTCTCTCAATGGTATTATTGGATAATCTTTAGTTACTTTAACCATAGACTATATTTAAGGTCTAATTAATAATATTCAATTAGCTTGCAGATGATTTCTTTTTGGGAGTTTTAAAAACTTTGATTGGCTCCGATCCACTGTCAGCAGAATTTTCATCAATAATTACTTTTTCTAAATCTTCATTTGGTAATTCGAACATTACATCCATTAGAATATCTTCAAGTATTGATCTTAAACCTCTAGCTCCTGTTTTCCTTGCTATAGCTCTTTTTGCGATGCTTTTAAGAGCCTCATCTCTGAAACTTAAATCTACAGAATCAATTTCAAAAAGAAATTTATATTGATTTACAAGAGCATTTTTAGGCTCTTGTAGAATTCTTACAAGAGCATCTTCATCAAGCTCATGTAATGTGCTAATAACTGGAAGCCTGCCAACAAATTCTGGAATTAGTCCGAATCTTACTAGATCCTCTGGCTCAACATTTTCAATGCTCACTTTAGCTTGCTCCTTATCATTAACTGGTTTTACTTCAGCAGAAAAACCAATTCCTGTTTTATCTGTTCTGTTTCTTATTACTTTATCAAGACCAGAAAATGCTCCGCCACATATAAACAATATATTTGAGGTATCTACTTGAATAAACTCTTGTTGGGGGTGTTTTCTTCCACCTTGAGGTGGAATCGATGCAACTGTTCCTTCTATCAATTTTAGAAGCGCTTGCTGAACACCCTCACCAGATACATCTCTTGTTATTGAAGGATTATCAGTTTTACGGGCAATTTTATCTATTTCATCTATATAAACGATACCAAGCTGTGCTTTTTCCGGATCATAATCACATTTTTGAAGAAGCTTTTGAATAATATTTTCAACATCCTCACCAACATAACCAGCCTCAGTAAGGGTTGTAGCATCAGCAATTGTAAAAGGAACGTTGAGTATCTTTGCAAGAGTTTGAGCCAAAAGAGTTTTACCACTGCCGGTTGGCCCTAGAAGAAGAACATTACTTTTTTGAAGCTCAACATCTTCAGTCTTATTATTGCGGAGTCTTTTATAGTGATTATAAACTGCTACTGAGAGAATTTTCTTTGCTTTATCTTGGCCAATTACATAGTCGTCAAGCTTTTGGAAAATTTCTAGAGGTGAAAGAAGGGTATTTTCGCTGTCTGATTCTTCATGCTTTACCTCTTCTTCGATAATATCATTGCATAGATCAACACATTCATTGCAAATATAAACACTCGGCCCTGCGATAAGCTTTTTTACTTCATCTTGACTCTTACCACAAAATGAACAATGAAGTTTCTTTTGATCTTTTGTATCACTCATTAGTTTCTTTCTTCCAATATATCATCAATGATTCCATATTTTTTTGCTTCCTTCGCATTTAAGAAATTATCTCTATCAGTATCTTTTTCAACTGTTTTAAGATTTTTGCCAGTATGTTTAGATAAAATTTCATTAACCTTTTTCTTCATCAATAATATTTCTTGTGCATGAATTTCGATATCTGATGCTTGACCTTGAAAACCACCAAGTGGTTGATGAATCATTATTCTCGAATTAGGAAGAGCAAACCTCTTCCCATTTTCGCCACCTGCAAGAAGTAAAGCACCCATAGAAGCTGCTTGACCAATACACAAAGTAGATATTGAAGGTGAGACAAACTGCATTGTGTCGTAAATTGCTAGACCAGATGAAATGACTCCACCAGGTGAGTTAATATAAATACTTATATCTTTCTTTGGATTTTCAGATTCAAGAAATAAAAGTTGAGCAACAACAAGATTTGATATTTGGTCATTTATCGGACCAGTAAGAAAAATTACTCTTTCTTTTAATAGTCTTGAATATATGTCAAATGCACGTTCCCCCCTGGCAGTTTGCTCAACAACCATTGGTATAAGTGCTGAATTATGTTCTTCCATTAGTATTTTGATAAATCTTTAAAATTAATAACCTTCTCCTTTGATTTAAGATCATTATATAGTTTTTCAACCAACTGGTTCTCAAGTACTATCATTCTATATTGATCAAGTTGGTTAGGTTGATTATATACCCAAGTTTCAAATTGTTTTGGATCTTTATATCTTTTAGCTTCTTCCTCAATAAATTCTTTAAGATCATCTTGATTCACTTTTAGATCATAGTGATTTAACAGAGCAGTAAATAAAAGATCGAGTTTCACTCTCTTTTCTGCATTTTCCTTAAAAGTATCCAGAGGAAAAAGATCATTATCACTTTCCTCTTCAGGGTTTCTTCCAATTCTTGAAAGTGCTTCTTTTCTCATTAATTCTGATTGCTCTTTAATTGTGCATTGAGGAGCAGAAAATTTATTAATTTTAAGAAGAAGTTCATACATTGAATCTTTCGTGAGACTTTTTTCTTGAGTTATAGACTCATTCTCCATTCTCTTTCTAATCTCATCACGAAACTCATTTTCATTATTAACTTCCATAGTGAGCTTTTCATATAGACCCTTATTAATTTTTGATGGAACATTTTCTTGGACTTCTTTTAAATTAATTTTGAAAACTACCTCTTTTCCAGCTAGATCCTTCTTAAAGTAGTCATCAGGAAAATTTGTCTTTATTTCAAAATCAGTATTAACCTTTTTATTAATCAATTGATCTTCAAATCCCGGAATCATTGATTTTGAGCCAATAATTAGTTTGAAGTCTTTGGCTGTATTTCCATCAAAAGGCTCGCCTTCAATAGTACCCTCAAAATCGATAACTACTTGGTCATTTTCAGCAGAATTTCTCTCAACTTTTTCCCACTCACCATATCTCTCTAGGATATCTTGTATGGCGTGATCGATGTCCTCATCGAGAATATTAATTTTATGTTTTTCAAAAGTCTTCCAACTACTTACTTTTGGTTTAATTTCTGGAAAAATTTCAAATACTGCACAGTATTTAATACCTTTGTCAGGATTGTCCTCAACCATTGAAATAGTTGGAGTATTTGCAGGTCTTATTTTTTTGTCAGCAATTTCTTTTGGATATGAATCTTGAATGAGGTCATTTAAGACCTCTGCGTGAACAGATCCTTTATATCTTTGCTCAATTACATCATTAGGGACTTTACCCTTTCTAAATCCATCGAGTTTTATATTTTTTTTAAGGTTTGAAATCTTTTCGTTGAATTTTGATTGATACAAATCTTTTTCAATTGAAACTGTAAGACTTCTTTCCAAATCTTTGAGTTTTTTTAAACTGCTTGCCATTTTTTTATCCTATTTTAGTGGGGCGAGCGATGGGGTTCGAACCCACGGCCTCCGGAGCCACAATCCAGCGCTCTAACCAACTGAGCTACGCCCGCCGCGAACTAAGTATTATAATGATACATTGATAAAAAAATAGTAAAATTTGCTTGGGAGGATAAATTGAATGGGCAATCATGATTCAAACTATTCATTTTGGGAGAGTACAGAATCAATTCTTAATGATGCCCTCTCCTATACAAAAATCCCATCTAACTTAGCTGATCAGATAAAAATTTGTAACTCAACTTATACAGTAAGATTTGGTGTGCGATTAGGTAAAAAAATTCATAATTTTATTGGCTGGAGATCTGTTCACTCAGACCATATCATGCCCGCTAAAGGAGGAATAAGATATTCACTAGATGCTAACCAAGATGAGGTTGAATCTATGGCAGCTTTGATGTCATATAAATGTGCAATTGTTGATGTTCCATTCTCTGGCTCAAAAGGAGCTCTAAAGATTGATCCTAAAAAATATGAACGTGGAGAACTGGCAAGAATTACAAGAAGATTTGCCCAAGAACTCATCAAAAGAGATCTTATTAACCCAAGTCAAAATGTCCCAGCACCGGATTTAGGAACCTCTGAGAGAGAGATGGCATGGATTGCAGACGAGTATCAAAAATTAAATCCTAATGATATCAATGGCAAAGCATGTGTTACAGGAAAGCCTATAAATAAAAAGGGAATAGCTGGAAGAAATGAAGCAACTGGAAGAGGAGTACAATTTGGCCTACGCGAGTTTTTTCAAGATAAAAAATTGCTTGATACAAAAAAAATTGAACCCGGTCTTGAGGAGAAGACAATTATTGTTCAAGGTCTTGGGAAGGTTGGGTATCATGCTGCGAAATGTCTTTCAGAGGATGATGGATGTAAGATAATTTCAATTATTGAAAAAAGTGGTTCTCTATATAATGAGGAAGGTCTACCAGTAAAAAAAGTCAAAAAATGGCTTGATGAAGGTAAAACCCTGAAAAGGTGTCCATATGGAAAGTTTTTCAGCGACTCATCAAAGCAGCTTGAAAGAGAGTGTGACGTTTTAATTCCAGCAGCTGTTGAAAATGTTATAAATCAAAAAAATGCTAAAAACATTAAAGCCAAAGTAGTGGCTGAAGCAGCAAATGGGCCTGTTACATACAAAGGAGATAAGGCTCTAAATAAAAATGGGGTTTTAGTTATTCCCGATGTATACCTCAATGCAGGTGGAGTAGTTGTTAGTTATTTTGAGTGGGTAAGAAATATTTCTCAAATGAGATTTGGTAGACTTGAGAAAAGAAGGGATAAGGCTCAAATTGATCAACTAATTAGAGTTGTTGAAAAAATGACGAATCAAAAGATGTCTAAAGTAGACAAATTAAAGCTATTTGATGGAGTTGACGAAATTGATCTAATTAGATCAGGACTTAATGACATGATGGTGGATGCTTATCAAAATATAAGAGGACAGATGCTAAGAAGTAAATTACCTAATTTAAAAATAGCAGCTTTTAAACTTGCCCTTGAAAAGATTGCTGGCGCTTACGATACGATTGCTCTTTAGGCCAATATTATTGTTAGATATTATGTTGGTGGAAAGTAAACAGGTTTTGCTCCTAACTGCCATTCATCATACTTAAACATTACCTTCTTAAACTCTTCAGAATCTAAGTAATTTTTTAAAATATTTTTAATTCTGCTTATCTCTTCAAGCGAATCAAACCATTCAGGATTTGCGATTCTGAACTGACGAATGAAAGGTAAAATTGATATATCCAGTTTATTTAGCTTTTCCCCAAACATCCATTTACCTTTTGAAACAATGGTCTCAAGGTCAATTAATACCTTTAAACATTTGGCTCTATGAAACTCTAAATCTGTATTCTCATATCTTGTTGCATATTTATATCTGTCTAAATGATACTTAAACTCATCATCAAACCTTTTAATTAATGATTCTGTTAAATCTATCTGTTCTGATCCCAAATTGTCATTAAAAATATTACTCTCTTCTATTATCCAATTTACAATATCATAGCTTTCATCAATTACTTTATCTTCCAAAATAAGTATTGGAACGGTACCTTTTGGAGATACCTCCAACATATGTTCTGGTTTATTACTCAACCTGATTTCTCTTATTTCACATTTGATTTCAGCTAACTGTAAAGCCATTCTTGCCCTCATAGCGTAAGGACATCTTTTAAATGAGTATAAAATCGGATAACTCATAGGGTTAATTGAAAACTTCTTCTTTTGGTCCGATATGTTTCTGATTTCTTTGTTTTGCAAGATCAATTTGCTTCTGTCTACTCATATATCTAGATTTTTGTTCTTCTGTAGTTTGGTCAAAACAATTTGGGCATGAAACTCCCTGAATATATTTCTGAGATATTTTATCTGTTTCAGTGATAGGCATTCTGCATCCATGACACATATCATAATCCCCAACAGATAAATCATGCTTAACTGAAACCCTATCATCAAAAACAAAGCACTCCCCATCCCAAAGAGAGTTTTCTTTCGAAACCGATTCAAAATATTTTAAGATACCACCTTTGAGATGATAAACCTTCTTGAATCCTTCATTTTTCATCAACGATGAAGCCTTTTCGCATCTGATACCTCCGGTACAAAACATAGCAACTTTTTTTCTGTTTTTATCCTCCTGTGTGAAATTCTGCCCTTTTAACCATTCAGGGAAATCTCTAAATTTTTGGGTATTTGGATTAATTGAATCTTTAAAAGAACCTATTGAATACTCATAATCATTTCTGGTATCAATAAGAAGAATATTTTCTTCTTCTAAGAGAGAGTTCCAGTCTTCTGGGTTTACATATTCACCTACATTTTTTGTAGGATCTATAGATTTATCTCCAATGGTAACTATTTCTTGCTTTAATTTTATTTTTAGTCTTATAAAAGGTTTCTTTTTAGAGTTTGAAAATTTGATGTCTAAATCTTTAAAGCCCTTAAGATTTTTTAGATACATCAAGGCTTTGTTGAGATTTTTTTTATCTCTAGAGGCAATTGTCGCATTAATGCCTTCATTCCCAACCAAGATTGTTCCATAGATAGAAAGGTTTTTTAGAATTTTCTTCAAATAGATCTGAACTTCTAGAGGATTGTCGATTTGAGAGAACTTATAAAGGGCTGCTACCTTAAACATAATCAAATTAAAGCAAAAAATGGCGCGCCTGGGAAGATTCGAACTCCCGACCCACTGCTTAGAAGGCAGTTGCTCTATCCAGCTGAGCTACAGGCGCTTGGTCGGGGTAGTAGGATTTGAACCTACGACCACTCGCTCCCAAAGCGAGTGCGCTACCAGACTGCGCTATACCCCGATGGAATGAATCTTAAAGTTTTAAGGATAAATAATCAATCTTCACTGGAATAATTATTTTAAGATGAGAAAATACCGAAATGGCAGCACAAATACTCGATGGAAAGAAACTAGCAAAGGAGTCCGAAAAAGAAATCTTGGAATCTGTATCGCTTTTAAAAAATAAAGGAATAATTCCCACCTTGGCAACTATTCTTGTTGGCGACGATCCAGCATCTGAAACATATGTAAGGATGAAACAAGAAACTTGCAAAAGAGTTGGTATGAAATCACTAGCTATTAATTTACCAAAAGAAACTTCCACAGAAGAACTCCTATCGAAAATTGATGAACTAAATAACAATAAAAGTATTCATGGTATCTTGTTGCAACATCCGGTCCCTAATCAAATCAATGAAAGAGAATGTTTTGAGAGGATTTCCATAGAAAAAGATGTTGATGGCGTTACATGCTTAGGTTTTGGAAGAATGTCTATGAGTCTTTCTGCATATGGATCATGTACTCCTGCAGGAATTATGAGAATTCTTGAGCTTTATGATGTAGACATATCTGGAATGAATGCTGTTGTAGTTGGTAGAAGCCCTATACTAGGTAAGCCGATGGCTATGATGCTTCTTAACAAAAATGCAACTGTAACCATTTGTCATTCACGAACAAAGAAATTGGAAGAACATGTTCGAAATGCAGATTTAGTTATTGGTGCAGTTGGTGTTCCAAAGTTAATTAAAAAAGAATGGCTTAAAAAAGGCGGTGTTGTAATCGATGCAGGCTATCATCCTGAAAAATGTGGCGATATTGATTTGGATGGAGTCGAAGAAATAGCTTCTTCGTATACCCCTGTCCCAGGCGGTGTGGGCCCAATGACTATTAATACTTTAATTCTAAATACTATGAGGGCTGCTGAGAAAACTCTTAACTAGTTTCTTCTTTTTCTTCTTCAGGAACATCTTCTTCGATTTCTGAATCTACAATAACTTCATCAGAACTTGATTCACCATCGATGTCTGTAAAAGGAAATGGAGGAAGGTCTGTTTGAAAAAGAAGATAGGAAATAATTTGGTGATAAAACTTTAATAGCCAGGAACAGACTTTTGATAAAGGTTCGTTAACATTCCCGGTTAATAAGAAAAAAACAAACTGAATTAAAGCAAAACCAAAAAGAAAAGGAATACTAAAATTAAAGATAAATGCATAAATAAGCATATAAATGAGTCTTGCCCATTTACTAGTTTTTGTAATTTCTTCTCTATTTATTTGTTCCATAGCTATGATTCTACATCAAAATTCACATCAACATAAATTTCACTATTTATGATCTGCTCCAGGAGCAATTCTTTGCTTCCGTTATTAAATAATATTTCATGCATACCTGACACAAGAGGCATCTTTATTTCAGATGAAGAAACCTCGTTGTGAATGATTTTAATAGTATTTAATCCTTCTGCTACCTGACCCACTTTATTTTTTGCTGATTCAATATCAAGACCTTCTCCAATTGCCCATCCAAACTGATAATTTCTTGATAACTTTGAAAAACATGTTGCGACAAGGTCGCCCATTCCTGCAAGGCCTAAAAAAGTAATTGGATTTGCCCCTTTAATTACCGCAAAATTGCTCATTTCTGCCATGCTCCTTGTTAGTATAAGTCCGATGGCGTTCTCACCAACATCGAGAGAATGACAATAACCAGAAATAATTGCATAAATATTTTTTAGAGCCCCCGCAAGTTCTATGCCCTTAATATCATTGCTTGTATATATCTTAAAGGTGCTTGAGGACAGAATTTCTCTTCCGAGATTACAAAGATCTGCATGTTTACTTGCTATAACCGTTCCAGCGACTTTTTTGTCTGCAATTTCTCTAGCTAAATTAGGTCCGCTTAAGACACCTACCTTAATACTAGGATTATTAAAGTGTTTTTCTATTGTTTGGGACATTGTCATAAAAGGTTTTTCATTAATGCCCTTAGTGCATGAAATTATCATCTTATTATCCATCGAGAAACCTGAGAGCCTCTCAAGAACATCATTAATAATTTTACTTGGAGTGGCTAAAAATATTATTTCAGATTGTGGAATAATTTCTTCTAGCTTCTCAGAAGCAGTAATATTACTAGAAAGTTTTAGTTCAGGATGATATTCAGTATTTCTGCTTTCAGAATTTATTCTCAAAGCTTTATCTGAATCTTTCACCCACAAAGATACATCATGCCCTTTCGATGCAGCTAAGTTTGCTAATACAGTCCCAAAGCTACCCCCGCCAAGTACACAAATTTGGTAATCTTTATTCATTCTTAAGAAAGATATTTATCGAGCTGTCTTAGATATTTAGAGGGGTCATTAGGAGATCCTCCTTCTGCAATTACTGCATAGTCATAAAGAAAATCTACAAATGCTTTGAAATCTTTACCATCTATTTTTGAGAGCTTTTTTATGAGCTTATGCTTCATATTTAATTCAAATATTGGAACTAAATCACCCATTTTTTGACCTGCAGCCTCGAGAATCTTTCTAAGCTGTATTCCTGGTTCATCACTTTGAAGGACTAAACAACAAGCAGAATCTTTTAATCGTGAGCTTGGCAAAACTTCAGAGACTCTATCTCCTAAATGATCTGCAACTTTTGTTAAAAGGTCATTTTGATCTTTTGTTGTCTTTGGTTTTTCTTCGGCTTCATTGCTAGTTTTTGCAACATTTATAAAACTCTTGCCTTTAAATTCAAATATAGAAGACATCAGCCATTCATCTATTCTATCGGTAAGTAATAATACCTCAGTATTTTTAGATTTTAGTGATTCTAGATGAGGAGAGTTTAAAGCTCCTTCAAATGTGTCAGCAACGCAATAGTAAATACCCTTTTGATCTGAGGGCATTCTGGAAATGTAGTCATCAAGGGTTTGATCCACCTCATGACTTTCTTTATTTGACGTAGCAAATAATAAAAGTTCTGCAATTGATTCTTTGTGTTCAAAATCTTCTGCAGGGCCCTCTTTAAGAACTAAACCATACTCCTTCCAAAATTCTTTATATGCATCTATGTCATTATCTTTAAGTTTTTTTAGAGCATCAATCACTCTTTTAGTTAAGGCCTTCTTTATTGAATCTACCAGGGGATGATCTTGAAGGATCTCTCTAGAAACATTAAGAGGTAAATCACTTGAATCAAGAACACCTCGAATAAATCTTAAGTAAAGGGGTAAAAAATGTATGGCATCATCCATAATAAAAACTCTTTGAATATAGAGCTTTATTCCTCTTGGAGATTCTCTATTCCATAGGTCAAAAGGTGGCTTTTTTGGAATATATAAAAGATTAGAATATTCCTGCTTACCCTCTACCTTATTATGAATGGTAAGCAAGGGATCAACCTGATCAAAACTAATAAATTTATAAAATTCATTATATTCATTTTCTTCAATTGTTCTTTTAGGTTTTAGCCATAATGCATCTGTCTCATTGACAACCTCCTCTCCCTCATCAATATTTGAAAGATAGATTGGAAAATTAATATATTGTGAATACTTGTTAATGAGGAAGCTTATTCTTTGCTTGTTAGCAAAATCATGATTTTCTTCATTCAAGTAAATTATTATGTCAGTCCCGTGTGCTTTTTTTTCAACTTCGGTAAGCTTATATTTATCTTCGCCACTGCTTTCCCAAAGAATTGGTTGTGATGATTTTTTTTGTGCTGATTTAGAAAGCACTTGTACTTTTTCTGCAATCATAAAAACAGAGTAAAAACCAACTCCAAACTGACCAATAAGATTTGAATCTTTCTTTTTATCGCCAGTTAATTTTCCTAGAAATTCTGCAGTACCAGATCTTGCAATTGTTCCAATATTTTCAATTATTTCCTCTTCAGACATTCCGATACCATTATCAGATATAGTTAAAGTCTTATTTTCTTCATCGACAATAACCTTTATTTTTAAATCATCAGAAAGACTTGCTAATTTTGAGCTGCTTATAGATTTAAATCTAAGTTTATCAAGTGCATCAGACGCATTAGAAATTAATTCCCTCAAAAAAATCTCTTTATTTGAATAAAGAGAGTGGATCATTAACTTTAATAACTGCTTAGTTTCAGTTTGAAAACTTTTTGTTTTACTTTTCCCCATAAGACTATCCCCTGCTAATAATTAATAATAAATTAAAATATTTCAAGTTTTGTTATTACTTTAAGCTAGCGAAATCCTAACTATTTCTGTGATTGAAAAAATAAAGATAGAGATTGTGATATAGACACTTAACCTATGCAAAAAAGTGAAAATTTTATCCCAGGCCCTGTCTCTGGCAGAATTTGTCATAGGTATGATTATGTATCCTATGAATGCAAGGCTGCTATTTATAGCTGCCATAACTAAGAAACTTCTCTCTAAAAAGAGATAAGAAATTAGAACCGCTAAAAGACAAAATAAGAAGATCATTAAGTAATACCTTGGAAAAATTCTTCTTAAAAACTTTGAAGCACTCTCATTATCAAGCACTTTAAATACGACTGGAGCAGTAAGTAATGCTTGAGCAAAAATGATCCCTATTATCAACGAATAGGTAATCGATAAAAGTATTGCAATAATATTGTCCATAAAAACTGGCGGACCGGACGGGACTCGAACCCGCGACCTCCGGCGTGACAGGCCGGCATTCTAACCAAACTGAACTACCGGTCCGCATAAATATATGTTTGCGAATAATATCTCTTTGAAATAATTCTGCAAGTATATTTGAATGGTGGGTGATGACAGGCTCGAACTGCCGACCCTCTCGGTGTAAACGAGATGCTCTACCAAACTGAGCTAATCACCCATGGAGTTGTATTATATTGACTAATTTAGACTATACAAAAGAAATTTTCTATTTTTAGATTAAAAATGCTCAGTATTTTTAAATAAGTTATCTTGCTATGCTTAGTCTTGCAAAATATATTCCAATAAGAGTAATTACTACAAAAATAATTTGGGGAAGATTAAGCCATTCTGAAAATATGAAGGCAGCTAAAATTGTTGCTGTAAGTGGTTGCATTAACAACCCAATAGAACCGTTTGATGGTGAAATCTTTCCGATAGCATATGTTATTAAAAACTGGCCACCAAATTGACATATAAAAGCTAACAAAAATAAGTTTATCCATTCAAAATTCGATTTAGGAAAATTAAGTCCTGAATCAAGCATCATAGGAATAATTGAAAAAAGACAGCAGAAAAGAGTGGTATAAAATATTAAATTTAAAGATGTTTCTTTTCCAAGCTTGGCAATTATCAATAAATATATCCCATAACCGACAGCAGCTATGATACATAACAAATCTCCAACTATTTTTCCATTAGTATAATTATTAGAAAAAATAATGAGGCCAGTTATTCCCAAGTAGGTTATTAAAAAGGATACTCCAAAACCTTTTGCTGGTAGTTCTTTAAAAATAATGAAGGCAAGGAGAGCTACAAATATAGGCGCAGAATTTACAATTATCGTTGCATTTGACACTGAAGTTATATTCATACTGAAGTGCCAAAGGATTAGATCAGTCGTGAAAGCTAGAGAAGCTATTGCACTGTATAAAATAGTATTCTTATTTTTGACTTTGAAAATAAAAGTTTTATTTAACGAATAATTAAGGAAAGCAAGCAAAGGTAATGCAAGTAACATTCTCCAAAATAATATAGCCGAAGAAGATAACTCGCTCCACTTAACAAATACTGGCGCAAATCCTATCAACGTGGCTCCTAAAGAAAGTATTAAAAAGAAATTTGCTCCCTGTAAATTTTTTAACATCTAGCTATACTCTGTGCATGGACAAAGATATTGTAGAGCAGAATAATGAAATAATCTCAGTTGGGGAATTAAATAGATCTGCAAAATTCCTTTTGGAAAGTAACTTCCCCGCTGTTTCAGTCATAGGAGAAATCTCAAATTTAGCAAGGCCTGCATCTGGTCACATTTATTTCTCTCTAAAAGATGATGAAGGTTCAATTCAGTGTGCAATGTTTAAGGGGAATAATATGGGTCTAAACTTCAACCCCAAAGATGGTGACGAGTGTATTGTGTCAGGAAATATAAGTCTCTTTATTCAGCGAGGTAATTACCAACTCATTGCTAAGAAAATGATTCTTGCTGGTCAGGGGAACCTGATGCAGGAGTTTGAAAAGCTAAAAAATAAACTTAAGGATGAGGGTCTCTTTGATGATGCAAACAAGCTTCCTATTCCAGAAGCACCAAAACATGTAGCTGTTATTACCTCAACATCAACAGCTGCATTACAAGATATTTTAACAACAATTGAAAGAAGGGCTCCTAGTATGAGAATTTCTCTAAGTCCTGCAACAGTGCAAGGTGAAAGTGCATCTGAAACTATCATTGACGCTCTTAGAAGAATACAAAATTACAATAATAACTCCTCAGATAAGATTGATTGCGTTCTTATGTGCAGAGGTGGTGGATCAATAGAAGACTTATGGTGTTTTAATGATGAAGATTTAGCTAGGGAAATATTTTATTTTGAAATTCCTATCATTTCTGGTGTTGGACATGAAATAGACTTTACTATTGCTGATTTTGTATCAGATCTTAGGGCCCCTACTCCTACTGCAGCTGCAGAAATTGTAAGTGAGTTTAATTTTAATCTCATCGAAAAGCTTTCAGAGATATCAAAAGATTTAGTATCTAGAATCAGAAACATTTTAAGAGATAAAAATCAGATTCTTGATTATCAAAGTTCTCATCTAAAACATCCTGTTCATGCCTTAAAAGAACAGAATAGGATTGTTTTATCGACTTATGAGAAATTAAAAATGCTTATTAACAAAAAAATATTGGATTCTAAATTGTCCTTTAATGAAAATACAAACACTTTAATGATGGAAAACCCCAAATACTTAATTCTTGATAAAAAGAATGCTTTACAAAAAAATCGTCAATCATTAAAAACTTCAATTCAATCTTTCTTAAGCAGCTCTCAATCAAGACTTATTGTTTTTAAAAAAGTTATTCAATCGATTGATCCCCAAAATGTCCTAGATCGAGGTTATTCATTAATAACTAATGAGGAAGGAAGCGTAATTAAAGATTCTGCACAAATTAGTGAGGGTGAAGAAATAACTGCTAAATTAGCCAAGGGATCTTTTGGAGCAAAAGTAGGAAAGAAGAATGAATAATTATATTGCCTTATTTTTACTCTCAAGTTCCATGTTTGCTTTTGCGTACGAGGGAGATTCTGGTGGTATTTTTGCACTTCCCGTCTCAAAGGAATATAAATCGGATAAATATCTTCTGTTTGAAATTGATGGAAGAAATTATGTAATTGCTGGTATGCCATATGTTTTAGAGGAAAAAGTTTTAGAAATAGATAACAAGAAAATAAAAGTTTCACCTGTAAATTATGGAGAATCGAGGATTACAATTAATAACGATAGTCTTGTAAATCCTTCCTTATCAGATCAAGAGAGAGCATCAACAGAGAGAAAGCTATTACAATCAGTTCTTTCAAAAAAAAGTAATTTTTATTTGAATGATTTGAAATTTTTAAGGCCAGTCGAAGGAGCTATAACAAGCGGTTTTGGTAAAAAGAGGTTTATAAATGATCTTCCAAGAGCTCCTCATTTAGCGTTAGATTTGGATGGATTTGATGGAGATCCTATTGTTGCTCCCCTTGATGCAAAAGTTGTTCTGGTCGGTAACTTTTTTTATAGTGGGAATATTATCGTTTTAGATCATGGAAGCAATGTTTTTACTTCCTATAGCCACATGAACAAAAGTCATAAAGTAGTTGGAGATTTTGTAAAAAAAGGTGACTTAATTGGTGAAATTGGCTCCACTGGAAGAGTGACCGGACCTCACCTACATTGGGTAATTTACATGAATGGAAATCGAATCAATCCAGAAATAGTATTAAAAAAAGATTTCCCTGCTAATCTCCTTGCAGACTATCAAGGTGTTCCTGCAGACTTGCCTCAGTCTGAGGAGTAAGAAGACTTAGCACAACCTCGCCTCCTGGTTTAATAAAATATGTTGCAGGTAAAATTTCTGGAGATTCTATGCCCCATATCTCTCTTGGGTGGGAAGTTATTGATGGAATATCAACACCAAATCTTAATATCAAAGGATCTAAGTATTCTGATTCAAGACGATCAAAATTGTATGCAAATACTTCAATATCGGGATTTGACTGAGCAAAATTAACTAATTCTGGCATCTCCTTAAGACATGGAGGACACCAGTCAGCCCAATAATTTATAACTATCCAATTTTCATCAAGGTCATTCTTGAATTGGCTATTTGCCTTATTAAAATGGATATCGCCTGAACTGCAAGAATAAAAGAGTATAAAAAGTGGTAATATTTTTATAAAATTTCGCATCAAGCCTATTTTGAGACATGTTTAGCTTTTTTCAATACCCTAATTCTAGCTTATTAATAATTTATCTCTTAATTATTAACAAACTTGTAATCTTAATCCTATATAAACTGCCCTTATTAATATTTAGTTTTTGGGCAATTCCTCTCTTGTCTTTTTCTTTTTTTCTCTATAAAAAATCAATTAGAAGCTATCAATACTTTGCATTTTTACTCTTGCTTTATTTTATGTTCACAAGCTTGCGAGTTTTTGGTGTTCCAAATCCATTACCTTTTGATATTACTGAACTTGTTTTAGTTGTTGTAGCTTTTATAAATGCTTTATACGGACCAAAAAATATAAATAGCAATTGACATGTCAAGCATACTTGACATAATATAGTTACATGATCATTTTAATAACCCTAACAATATGGTGCTTCTCTGCACTTGCATTGAAGTTTTTACCGCTTCTAATTAGCTTAATTTAATATTTAATTCTTTCATATGGCTAAGATTACCCATAAAGGAATGTGGATAGAACTTAAATCTTTAGACAAAGATGCAAAAAGCAAATACATACTATGTAATATCTTTCTCTTTGTAGGAGCTCTTCTTTTTGGGGTTCATCTAACTGCAGTAGGTGGACTTGGCTTTGAAGTAACTGAGGAAGTTTCACGATCTCCAGCTTTAGTTGTTGTCAGAGTCCTATCACTAACTTTTATGCTAATAGCTGCTTGGTTATATAAAGAATTTTTTGCAACGCAAGATGAATTTCTAAACAGATATAATGAATTTGTTCTTAGTAATGGAGCTATCGGCTTCCTTTTTGTTGGTTTTCTAATTTCTATACTTTCTCCATATATTGATTATCAAGTAACTTTTTATGAGTATTTTCTTGGATTTGCTCTTGGAACAATAATTGGTGGATATAGATTCCATAAAAAATTTATTGGCTAATGGATAATTCAATCAAGCAGTTAAGAGAGCAAATGGGTTTAAGTCAGGCAGATTTGGGTAGTTCTGTAGATGTAAGTAGACAAACAATTAATTCAATTGAAAATGGTAAATTTGACCCGAGTTTACCTTTAGCACTAAAGTTAGGTAAATTCTTTAACACCCCTGTTGAGCAAATTTTTTTGACAGGTAACTTTGATAAATAGGAAATATTATGGAAAAAGCTAAAAGCATTATCGCATTTATAGATAATCTTCTTGGAAAATTCAGAAGAGTGTTTGTAAATATTCTTACAGTTCTTCTTTTATTGCTCATCACTTTGGGTATTTTTGGTAGTTTAGATTCTTTATTTCAATCCGATGAAATAGAAACAAAAGATAAAATTCTCTATTTAGAACCTACTGGAGTTATCGTAGATAAGGCAATAATCAGAAATGATCCATTTGAAGAGTTCGAGATTTTTGGAAGCTCTGTAAATCAAATTGAGTTAGAAAATATCTTGAAAGTAATAAAACATGCTGGAACTGATGATGATCTCAAAGCTATTTATCTTGATGTTGATAGCATTAGAGCTTATTACACTTCTGCATTGAAAATAGCTGATGCTCTCTATAAAGCAAGGGAAAATGGAAAAGAAATAATTGCATATACAAGCGGTTTAGGTACCACTAACTATCTAATGGCTTCTCAAGCGTCTGAGGTAATCCTAGAAAAAGATGCTTATGGATCTGTCCTACCATTTGGTTTTAGTAGAGTAAGGCAATATCAAAAAGATTTTTTTGAAAATATCAAAGTGGATATGAATGTTTATGCAGCTGGTGATTTCAAATCAGGTCCTGAAGGTTATACAAGGAACGATATGTCAGAAACTGATAGGCTTGCATGGGTTGAGTTCGTAACTCCAGTTTGGGAAAAGTATAAGGCTAAAATGGAAACAGGAAGAGGTTTTGATTCAGGCACCATCCAGTATATTGGTGATAATTATCATTTATTGGCAACTGAAAATGGTGGTGATGACAATGAAACAGCACTGGAAATTGGCTTAGTTGATAAGTTAATGACAAAGCAAGAAATCAGAAACTATATGATTGAAAAGTTTGGTAGCGAAGATGATTATGAGTGGCCTGAGGGAATTACTGGAAGAGAATACCTTTCTACTATTAAAGACGAAGAAATAAGCAGAAAACAACAAAAAGCTCAAGATAAAAATAAGATTGCTATTATTCATGTTGAGGGAGCAATTGTTTCAGGTGGTATAGATTTTAATACTGCGGGCTCAGGAGGAATTGTTAAAAATATTAATAGAGCAAGAGATGACAAGAATGTAAAAGGAATTGTTTTAAGGGTTAATAGTCCTGGTGGAGATGTTTATGCATCTTCGATGATTACAAATGCATTAGAAGAGTTCCAATCTACTGGTAGACCTGTGTATACATCTATGGGTGATATTGCAGCATCTGGAGGTGTTTGGGTAACAACGACTTCAGAGGAAATATGGGCAGAAGATACTACTCTTACTGGTTCAATTGGAGTTTACAGCATTGTCCCAGACGTTAGCCCGCTTGAAAACTGGGCTGGTATAAATTACGACGGCGTCAGCATGACTAAAGCTGGAGATATTTATGATTTGAGAAAAGGAATGAATGAAGAGCTCAATAAACAATTTAGAGAAAATACAGAGAATTTCTACAAAGAATTTGTGACAAAGGTTGCTAACAACAGAAATATGGAATACTCGGAAGTCCTTAAATTTGCTGGTGGCAGAATATGGCGAGGTGATACAGCACTGGAATTAGGCTTAGTTGATAAATTAGGTTCCTTAGATGATGCTATTGATTCAATGGTTACAAAACTTGAGTTAGAAGATTACAAAGTTTTTTCTTATAACACTGAGGTTGAGTTTGAGTTTGATCTCAATTTATTAATTAAGAATAAACTTCCCTCACAGATTCAAGATGTATTAAATGAGATAAGCGGGCTAAATAGGATATTCTTATCTGAAAAAGATAGATACGTAGTTGCCTATTGTTTTGATTGTGGTTTTAAGAATTTTGAATAACTTCTTTAATAAGATTTAAGCCTATAGATTTTTTTCTTTCCAGGGACTCTTTCTCAAGTTGAGATAGAGTCCTAAATATAGTTTTAATATCCCTTTTAGAATTATTTATTAGATAATTCATATTCTTTTGGGAAATCTCAATATTAAGATTTTTTGAGATCGCTTTGGTAGCTTTTAATAGCTCATCATCATTAATGGCCTCTAATTTAAGTATTTCCATTTTTTTTATCCTAGAAACAAGATCGGGAATTGCTTCAAGCTTATTAATGCTTCCAGATAATAAAAGAATGCTCTCTTTTTCATAACATTCATTAATGAGATTAAAAAGCGCAATCTGCCATTTTCCATAATTATTAATAAGCTCAATATCATCGATACAAATTAAATTTAGCTGACTTACCCCCTGCAGAATTGATGGATCAAGGTTAATAGCCTCTTTCATAGGAATATAAATTGATGAATTATGAGAATTTGAAAAATCATTGCATATAGCCTGAAGCAAGTAACTTTTTCCATTACTATCTTGATCATCTATAAATATTTGAGCTCCCTTATCAGAGTTGAGTAGAATATTTTTAAGGATTTGAATAGTCTTATTATTATTCTTAGAAATAAAGAAATTATTTAAAGATGCTCTCTCATTAATTTGGATTTGCAGAGCAAGTTGGCGAGGATTAGGCATTTTGTTTTATGAAATTATTATTAAGCCACCATCTGAAATAACTTATTAGACTGAGTAATGAAATAAAACCTATTAAAATATGGAAAATCTGGACGTTTATGTTCACATTAAATATTTCAAAGATTATCAAAACTAAAATATAAATTATTTGAAAGGTTGTTGTTATCTTTCCTATTAAATTTGGGGATGGAGTTTTTTCGGTAATTGACATCTCAAATGCTGCACCAAGAAGGATAAGCAAATCTCTTAAAACAAAAATTATAAAAACTGACAAAGGAACGACTTGGTTCAACCAAAGAGCAGTTATTGAGCCAATCATGAGCAATTTATCAGCAACTGGATCTAGTATTTTTCCTAAATCTGTTTGCCATTTGAAAAATCTAGCTAAAAAACCATCTATGGCATCAGAAAGTGATGCAATGGCAAATAAAATTAATGCAAAAATATATTTACCAGAGAGTAGATTAAGAACTATTGGTATAACTAATGATATTCTGATTAAAGAAATAAGATTAGGAATAAATCTAAAGTAATTTCTCATATTGTGCTTAATGATGCCTGAATTAATTCTGTTGAATATTCTTCAAGCAAGAAATCTTTATGTGTTTTGACAGTCTGTATGAATTGGTCTTCTGTCCCAAAGATTTTTAAAGAAAAGGAGATTTCGTTCTGCTTAAACGATGTTATGGAATACTCTTTGATGGAAATCATTTTATCAAGGATATCTAAAAGATTATCCAACTTATCAGCTGAGGAAACTTCAGTAACCTTCATCATCATAATTCTTTGAGAGCTATCCAAGATGAAGTCACTGAGATAATCTGTAGCGAGGTTTTCAAATAAATTCTTAATTTTTTTGATAATTTCGTCAGTGTTTTCAAAAAATAATATCTGATTTTTAAAATTTATCGACCAGTTATTAATTCCAGATCTAGAAATAATGATTGAATCAAAATAATCAAACTTATATTTTTTGTACTCATTATCATTATCATTTTCAAAAAAATAATTCTTTTTATCTATATTTATTGTGTTTTGAGGGAATTCAAAAAAGATTCCTCGTTTTTCCGATATATCTTGAAAAATTTTCTGTATTGATGACTCAAATTTTGTTTCATATGGTATTGATTCCATTTTAAATGGTTTATTGAAGCCATTATCAATTTGAATATCTAAAAAAATTACTGGTCTGTTTCTTCCAATAAAATCCACTCCATTTTCAGCAAATTGATTCATTACAATCTCTTCATCAAATGAAGCTTGAAGAAACTTACTTTCCTTTACGTTTACGACGGCATATCTTTGAAGAAAATCCTTTGAATTATATTTTCCTTTGATTATTTTTGCTTTTTCAAAATCTTTGTAGCCTAACAATCTAAATATAAGATTATTGAAAGATTGATCTATATATTTATCAAGGTTTTCAGCTTCAATTTCTGTGGTTATTATAAAAAGATTATCGAAATCCTTTGCAAAAGTATTATTAGAAAAGATAATGAATAGGAAAATACTTTTTACAATGAATGACTGCATATAATTATTTTAAGGTACTGAAGCAATAATGAAAAATGATCCCTACAAAAAAGCTGGTGTTGATATAAAAGCTGGAAACGATTTAGTAAATAAAATCAAAGGAGATGTAGCCAAAACTTTTGATAAAAATGTATTGGGAGATATTGGAAGCTTTTCAGGTTTTTACTCTTTGCCAAAAGGTTTCAAAAATCCTGTTCTTGTGGCTTGCACAGATGGAGTTGGCACTAAAGTTGCCTTGGCTCAAAGCAATTCTTCGTTAGGAACAATTGGTCAAGACTTAGTTGCGATGTGTGTTAATGATATGGTCACGTCTGGGGCACAACCTCTTTTTTTCCTCGATTATTATGCAACCTCTAAACTGAATGTGACTGAAACTGCATCTGTTATAAAAGGGATTGCAAAAGCCTGTAAAAAGTCTAATTGTTCTCTTATAGGAGGAGAAACCGCAGAAATGCCAAATCACTATGTAGGAAAAAACTTTGACTTAGCCGGATTTTCAGTTGGCATTGTTGAAAAAAGATTAATTATCGACACTTTGAATGTTAAAAAGAATCATTTAATAGTTGGAATTGAATCCAGTGGTGCTCACTCTAATGGTTTCTCATTGATAAATAAATTAATCAAAGAATTAAGAAGCAAATCCGAAAGAGAACGATTGATTAAGCTTGCTTTAAAGCCTACTCATCTTTATACAGCTGTAATATTAGATTTATTGAAAAAAGTAAAAGTTAAATCAATTGCAAATATTACTGGAGGTGGTCTTTTAGAAAATATACCTAGATCAATACCTAAAGATCTATCCTCTGAAATATATTTAGATAACTGGAAGTTGCCTACTCTTTTTCGAACTCTTCAAGATTTAGGCAATATCCAAATTAATGATATGTTAAGAATATTTAATTGCGGAATTGGAATGACTGTAATTATTGATCCTAAAGATTTAAATACAACTATGAAAGTTATCTCACAACACAAATTTAAAAGCTATATGATCGGAAAAGTGGTTAATAAGCAATCAACTGAAATAAATTTTGTTTAATGTTCAAGATAGTAGTTTTAATCTCAGGAAATGGCTCAAATCTTGAAGCTCTTATTAATGCTTGCAAAAATAAAATCATAAATGGATCAATTGATCTTGTCATAAGCAATAACCCGAGTGCATATGGTATTGAAAGAGCAAAAAATCATTCTATTGATTTCAAGATCGTTGATAACAAAAGATTCAAAACTCGTGAAGATTTTGATAAAGCGCTTGTGGAGAAATTAAAAGATTCTAATCCTGATTTGATAGTGCTTGCAGGATTTATGAGAATACTTTCATCTGTAATGACTAAAACTTTTAAAAATAAAATTATTAATATTCATCCTTCATTGTTACCAAAATATCCGGGTTTAGATACTCATAATATGGTTATAAAAAATGGAGATTTAAAGCATGGTGTGACGATTCATTATGTAAATGAAGTTTTAGACGGCGGTGAAATTATTGCTCAAGGCGAAATGCCTGTTAATGCTAATGAAACATATGAAGAAATTAAAACAAGAATTCATAGAATAGAACATGTTATGCTTCCGATGGTAGTTTCAAAGTTTGCCGATGGAACAATAAATACAGAGAAAATTATTTATGAGAAATTTAAATAGGTATCTTTTATCAATAATGCTTTTAGGCATGGGAACTTTTTTATCTGCTAATAATAATATTTATGAGTATGAGATAAGGTTTAAAATTAAAAACGTAATTTCACTTAATGGAATTAAAAAGCTGACGATTAAAGATAATGATTCATATCATATTATCTTTTCTGGTAAAAATAGAGTGCTCAATGCTGAGCTAAATCAAGAAGCAGAATTTAAATACCTTAATTCAAAAATCTTTCCTCAATATTATTCTCAAAATATAAAGGCACCTCTTAGAGGTGAATTGAAACAAACTATAAATTATGATTTTAAAAATCAAAAAATAACCTCTTCCGGGGATGTGAATTGGGTTATAGATTTTTTGGGTGAATCCATTCCGCTTGATCCTCTGTCCAGTGCGTTCCAAATTAGAGACAATGTTAAGAATGGTCTTACCAGCTTTGATATTAATTTGATAAAGCTTGATGAGGGCCTTATCTATAAGAGTTCTTACTCAACAGTGGGTGAGGAAGTGCTCGAAATTAAAAATACTAAATATCCATGTATTATTCTCGAAAGGAAGAGTAATAATAGAAAAACTCTATACTATGTAGCAAAAACTCTGGATTTCATTTTAATTAAGGTCCTAGATGAAAGAAAAGAAAGAATGCTTTCAATTGAAGCAGAGAAAATACTAAGTTTTGGGTAATGTCACTCCGGTTTGACCCTGATATTTTCCATCTCTATCCTTGTAACTAACTTCACATTCTTCATCGGATTGGTGAAAAATCATTTGAGCTACGCCCTCACCAGCATATATTTTTGCTGGTAAATTACTTGTATTAGAAAACTCGAGAGTGACATGACCTTCCCACTCAGGTTCAAGGGGAGTTACATTGACAATAATTCCACATCTTGCATAAGTCGATTTACCAAGGCAAATAGTTAGCACGTCTCTTGGAATCCTAAAATACTCTACTGTTCTTGCCAAAGCAAAAGAGTTTGGAGGTATTACACAAACCTCTGAATTAATATCTACAAAGCTTTTTGCATCAAAAGATTTAGGATCTACGACAGCAGAATGAATGTTAGTGAATACTTTAAATTCATTTGCACACCTAACATCATATCCATAGCTTGAGAGACCATATGATATAAGTCTTGAATTATCATCAGAATATCTTACTTGGTCCTCTTGAAATGGCTCAATCATACCATGCTCAACTGCCATCTTTCTGATCCACTTATCTGATTTAATCGTCATTAATCTCAACCCTACTCATTATCGATCTTGCTATTGTATTACTGTCTACATACTCTAACTCTCCTCCAATGGGAATGCCATAGGAAATTCTAGAAACCTTAATGTTCTCAACATGATCTTTAATAAATATTGCTGTTGCATCGCCCTCAACAGTTGAGCTAAGCGCAAGAATTATTTCTTCTACACTTTCTTCCTTAATTTTCTCTAGGAGTTGAGGTATTCCAAGATCATCCGGACCTAAGTTATCCAGAGGGGAGAGCCTTCCCATTAAGACAAAATATCTCCCTTTATATCCTCCTGTAGATTCTATTGCTAAAAGATCAGATGGGTTTTCGACTACACAAATACATTTTGGATCTCTTGTTTCGTCTTCACATACATGACATAAATCATTTGTTGTTAACATTCTGCATGACTTACATCTTTGAATGTTTTCAAGCGCATCATTAAGAGAACTAGCAATTTCTTTAGCACCACTTTTATTCTTATCGAGAAGATATAAGGCCATTCTCTGAGCAGATTTCTTTCCCACTCCAGGAAGAACTGTTAAAGATTTTATTAGTTTATTTAATAAATCGGAACTCATCTCTAATTTTTTATTTTAGTAACAACCTCTATTTCGCCATCGAACTCATCAAGAAAATCTTTAATTTCAGAGTCATTTGATAGTTCAATTTTCGAGTTTTCAATATCTTTTAATTTATTTTCTTCATTGATTTTGTTTGGTGAAGATAAAGAAATGCCCTCCTGAAGTTTAACTTCAATTTTGCCAAATTTCGCTTTAATTTTATCTTCGAATTCATTCATAATTGCCTCAGGAATATCTAGCTGATCTTTTGATCCGCATAAAAATATCTTTTGATCATTTAATTTTATAAATGAGAGATTACCAAAATAATTCTTTGCAAATGATGAAAGCTGCATGCCATTAAATAAATCGTGCCAGGAAGAAGAATTTATCTTATGACTTTCTTTAATATGTTCATTTAGATGGTATTCTTTTTTTTTATCTACCTTTTCTGAGACCCTATAGGTCTTTTTTTTTTGAATCTTGTTTTCGCCTTTATTCATATTTTGAACAGGCTGAAATGCTAACATTCGCAATAAACACATTTCTATAGCCTCTCTTGGTGAAGGATGTGTATGAATCTTTTGGAAGGAGTTTAGGCCTATTTCATATATTAACTGACAGTACTCTGCATCAATCTTTGATGCGATATTTACTATTGACTCCTTACTTGAGTCTTCAAGAACTTGGTGGAGAGAGATTTTATGAATATTTGAAATTAGGTCTTTAAGCAGGGCCTCATAATCCGGATTCAGTTTTTCAATCTCATTAAGAGTTCTAAATGCATCTTCTTTTCTCCCATCAGTTATAGAATCAAGTAGTTCATGAATTAAGCTATCGTCAATAGTTCCTAGGAGATTTTTGACGTTTTCAGCAATTAGTTTCCCATTGCCGTGAGCAATAGCTTGATCAAGCAGCGTTAAGCCGTCTCGAACAGATCCTTCTGCCGCCTTAGCAACTAAAGAGATTGATTCATTATCTGATTCAATTTCTTCTTTTTTACATATTTGTTTGAAGTGATCGTGAAGCTCATCTCTCGAAACAGTTTTAAGATTCAGCTGGAGACATCTTGAAATTACCGTTTTGGGAATTCTTTCAGGATCTGTGGTTGCCATAAGAAAAATTACGTGGCTAGGTGGCTCCTCTAACGTTTTTAATAGAGCATTAAAGCTTCCCTTGGATAGCATATGCACCTCATCTATTAAGAAGATTTTAAATCTTGAGATACTTGGTGATGTATGAACAGATGAAAGAAGCTCTCTCATATGTTCAACTCCAGTTCTCGAAGCAGCATCTATCTCAAGAAAATCTATACTTTTTCCTTCTTGAATAGCTTTAGATGACTCGCATTTATTACATGGCTGTGGAGTTGGCGAATCAGATGACATGCAGTTAAGGGACTTAGCAAGGAGCCTTGCAATTGAAGTCTTTCCTATGCCTCTTGTTCCGCTAAAAAGAAAAGCTTGATGAACTCTTTCCTGCTCAATACTGTTCTTAATTACTTGGACAACATGATCCTGTCCAATTACTTCATCAAAGGAGTTAGGTCTATATTTTCTTGCAAGGACTTGATAGGACATACGTACCAAATAATACCATGTACTAGTCTAAAACTGATTCAATTTGATAAAAACTAAACCCTTTATTAGTAAGAAAGTTTTTTTGTTTTTGAAGCTCTTTAAAGTTTTTACTTGCACCATCTGGAAATCTTTTTTTGAAAGATAATTCTGCCAATTTGTCCCAATCATTGAACTTATCTATTTCACTTGATATTAATGAGTCTTTGACACCTTTTTTTTCAAGTTCCATTGAAATTTTTACTGGTCCAAACCCTTTTCTTCTTCTTGAATGAACATATTCTTCAGTGAATCGAGAATCACACAAAAGATTATTTTCTTCTAGTTGATCTAAAGTTAGATTAATTTCATCTTTGCAGTCAAAGCGTTTTGTTAGCTTAATATAAAGTTCTTTGCGAGAATGCTCTCTTCTTGATAAAAGATCTAAAGCTTTGTTATAGACTCCGGCAGATGCCATTAATTAAATGGCTGAACTCGACTTCTATAGTTCGACTTAACTATCTTGACTTTTTGACCCTCAAAAAAGCTATACTTTTCTGACACTTCTTGCACAATAGAAATAATTTTCCCGTTATCTAATTCAATAGTAAGCTCAATTGCTCTTTTTTCATTAACCTTAGATCCAATTTCAGCTCCAACAGCTGAGCCTATCAAGGCTCCTATAACCCCTGCAGCAACTGGTGCTTTGTCATTATCAGAACCAAGATCAGCACCAACTGCAGCCCCTGCTGATGCTCCTAAATCTCTATCTCCCTCAATAATTACAGATTCTAGTTGGAGGATTGTCCCTATCAGTACTGTTTCTATTTTCCCTGCTTGATATTTTGAGATTGACTCAGGTTTATAATCGGTCATGGAACAAGAAATACCCAAGATCATAATCAACAGGATGCTAAAGCTTTTAAATATCTTCATTCTCTTTTTCTTGATCTTCTAATAAGTATTTCTTTGATAAATCATCTGCTATTGCATAATATAATTCACCTTTATTTCTTCCATCGAGAAGTTTAACTTTAACAACCTCATTCGAGTAAAGTTTTTCAGTGATTTCGATTGTGTACCCCTTTCTTAGCCTTATAAGGTCTCTTGAATCGACGGCTGAAAAAACGTCCCAATCATTAAATATTCTTGCTCTATGAGTATGATATGCATCTGAAGCAATTTGATAAAGAACCTCTCCGGAACCATTTAAAGATCCATTACTAGTAACATTTAATTTCCATATTTGGCCCACTTCAATTGAGTCATCACTCGAAAATGAATAGAAGCTCAAAAATAGTGAAAACATCAACAAAAGTTTTTGTGGTTTGTATTTTTTATTCATATTGATATAGATTGAAAATTATTTATTAAGTTCCATTTATTGTAGTTATTTCTTGATGTTTTGTAATAAAAATTTCTAATTTTAATTGAATTTTTCACTTTTAATCATAAATAAGTCATGTAAGTGCCATAAGGGCTTACATATTATTAACCAAGCATGCCATTTAGGATGCTTATTAGTCGCTAAGGAGGACTATTATGTTAAATTTTACTGATCCATTTTTCTCAACAAGAGTCTTAGGATTTGAATCCCTTTTTGATAGGCTGCAAACTCTATCAGAATCTTCATCTAGATCATCTTATCCGCCATATAACATTAGGCGAGATGGTAATGATATTTTTGTTGAAGTTGCTGTTGCAGGTCTTTCTAAAGAAGATCTCGATATAGAGCTTGCTGATGGGATACTATCAATATCATATGCTGGACCAAATACCCAAGTAGTAAACGGCAGTAATGATCTTATCTATCAGGGGATTGCACAGAGAGCATTTCAGCAACAATTTACATTATCTGATGATGTAGTTGTTAAAGGTGCAGAACTCATAAATGGACTGCTTACTCTATATTTAGAGAAAATAATTCCAGATGAGAAAAAACCTAAAAAAATTGAAATTAAATCTCCTAAAAGGATTTTAGGCAAAAAATAAGTATGAGAAAATGGGGCTTAATGCCCCATTTTTTATTAAATATGCATAAATTTATCTTTTCAATTCTGTTATTCCTTTCTTCTTTTTGCAGCATTGCTGAACCAATTGATGTTGGCCATGCAAGAATAAGTATTATTAAAGATCATAGTGATTTTGTTCCAGGTACTTCATTAAATATAGGTTTAAAAGTTTCAATGGATGAGGGTTGGCACACATATTGGGAAAATCCTGGCGATTCAGGTGGGCCAATAGAAGTTAATTGGGATTTACCTGATGGTTTTGCTGTAAGTAATATCAAATGGCCACTTCCAGAAAAGATAGAGTATCCACCATTAATGACGTTTGGATATGAAAATTTTGTTATTTATCCAATGGTTTTATCAATTCCTAAAGATTACTCAAATGATTATTTTGAAATGACTGCTGATATTCTTATTTGTGCTGACGTATGCATACCAGAATCAGGAAAAATATCTTCAAACTTCTCAGATATTGATAGTGATTCTTTAATATATGAATGGTTAGAATCAGTTCCATCTGATTTCCTTCCAATAAAAGCTTCAATTGCGGATAATAACTTAGAAATAAGATTTACTTTTGAAAAAGAAATTAGAGAAATTTATTTCTTTCCTGACGAAAATAGTTCAATCGATTATTCTTCAAAACAAAATTTTTATAAAAAGGATGGTAGTTATTTCCTTTCTATAAATCTTTTCAATGAAGAGCTACAAAAAATTTCTGGAGTATTAGATATCAATGGCACAGGTTATAAAATTGCGAATAGCCAAATTGAAAATTTAAATGAGGAAAGTCTTTCCCTTATTACTGCCTTAATATTTGCATTGCTTGGGGGCTTAATTCTCAACTTGATGCCTTGCGTATTTCCTGTTATTTCTCTCAAAGTTCTTAGCTTTGTTTCAATGGGAGGAAGCTCGTCAAAGAAAATTCGCAATCATGCTTTAGTTTTTACCTTTGGTGTAATAGCTTCTTTTATGGCCATAGCTTTTGCAATAGTATTGTTAAAGCAAGCAGGTAATTATGTTGGGTGGGGTTTTCAGTTGCAATCTCCACTAATTGTTGGATTACTTAGCATGGTAATGGTTTTAATTTCGCTAGTCTTAATTACTGAAAATAGTTTTGGAGAATCTCTTACAAAACTTGGTAATTTTAAAAGAAATGAAAATGGATATTACTCCTCTTTCTTAACAGGAGTATTAGCTGTTGTAGTTGCTTCACCATGCACAGCTCCTTTTATGGGCGCTGCTCTTGGGTATGCCCTTATACAACCTTCAGGAGAATCTATACCAATATTCCTTTCATTGTCACTTGGATTTTCACTGCCCTACTTACTTTTAGCTGTAAATCCAAAATTAATAAACTTCTTACCAAAGCCAGGCAACTGGATGATAACTTTAAAAGAATTCTTTGCATTTCCAATGCTGGCAACTGCCATCTGGTTATTTTGGGTGTTTTCTCTTCAAGTGGACCAAAACCTTGTAATTTTTCTATTGATTGGCTGGTTGTTACTAGCTCTAAATTTTTGGATTTTTCTGAAAAATTGGAAAAAAATTATTAAAATAATAATCTTTGGCATATCTATCTTAAGTATGCTTTATTTTTCACCCTCAATAGAAAATAGTGATACAAAACAAAATATGATCATTGGATCTGCTACAGAATGGTATGAGGGAATTGAAGAAGATCTGAGAAATAAAAATCAACCTTATTTTATAAACTTTACAGCTGCCTGGTGCATAACCTGTCAAAGCAATGAAATAACAGCTTTTTCAAAAGATAATTTTAAAGATCTTTTAGAGAAGAATAATATTGAATATATAAAAGCTGACTGGACAAATAGGAATGATGATATTACAAAATCTTTAAAAAAATATGGCAGATCTGGAGTACCTTTCTATCTTTATTGGGAACCAGGTTATGAAAAACCAAAGATTTTACCGGCCATCCTTACGGATCAAATAATTATAAACAATATCTAAAATATATACTTTGCCCACTCGCTGTCAGGGAAAGTGTTTTCATCTATTTTGTGTCCATTCAGTAGATGTGAAAAAGTTGGTTTAAATGGTTCTCTTATTGGTTTCTGGAGGCTTGAACCTTTTGCAGAGTTGCATGATTTGCATGACGTAACAACATTTTCCCAATTAGTAAGTCCATTTTGACATTTTGGAATAACATGATCGAGCGTTAATTCACTCCGTGAAAAAATATTTCCACAATACTGACAAGTATACATATCCCTTAAGTAGACGTTTGATCTCGAAAACTTTACATAATTATGAAATTTATGAAATCTTTTAAGCATTAGAATACTTGGAAGTTCTATGGAAATTGATGGAGATCTTACATACTCGTTGTCATGTGACTTAATCAAGATCACATTCCTTGCAAGCAGAAGCTTAATTGCGGTTTTCCAATTAATAATGGAAAGTGGGAAGAAACTAACTGGTTTTCCGTTCCCATTAAGAAGTAGACAATCTCGTGACAATTTTTATTTCCTGTGTAAATTTATTTTTAGAAATACTATAATTGTCTCGTACCACCAATTCAATGCTTTTTTTTAAAGTTTGGGGGAGAATATGGAAGGACAAGAGTTTATTTTATTTGGAACAACTCATTTAGTAGGTCTGGCACTTATTTTTGTTGTTATGGTTGCTTTTCCAAAGATTACGAATAAGTATTTTCCTTCAAAAAAAGAATTGATTGGAAGAGTTATTGCATATCTTGCATTATTTCATACTTTTTTTTCGCCTTACAGTGATCTATATCTTGTTGTTGATCCCTACAACTGGAGAGAAGTACTTCCGTTACATATGTGTGATTTTTCACTGATCTTCATTGCAATTTATCTCCTTGGAGGAAATAAGTTCTTTTTTAATTGTGCATTTTTTTGGGGAATTGCTGGAGCTACAATGGCGCTTTTAACTCCGGATATTCCCTATGGATTTCCGAGTATGAATTTCCTAATGTTTTTCTATGGTCATGGGTTGATTCTTTTTGGTGTTTTCTATGCTGTTATTGCATTAAATCAAAGGCCATACTTTGCTGAAATGAATAGAGTTATATTGTTCACATTGATTTTGGCTATCCCAATATACTTTATCAATAAAATTCTTGGTGAACCTGCAAACTTTTGGTACCTTGCAAATAAGCCGGCTAGTGGAAGCATCATGGACTTTATGCCTGATCCCCCAATGCACATTGTATATACACTTCCAATAGCTCTAGCTGCCTTTTATTTGGTTTATCTTCCTTATTTTATAAAAGATAGGAATAAATAGTAGTTGTTAAATCTCAAAGAAGAGCTTAATAAAGTTCAAAATTCTTTTTCTAGGATTTCAAATATGATTTACCAAACTCCTACTCTTTCAAGCATTAGCATTAATAAAGTTTTAAAAGCTGAAATAATATTTAAAGCGGAGTGTCTCCAAGAAACAGGGTCATTCAAGCTTAGAGGGGCTTCTTCTGCCATATCAGCACTTTCTGAGGAAGAAAGATTGACAGGGGTTGTTGCTTTTTCATCGGGTAATCATGCACAAGGAGTTGCTTATGCATCAAGAAAGCTTGGAACAAGTGCAAAAATAGTGATGCCTTTGGATGCACCAAAAATAAAAATACAAAAAACGCAAGAATATGGCGCAGAAGTTATTTTTTATGATCGGTATAAAGATGATAGAGAAAAAATCGGATCAAATATAGCAAGAAGGGAAAAAAGAAAACTAATTAAACCTTTTGATGATTTAAATGTAATTTATGGTCAAGGAACTGCAGCTCTCGAGGTGGTGAATGAAATAGATACAAAATTTGATATGTCTATCGTTTGTTGCAGTGGTGGAGGTTTAGCTGCAGGAACAGGAATTGTTCTAAAAAATGTAATTCATAATTGTCAGCTTTATACAGCAGAACCAAAGAATTGGAACGATCATGAAAAATCATTTATTCAAGAAGATATCGTATCAATTCAAGATAAAAAATATGGCATTTGTGATGCTCTTGAAAATCCTAAGCCGGGTGAAATTACTTTTAAAATAAATTTAGCTCTTGGGACAAGAGGCCTTTCAGCAGACGATAAATATATCATTGAAGCTATGAAGATTCTTTATGATGAATTTGATCTAATTGTTGAGCCTAGCGGAGCCATTGGCCTAGCTTGCATACTTCAAAATAGAGAGATCTGTCAAAATAAAAAAATTTTCACAATTCTGTCAGGTGGAAATATAGATGCAAATAGATACAATGAACTTTTAGGTATTGAAGATGGATAACTTTTTGTCAATTTTAAGTGAAGTTTGGATGAATGGTCTGCTGGGAATAAGTATGACGAAAATTTTAATTTCTTTTGCCATCTTACTACTCTCTTTCTTATTGAGAGGATTTGTCGTAACAGTTGTTATTTCTTCTATTGAGAGGCTTGCAAAAAGTACCGAGTCAACTTTGGATGATGAAATTCTTAAAGCTGTTAAGAAACCCCTAGGTTATGTCCCTATAACTATTGGAATATATATAGTAACAATGATTCTACCCCTAGAAGGTGTTGCCGGTGAAATATCATCAAATGTTGTTAAGGCCTTAATTATTTTTACAATCTTTTCTGCATTGACAAACTCTATACATCCTATTTTTACTGCCATGTCTTCAACTTCTTGGTTAACAGAGTCGATGCAAATATGGCTTGAAAGATCTTCAAGGGTAATAATTTGGATTATTGGTATTGCGATAATACTTGAACTTTTTGGCATACAAATTGGTCCCCTAGTTGCCGGTTTAGGTCTATTTTCTGTTGCAGTTGCTCTTGGAGCCCAAGATTTCTTTAAGAATCTGATTTCAGGAATTTTAATAATTGGAGAGAATAGATTTCAACCTGGAGATAGAATTGAAGTTCCCGGACAGCTCCATGGAATTGTGGACACAATCGGCTTTCGTTCAACTATTATCAAAACTTTTGATACAGCACCAATGATAATTCCAAATAAAGATTTATCAGATATGAGACTCATAAACTATGGAAATATGGAATATAGAAGAATTAATTGGGTTATAAATCTAATTTACTCAACTTCTTTAGAGGATTTAGAAAAAATTTGTGATCAGATCTCTGATCACATTTCAAATTCAGATGACTTTGTAGATAATCCAAATCAAGCTCACTTGGTAACTATTAATGAATTGGGTGCGAGCTCAATTGATATTGGAATACTTTGCTACTCAAGTGTTTGTGGTTTTTCTGAATTTAAAAAGATTAAACACAGGCTTATAAAAAATATAATTAAAATTGTCGATTCTAATAATTCAGAATTCGCCTATCCTTCTTCATCGATTTTTGTAGAGTCTCTGCCAAATAACAGTGAATGATCAATTAATCCTATCCCTAGTAATAATTGGGCTATTAATTTTTTTTATTTCGGGTAAATATCGATATGATTATGTATCTCTTGGTGCCCTAGCCCTGCTAATACTTTTTGATGTTATAAAAATTGAAAATGCTTTTGTAGGTTTTTCTCATCCTGCAGTCATAACAGTTGCTCTTGTTTTACTTATTAGCAAAGGACTTCAAGATGCAGGTTTGTCTGCAGTTACAGGAAATATAATTGGAAGATTCTCTCCAACTGAGACACAGTTCTTATTTCTAATAATGTTCATAGCAGCAGTTCTATCCTCATTTATTAATAATATTGGCGCAATGGCACTTTTGCTTCCAATAACCTTATCAACATGTCAAAAAATGGGGTGGCATGCAGGGAAATTTCTTATGCCTTTGGCATTCGCATCAATCTTAGGAGGAATGAATACATTGATTGGTACTCCTCCAAATATAATAATTGCTGAATTTAAAGAATCTTATACGGGAGAAGCATTTAATTTTTTTGATTTTTCATACGTTGGCCTGCTTGTTAGCTTGTTAAGTATAGTTTTCATTGGCTTAATTAGTGGTAAAGTTGTTGCTAAAAGAAAACTTACTAAGACGAATAATCTTATAGATCTTGATAATTTTCTTTTTGAACTTGTTGTTCCAGATGGAAGCAGTGCAATAGGACTAACATTCACAGACTTTATTAAAAAAGCTGGTAATGAAACAGAAATTCTTGGACTTGTTAATGAAAAAGGAGCAGTTTCAAAAGTAAGAAATAACTCAAGAATTAGGGCTGATCATCATTTAGTAATGAAAATCTCTCCTGATCATATTTCTTCAATACAAGACAGGTTTGGACTAAAAATTGCTGAAAGCTCTGATGACTTGAAAGAAGAATTAATAGATGAAATTGAAGTTGTTATAACTCCAGGTTCCAGACTTATAGGCAGAAAGCAAAATTATTTTACGAAGTTGGCCTATGAAGAGTTATTTTTGCTTGGCATGTGGAGAAAAGGTGCTCGGTTCAGAACGAGACTTTCTAAGCAGATTTTTAAGGTAGGAGATGTTCTACTATTAGGAGTAAGAGATCCAGATGAAGAAGATGTTTCTGCAAAAATTAATCTCCTGGGTCTTATGCCTATTAGGTCAAGAGAGATTTCAACACTTCCAAGTAGAAGTAGATTTTTAAAAGCTGTAGTTTTCTTTACCACTGCTATTTTGCTTGCAGCTTTTAATATAATTAATGTTCTTACAGCATTTCTTATTTGTGTACTAGGGTTTGTTGGAATAAAAATACTAAAAAGTAATCTTTATAGGCATATTGAATGGCCAATTGTAATTATGCTTGCAGCAATGATTCCGATTGGACAAGCTCTTGAATCAACAGGTATTACTGCCCAAATAGCAAGCGGAGTGGTCAGCTTTGCAGGAGATTTACATGTTTTTTGGATCTTAATGATCATTCTTATAATTACAATGTTAATCACTGATGTAATCAATAATGCTGCAACTGCAGTGATTATGGCTCCTTTCTCTGTAAATATTGCTCTACAATTAGGTCATCCTTTAGAGCCTTTTCTTATGGTAGTTGCTGTTGGAGCAAGTTGTGCCTTTTTAACACCTATAGGACATCAATGTAATACTTTGGTTATGGGTCCTGGGAATTATAAGTTTTCTGACTATTGGAGGCTTGGTTTGCCATTAGACATCTTAATTGTTATTGCCTCAATACCAATGATACTCTTTGTTTGGCTCTAGCTAAGAAGAAAGCTCATCAATAGCATCTAAAATCAAGCTATAGTTTTCATAAAACTCTTCAGATGCTCCGTCTCTATCTGTATTTGGGGTAATGACTGTAACTTCTCTTCCTTCTTTAGCTTCAATTGATATTAATCCCCATTTTTCTAACTTTTGGTAAAACCAAATTAAGAATTCAACATTATTTAAAGCACTTAGCCACGATAGGTTGCCCCATTTTTGAACTGATCCCTCAGACGGTTTATATCTAGTTATTCTTACAAAAACAATATCATTTTCTGGATCGACAAAAATATATTGTCCAAATCTTCCACTTGCATTGAAAATCTTTGACTCTTCAGTATACCGAGATACCCACCAATGCAATGAATAGCCTCTTTTCTCATCAGTCCACCAATTAGGCGTGTCCCAAACATATTGAAAGGTCTCATCAACAAGCTCCTTTGAAATGATCTGTTCTCCATTCCAACTTCCACCATTTGAAAATAGTTGTCCAAACTTTGCATAATCTCTGGCTGACATATCTATGCAACAATAAGTGAGAACATTTTGCGCCTCATCGCGCCAAAGAGTTTTATTATCAATTTCAATCTTATCAAGGATTCTCTCTTCTAAAAGCACATCAGCCTTGCTTCCAGTAGCAATTTCTAAAATTTCACCAAGCAACATAGAATTGACATTGTTATATTCAAAAAGTGTATCGGGTTTTTTTTCTAATTTGATTTTTTTTGAATATTCCAGGTGATCTTTTCTAAAAAACATGGTTTCGTGTTGATGATCTGGATATTCCAATCCACTAGACATATTCAAAAGCTGTCTGATTGTTATGACTTTTCTTTCATCATCAAAAAATGGCAGGTAATTTGAAACTTTCTCATCAAGACTCTTTATTTCTCCTCGATCAATTGAAATTAAGATTAAGGCAGCATAAAAGCTCTTTGCCATTGACCAAGAGGTTCCATATGAATCTTTATTAAAACCATCAGCATATCTTTCTCCAATAAGATAGCCATTTTTTAAAAGAACAACTGATTGAGTGGAGTCATCCTCAAAAGATAAGTCAAACAAAGCATCAATATCTAATTGATCAATTCCTAAAATATTTGAATCTTTAACTTCTAAATCTTCAAATGCTTCTAAATTAATGCTTACTAAAAAGCATGAAATTAAAAAGATTTTAACAAACATATTTATTCCCTTTTTGGTGACTCTGGCTGGACTTGAACCAGCGACCTCTTGCATGTCAAGCAAGCACTCTAACCAAACTGAGCTACAGAGTCAAACTAATTTATTTAATTATATATTTTCCTAACTCATATCTTGCAACTGCTCTTCTGTGCACTTCATCAGGCCCATCAGCAAGCCTCAAAGTCCTCATATGAGCAAACATTGATGCTAGAGGAGTTAATTGCGAGACTCCCTCTCCTCCATGTATTTGAATTGCTCTATCAATAATATCAAGAACAATGTTTGGAACCATAACTTTAATTTGCGCAATTTCACTTGCTGCAACTTTATTTCCTACAGTATCCATCTTGTGAGCAGCATCAAGTGTCAGTAACCTAGCAGCATTTAGTTCAATTCTAGAATTTGCAATATGATCAAAATTTCCACCAAGTTGTGCTAAAGGTTTTCCAAATGCATTTTTATTTGGGTCTATTCCACGAGTACACATCAATTCTAGAGCTCTCTCACCAACACCTATAGCCCTCATACAATGATGGATTCTACCAGGCCCTAGTCTTCCTTGAGCAATTTCAAATCCTCTACCTTCACCAAGAAGTAAATTTTCCTTTGGTACTCTGACATCATTAAATT
>CACBGD010000003.1 GCA_902538705.1 uncultured SAR86 cluster bacterium | reverse complement strand
TTTTCAGATTATTTTATTAAAGCTGAAGAAACTTTTTTATCAAAGCCTCTTGGAATACCAAAAATAATTATAAGAGATAAAGAAAAGTATAATTTTTATAGCTCTATAAGAGCGAAGGGCTGGCAGCTCAGGGGCGTACAAGAACCCTTAGAAAATATTTATAAAGCAGGAAATGAAGAGATTTATGCTTATAGATTTGACTGGGACAATCTTCGAGATTTCTTCATTGGTGATTTTGGTGAAATTATAGGTGCAGCTCATGCCATAGAAATTCCCATGATAAGCGGTGATTACAATCTTGCTGAGGAGTTCAAATGGATTGTTTATCCAAGATCACCTTCAAGAAGATTTGTTTCAAAAAATATGATGAATTTCTGGGCCAATTTTGCAAAGAATGCTGAACCTGGTGATTCAACTAATAATGTGAGATGGTCAAAATATAATCCAAATTTAGACAAATCTATATTGATACTTGATGAGGCAAAAAATCTAGGAATTTCTAAACTAGATCTGAATTTGAACTCCCTCGTGAGTGATATTCTAAAATCAGATTTATTAAGTAATGAAGAAAAATGCATCATCCTATATGAAACAACAAACTATATAGGAGATAATTTATTTGATGAATATAACCAAGATATTTCTTTTCTATGCTCCAGAGAAGAGGCCTTGCGTATCTCTAAACAGAATGAAGGCTCTATTCAGCTTTAAATTGGTCTTTAGTTTTTAGAACTATTGATGGCTTAATCCCTAGCATCTCAGCTGATCTTCTAATTATTTTCTCTTCACCTACATCAAGAATCTGGTCAGCATAGGCAACTTCCCATAACATCTTCAAAACATCTATTTTTTCGTCTTTTGAAAGATTCATATTCATTTCATAGATAAGATCATAGAAAGAAACCTTTTTGTCACTCTCTTCTTTAATGACTTCAAAGATTTCTTTTTCCGTCAAAATACTTAAATCTAAACTATTTCTTATTCTATCTAATATAATTTCCTTTTCTCTTGAATCGATTGCATCATCTGCATTTGCAACCTCAAAAGCTAAACATAACGAAATTAATTTTAAGTTCTTTGGTTTTTGGGTTTCCGCTTTCTTTTTTTTAAAGATATTAAACATTTTTAGGGATTTTATTAACTACAATATGAAAACATATCCATACTACAACAAAAATATAGAAAGAATAGTAGTGATTTTCAGAAAAAATATTATTTAGCACTAATCCTATTGTAGATAAAAGCCCAGTTGACAAAATTAAGATTGAATAAATAACCTCATTAGACAAACCATAATCCTGGAGCTTATGATGTATGTGATCTCTTCTTGCTCTAAAAAGATCTTCTCCTCTCAAACCATTTAATGCTCTTGTTGTTAATACCCTAAGAGCATCCATAAACAGGATTGAGACAAGCCACATAGCAGTTACAGGAGCAAACTTATACTCATCATATTGGCTGAAATATACCAAAACCCACAAACAAAGAAACCCTAAGGCTTGAGAGCCATTATCTCCAAGAAAGACATTTCTTTTGTCGCCAAATATACCTAGGTTATACATAAGAAATCCAACTATTGCACCAACTGGTAAAACCAAAGGTAAGAAACTTGGATTATTGAAGGCATTAAAAAAGTAAACAACAGACATTAAACAAACTAAACAAAAGCTTGCACATAGACCATTAAGCCCATCAATATAATTAAAAGCATTCATCATTCCTACTACACAAAATATTGTGAATGGAATACCAAATAACCCAATATTAATTTCACCAAAACCAAACAGATTTCCTAAATCTTTAATGTAAACATCAGTAAGCAGGATCAGGCATAAAGCAAAAATAGCTTGGATAATTAGTTTATTTTTTTCTTTAATTCCCCAAAGATCATCAATTAGCATAATTAATTGAATTAAGATCGTAAATGAAAATAAACCTATAGCAAATTTAGAGATTGAAAAACTATTTTCATTAATTTCTTTTCGAATCACACTGGATGTATCGCCGTTATCTGAAATTTTATAAATTTGCTTTGTGCCATCAGGTAACGTCACCAAAAGTTCTTCGTCATTTAATACTTTAATTTTAATACTATTATCATCTGGCATATTAATCTCATGTGTAATTCCACCCCCCTCATTTAAAACCTCTTGATTAACGGCACTATAATTTTCGGAACTGAAACTTATATCCATATTGTCTTGTGTTAAAAAGATCAGAAATATGCCACTAAAAATTATTCCAAAGCTAATCCCAAGACCTCCAGTAAGAGGAGTTGGATTTTTATGAAATTTTCTTTTCTTATCAGGTGCATCGATGAGGATGTTATATTTTTTTGATATTTGTCGCAAAAGAGCATTTGAAACCAATGAAGCGAAAAAGCTCAAAAAGAATAGGGCGGCTGGTATAATTTTAAGCATGAAGATTCTAAATTATAAGTACTTTTTATACCTATTTATTATAACTTTTTCTCTAGACTTTTTTGCAGATAATGCATCAATTTTAAAAAGTCTCAAAGTTGAAGATGGCTTCAAGGTAGAAATATTCATTGATGAAATAGATACACCGAGACAAATTGCTGAAAGTAGCGGTGGAAACATTTTTGTTGGCTCAAGAAGTAGTGGAAAGATTACTGTAATTGATACAAATAAAAATAGAAGAGTTATAGCCAAAGGTCTTAGTAATGCCACTGGCGTTACTTATCACAAAGGAGACCTTTATTTTTCGGAAGTAAACTCAATTTGGAAAATATCAAACATTGATAATGTTTTAAAAAATTCATCAGCAATGCCCAAAAAAGTCTTAGTTACAGATAATTTGCCATCAGATACTTGGCATGGATGGAAATGGATTGATTTTGGTCCTGACGACAAGTTGTATGTTCCAGTTGGTGCGCCATGTAATATTTGTAATCCATCTATGGAAGAAAAGTATAACTTTGATAAAAGATATGCTTCTATCATGAGATTGAATGGAGGAGAGTGGGAGCATGTAGCTAGGGGTGTAAGGAATACAGTAGGATTTGATTGGCATCCAAAAACAAATAATCTCTATTTTGGAGATAATGGAAGAGATTGGATGGGTGATGATATGCCAGCTTGTGAGCTAAATGTTGTAAATAAAAATAATTCTTTTTATGGATATCCTTATAAACATGCAATGAATGTGCCTGATCCAGAGTATTCAAAGAAAATACCAAATGATATGGAAGAATTTGTTGATCCTATTTTAGAGCTAGGAGCTCATGTTGCTCCAACTGGTCTATCTTTTTATGACGGTGATTTATTTCCTCCTAAATACAAAAATACTTTATTCATGACCCTCCATGGATCATGGAATAGATCTCGTAAAGTGGGCTATAAAGTAATAGCTGTTCACTTTGATGAAGATGGAAAACTTTTATATCAGAAAGATTTCGTCACTGGGTGGCTGCAAAGAAACAATGGACAAGAAAAAGTTTTAGGAAGACCAGCTTCAGTTTTTCAAAAGAGTGATGGCTCAATTCTTATCTCAGATGATGGAGCGAATGTAATCTACAGAGTAACTTACAAAAATTCTTAATGACTTATAAAGTTGGCATTGCCGGTTATGGAGTAGTAGGCAAAAGGAGGCATGCAGCACTCAAAAAAATACATGATTTCGAGGTAACCTCTCTTTCAGATATTTCATTCAAAGATGAGGATAGTGTTCTAAATTTAAATTGTTACTCTGATTATAAAGACCTTATTAAGAATGAAGACTTAGATATATTATTTATAAGCCTTCCCAATAATCATGCTGCCAGTGCTACTTTGCTAGGACTAAAGAAAAATCTTCATGTTTTTTGTGAGAAACCACCAGCAAAAACCTTAATTGAATTAATGCCAATTAAAGAGTATTTAGAGAAAACTAATTTGAAGTTAATGTATGGATTTAATCATAGATTCCATTCTTCAGTTATTCATGCAAAAAAGATAATTGACAGTGGTAAGTTGGGAAAGATTTTAAATTTAAAAGGAATTTATGGAAAATCAAACATTATAAGTTTTAATCAAACTGATTGGAGAACCGATAGGGAAAAATCTGGTGGTGGTATTTTACTTGATCAAGGCATACATATGCTTGATCTAATGAATTATTTTGTTGGTAGTTTTAATAATATATTCTCAATTATCCAAAATACATTTTGGAATTTTGATGTAGAGGATAATGCTTTTGTTTTAATGCAAAATGATGATGGAATCATAGGCCAACTTCACTCATCTGCAACGCAGTGGAGACATACTTTTAATTTAGATATAACTCTTAAAAAAGGATCTTTAATATTAGGTGGTCTTCTTACTAGCTCAAAGAGTTATGGAGAAGAAACTTTAAAAATAATTTATGCAGATCCAGATAATGATAAAGGTAAACCCAAAGAAGAAATCATTAATTTTGATGAAGATATCTCTTGGGATATGGAAATAAAGAGATTTACAGATGCTGTACGTAATTCTGATAAAATAAAAAATGGATCAATTGATCAGGCAATTGAAATAATGGATCTTATAGAAAAAATTTATAAAGCTGATCCTGAATGGAAAAGAAAATATTATTAATATGATCACAGACGCATCTTCTCCCAATAACTTTTCAAAGAACTATTTTGATTATCTAAAAGTTCTTATAGATAAGTTAAGTATTGAAAATGTAAGCAAGTTTATAGAGCTTATTTTAGAGACAAGAGAAAATAACAAAACTATATTCTTTATTGGAAATGGGGGAAGTGCATCAACTGCCAGTCACTTTGTCAATGATATTTCTCTTGGAAGTCGACAATTTGAAAAGCCTTTTAGAGCGATAAGTTTATGTGATAATCAAGCTGTCATAACAGCAATTGGAAATGACGATGGCTATGAAAATATTTTTCTTCAACAGCTCCAAACTCAAGCTAAAGCTGGCGATGTCCTCGTCGCCATTTCGGCATCTGGAAATTCACCTAATATAATTAAAGCCATTAACTGGGCAAAAGATAATGATCTTAGTACTGTTGGTCTCTCTGCTTTTGATGGCGGAGTGCTTTCCGAACTATCAGATTTGAATATTCATGTTCCTACCAAAATAGGTGAGTACGGTCCTGCTGAAGATTTGCATATGGTAATTTGTGGATTGGTTGGTTCATTTTTTAGAGCTCATTTTAAAAAATGATTCAAATTGATAAAGAGCTTTCAACCGCAAAGAAAGCTTCATTACAATCTGCCAAACTTCTAATAAATAAAAAAAAATTAGTAAATGATGTAATTTCTAGTGAAGGCAGAGATATTAAACTTCAGGCTGATATTGAATCTGAAAATATTATTAAAAAATATATAAAAGAGAACTCAGATCTACCCATTCTTGCCGAGGAATCTGGAGCAAATGAGAACCTTGGTTCAAGCTTCTGGGTGGTAGATCCCCTAGATGGTACTTCAAATTATTCTAGAGACTTCCCAATTTGTTGTATATCAATTGCCTTGATCCATGAAAATAAAATTATTTTAGGTGTTATTAATGATTTTAATAGAAATATTATCTTTGAGGGCAGTACTGAAACTCCTGCTATGATGAACTCAAAACCAATATCTGTCTCAGATATTTCAGATAAAACTAAAGCAACTCTTGCAACTGGATTGCCTGCAAAAGGCAGCTATAAAGATGAACCTATGCTTGCTTTAGCTAAAGAATTTACTAAATGGAAAAAAATAAGAATGATTGGATCTGCTGCAATGTCTTGTGCTTATGTAGCATCTGGACAATTTGATCAATATCAAGAAAATGGTATTTTTTTATGGGATATTGCCGCAGGTCTTGCAATTATTAAAGCTGCTGGTGGAAATTATCATTACAAGACATATGATGATAATAAATTTAAGGTTGACGTTATTGCAAATAATAATTGCATATGAATGTATCAGATTTAGTTGCGGTTACATCCAGATCATTCTCAAAAAACGAGAAACTTATAGAAGAATTACAGTCAAAATATAAAAAAATAAAATTAAATAATGAGGGTTTGTCATTATCTGGAGAGAGCCTAGTTTCTTTTTGTAATGATGCAGATAAAGTTATAGTTGGACTTGAAAGATTTGATTCAGAAATTCTTGATAATTTACCTAACTTAAAAGTATTAAGTAAGTATGGAGTAGGATTAAATAATATAGACTTGCAAGAATTGAAAAAACGAAGAATTAAATTGGGTTTTACACCTGGAGTTAACAGAAGGCCTGTCGCCGAATTGGCTTTATCCCATATTTTGACTTCGTTACGAAGAACTCATAGCAGTCTTCAAAAAATAAAGAATGGAACTTGGAGTCAAGAAAGAGGTAATGAATTATATAAAAAGACAGTTGGTATATTAGGCTTTGGAAATATAGGCTCTCTTCTCAACGATTTAATAAAACCTTTTGATTGTAATATTTTAGTATATGAAATCAATGAAATAGGCCAGACAGATATTAATCAAACTGACTTGAGTGAAATTGCAAAAAAAGCAGACATCATTTCTATTCATCTGCCTTTGACAAGGGAAACAAATTCTTTGATTAATGATAAGTTCTTTGGTTTATGTAAAAAGGATGTAAAAATTATAAATACCTCTAGAGGTGGCATAATTAATGAGGAGCATCTAGAAAAATTCCTATCAGACAATGAAAATGCTTTTGCTACACTCGATGTTTTTGAGGAGGAACCTGCATTTAATTCGCCTCTTTTAAATCTTCCAAACTTCTTCGCGACTTCTCACTTAGGAAGCATGACTGAAGAGGGAGTAATATCAATGGGACTTGCAGCAATTAGGGGTCTGGACCAAAATAGTTAATGAAATGAGTAAAACATCTTACGGAACATGGTTGACAATATACAGCGAGGCTATTGCTGAGATTCTTTCTCGTGCTGGTTATGATTGGATAACTATTGATTTAGAACATACTGCTATTTCTCTCACGCAAGCAGAAAAATTAATAAGAGTGATTGATTTATGCGGAGTAAAGCCCATTGTTAGAGTTTCATCAAATAATTCTGCTGAAATTAAAAAGATCCTGGATTTTGGTGCAAAAGGAATAATTATTCCTATGATTAATAATGTTGAAGATGTCAAGAAAGCCATAAGCGCGTGTTTTTATCCACCATCAGGATCTCGCGGCATGGGTTTGTATAGAGCACAAGGATATGGGGATAAAGATAAAAAAGAAAAATACATCAAGGATGATGCAGAACAGATTGAACTTTATCTTAATATTGAATCAAGAGAAGCCGTAGAAAATATTGAAAGCATTTTTGACAGTGATATTACTGGTTATTTTCTAGGCCCTTATGATCTATCTGCATCAATAGGAAGTCCCGGTAAGTTTGACACCCTTGAATTTATAGATCTTGAAAAAAAGATCATGAGGGCTGCTGAAAAATATAATATTAAAAGAGGTATTCACGTTGTTGAGCCATCTAAAAAAGATCTAATCGAGAAACAATCACTTGGATATGACATGATTGCATTTTCAGTTGACATTAGAATGCTCGATTATGTTGCAAGAATACCTTTTAGAGATGAGTAAGACCCTTGCAGTCATTCCTGCTCGATTAGCCTCTTCACGTTTCCCGAATAAGCCATTAGAAGAAATTCTGGGAATTCCAATGATTGTTCATTGTTTTTACCGAGCGAAATATTGTATTGGAATTGATGACCTTGTTGTTGCTACGCCTGATGAAGAAATTTTTGAATTATGTAAAAAACTAGATTTTGAGGTTTGTATGACGTCTGACAAGCATGAAAGAGCAACCGAGAGAGCAGGAGAGGTCGTCGAAATTTATGAGAAACAAAACAAATATTATGAAAACGTAATATTACTTCAAGGAGATGAACCCCAATTAGACCCTAAAGTTGTTGATCAACTAATAGAAAGAACTGAGATTTCAAAAAATGGAATTGTTAACCTTATTCATTGCATTACAGAAAAAGATTTCAATGATCTCAATGTTGTAAAAGCTGTAATAAATAATAAAAATGAAATCTTAAATTTTAGTAGGACACTTATTCCAGGAAATCCTGATAAAGCCTTTAGACAATTAGGACTAATAGGATTTAAAACAGAGTTTCTTCAGAAATTTATTGACCTAGATCCATCGATTCATGAGGTAATTGAATCAATTGATATGATGAGATTTCTTGACAATGACATCAAAATTGAAGCTTTTGAGGTTGATCAACCAATATTGGGTGTGGATGAAAAACAACATATAAAGCTCGTTGAGACATATTTAGAATCAGATAAGTATTTCCTGGATTACAAAAATAAATTTTTAAAATAAGAAATAGTTATAGGTTATAATCTTTTGACAATTTAATGAGGGAGTTATGATAGAAAAATTGGAAATGTATATTAATGGAGAATGGGTTGAATCTCATTCATCTGAAACGATAGAAGTTATGAATCCATCTGATGACTCTATCTTAGGAGTTATTACAGCAGGAAATTCTGATGATGTTGATAAAGCTGTTGCTGCAGCTAAATCGGCGTTTGTTGACTTTAGTTTTTCATCGAAGGAAGAAAGAGTTCAGATTCTAGAAGATATCATTGCAGAGTACGAAAAGAGATCTGAAGAGTTAGCTGAAACTATTTCTAAGGAAATGGGCGCACCAATATGGCTCTCTCAAGTTGCTCAAGTTGCTTCTGGCCTTACTCATTTTAAAGATACACTTAATGTCCTAAAAAATTATAATTTCGAATTTGAAAAAGATGGTTACCTTGTCCGAAAAGAGCCTGTTGGAGTTGTTGGGATGATTACTCCTTGGAACTGGCCGATGAATCAAATGTGTACAAAAGTTGCGTCAGGCATAGCTGCAGGATGCACTATGATACTTAAACCAAGTGAAATTACTCCATTTTGTGGAATAATCCTTGCTGAAATTATTCATGCTGCTGGGATACCAGCAGGAGTTTTTAATTTAGTAAATGGTATGGGTCCAGTTGTTGGAGCTGCAATGTCAGAACACAAAGATATAGATATGATGCATTTTACTGGTTCAACAAGAGCTGGAGTTGCTGTTGCACAAGCATCTGCACCAACTGTAAAGAGGGTTGCTCAAGAGCTTGGTGGAAAATCTGCGAACATAGTTCTTGATGATGCTGATATAGAAAAAGCTGTTTCTGCTGGAGTTTCTTCTTGTTTTTTAAATACTGGTCAATCATGTAATGCACCAACAAGAATGCTTATTTCATCTAAAAATTATGACAAAGCAGTTGAAGTGGCTGCTAATACGGCAAATGCAATGAAAGTAGGCGATCCTTTTGATACTGATACAAAAATGGGACCAATATCTAATAAAACGCAATATGAGAAAGTTCAAAGGATGATTCAAATTGGTATTGATGAAGGAGCAACATTATCTGCTGGAGGTGTAGGTCTACCAGAGGGCTGTGAAAAAGGTTACTTTGTTAAACCTACAATATTTTCTGATGTAACTAATGATATGACTATAGCAAGAGAGGAAATTTTTGGTCCAGTATTATGCCTAATAAAATATGAAACTGAAGAAGAAGCAATTGAGATAGCAAATGATACTCCATATGGACTTGCTGGTTATGTTCAAGGAGAACAGTCTCATGCTTTAGAAGTTGCTTCAAAAATCAGAGCTGGTCAAGTCACTATTAATAAAGGAGCTAGAGTAAGATCAGCCCCATTTGGTGGTTATGGATCCTCCGGTAATGGAAGAGAGCATGGTTCTCACGGCCTTGAAGAATGTTTAGAAACTAAAGCAGTTATTGGGGCTCTAGTCGAATAAATCTGGCTCTTTTTTACAAATCATATCAAAGGCTGGTTGAAAACTAGCCCATGCAGCTACATCATTAGCAATAAACGATCTTGTCTTAACTGCTGTGTCATGAGGTATTAATTGAGTTTTTCCTGCAGCATCAGCCATTAATTGGGCTTGGCAACACCTTTCCATTGACATATAGAACCACAATGCTATGTCGACAGATGGACCTGTTGTGAGTATTCCATGATTTTGAAGGATAATAACTTTTTTATCGCCAAGAGCTTCTGCAATTAGGTCTCCCTCATCAACTTCCTCGACGACACCAGAAAAATCCTTATAAATTCCTTGTGTCTCATAAAAGGCGCATGCATCTTGAGAAATTGGATCCAGTAATTTTCCAAGGGTTGAGAAAGTTCTTCCATATATAGAATGAGAATGAGCAGCTGCATTTACATCGGGTCTTGCTTTATGCAGCCTCGAGTGAATAGCAAAAGCAGCAACATTTACTGCCTTATCTCCTTGAACGACTTCTCCATCATGGTCCACAAGAATTAGGTCGGAAACAGATATTTGAGAGAAATGAACACCAAGTGGATTAACCCAAAAATGATCAGGGAACTCTGGATCTCTATAGGTAATATGTCCAGCAACGCCTTCATTAAATCCAAAATGAGCAAACATTCTGAAACCAGCTGCTAGTTTTTCCAGCTGATCTCTTCTTAGTTCAGCCACAGATGAAAAATCTTTCATATCTAGGCCCTTATCTTTTAAGGGCAATCTGCCATTATTTACATCAATCTTTAGTGGAGTCACTTTTCCCATATGTTCTATCTCCTTTAACTTTATAAGTGTAAAATAGTTTACATAAAAACGAGGTAATAATGAAATATAGAATTGAAGAAGATAGCCTTGGAAAAGTTAGGGTACCAAGAAATGCTCTATGGGGAGCACAAACCCAAAGAGCAATAGATAATTTTCCAATAAGTGGAATATCTATGAATTTTCCTTTCACGAGCACTTTTATTTCAATGCTTGGTTTTGTGAAAGATGCTGCTGCAAGAGCTAATAAAAACCTTAAACTTTTAGAAGCAAAAAAACAAAAAGTAATTTCAAGAGCCGCGAAGGAGGTTTGGAAAAATAAACATGGTAAGGAATTTCCTATTGATGTCTTTCAAACAGGATCAGGAACTAGTACCAATATGAATGCAAACGAGGTAATCGCTAATCTTTGCTATAAAACTTCAAAAGTTAAGATTCATCCAAATGATGATGTGAATATGAGTCAGAGCTCTAATGATGTAATCCCAACTGTCATGAATCTGGCCTATTACTTCGACTCAACAAAGAAATTAATGCCAGCATTAGATTTACTAATTGAAACTTTAGAGAAAAAGGCTGAATCAGTAAAGGGAATTACAAAGACAGGCAGAACACATCTTATGGATGCCATGCCAGTGGATATGTCTGATGAATTAAATGCTTGGAATACACAACTTCAATGCTCAAGAGAATCTATAGAAGCTGTTCTAGAGAAGCTTTTATTTCTTCCACAAGGGGGAACAGCAGTTGGATCAGGAATTAATGCACATAAAAGGTTTTCAAAAGAATTCTCAAAGGAGCTTGCAAAGCTAACTGGCTTTAAGACTCAGCCGAGCAAAGATTTCTTCAGAAGCTTAAGTGCACAAGATTTATCTGTGCAGCTATCCGGAGAACTTAAAAATCTAGCTACAATCCTTTTAAAAATATCTAATGATCTAAGATGGATGAATAGTGGACCCTTATCTGGAATCTCTGAAATTGAGCTTCAGGCTCTTCAACCTGGCAGTAGCATAATGCCTGGAAAAGTAAATCCTGTAATTCCTGAGGCCGTAGCAATGGCCGCAGCAGATGTTATTGGTAATGATGTTTCTATAACAGTTGCAGCTCAGTCAGGAAGCTTCCAACTTAATGTGATGTTACCAGTAATTGCTTATTGCAATCTGAAAAGTGTAAATATACTCGCTGGCAGCATGAATGTTCTTGCAAAAAAAGCTATAAAGACCTTTAAGGTAAATCATAAAAAGATTGAAGAATCACTCTCAAGAAATCCGATCTTGGTAACTGCTTTGAATCCGCTTGTTGGCTATCAAAAAGCAGCAGAAATAGCCAAAAGAGCCTATAAAGAATCTAGACCTGTTATTGATGTAGCTCATGAAGAAACTGGTATTTCAGTCACTCGACTTAAAAAACTCTTAGATCCTTCAAAATTAACAAAGGGTGGTATTAAGTCATAATGTCATCAGATCTCACAAGTCAAAAATGTGAAGCTTGCACTATCGATGCACCAAAAGTCACCAAGGAGGAATCTAACGAACTAATAAAAACGTTAGATAATTGGGTAATTATGAATGATGGGTTTGATTATTTAGAAAAGATTTTTACATTTGATAGTTATGAAAAAGCAGTTGCTTTCTCCAATCAAGTTGCTGCCCTTGCTGATGTTGAAGATCATCATCCGTTAATTATTTTAGAGTGGGGAAAGGTCACAATCAAATGGTGGTCTCATAAAATCAATGGCCTCCATAAAAATGATTTTATTTGTGCTGCAAAGACTGACTTGTTATTAAATTAGATCTTCTTTAGAGCCTAGATTATTTTTTTCTTAAAAATCTTTTGTTATACTTCTGCATGGACAAAGTAAAAGCTAAAGCACTCACTTTCGATGATGTACTTCTTGTTCCTTCCTATTGCGACTTTCTTCCAAGTCAGGCATCTGTAAAGACATCTCTTACAAGAAATATTGATATTAATTTACCGTTATTATCTGCTGCAATGGATACGGTTACAGAATATAGAATGGCAATTGCTCTTGCAGAAGCAGGAGGTATAGGAATTCTTCACAAAAATTGCTCGATTAAGGAGCAATCAAATGCTGTTAGGAATGTAAAAAAATATGAAAGTGGTGTTGTACGCGATCCAATCACAATAAGCTCTAATCAAACAATTGGCCAATTAAAACAACTTACAGGAGAGTTAAATATATCTGGTATGCCTGTGGTTGATGATGGGGTGGTAAAAGGAATTGTTACCAGTCGAGATTTTAGATATGCAGATAATATGGATGGCCTAGTTGAATCGATTATGACGCCTAGCGAAAAATTAATAACCGTCCTCGAAGGCACTTCTCAAGAAGTAGTTAAAAAAATGATGTATGAAAACAGGATTGAAAAAGTCCTTGTCTTAGATAACTCAAAGAAGTTAACCGGTCTAGTAACAATGAAAGACATAGAAAAGTCTGAAAAGCATCCAAACGCTACAAAGGATGATGCAGGTCAGCTTAGGGTTGGAGCTGCAATAGGAACTGGAGCTGAAACTTTAGATAGAGCCAAGTCTCTATATGATTCAGGAGTCGATTTATTTGTTGTCGATAGTGCGCATGGTCATACTAAAAGTGTAATAGAGACAGTAAAAAAGATTAAAAAAGAGTTTCCAAGCAAAGATATCATTGCTGGAAATGTTGCTACACCTGAAGGAGCAGAGGCGCTAATAGAAGCCGGTGCAGATGGCATTAAGATTGGAATGGGACCAGGATCAATTTGTACAACAAGAATTATTGCTGGTATTGGAGTTCCACAAATTTCTGCAATATTAACAATTTATGAAAAAGTAAAAGGAAAGGTGCCGCTAATAGCTGATGGTGGTATGCGTTATTCAGGAGATATTGCCAAAGCTATTGCAGCAGGAGCTGATAGCGTAATGCTTGGAAGTATTTTTGCAGGAACTGAAGAAGCACCTGGAGAATTTGAGCTTTATCAAGGAAGAAGCTTCAAGACTTATAGAGGAATGGGATCTTTGGGAGCAATGTCTAAGAGGGATGATAGCAACAGATACTTTCAAGAGGATATAGATGCTGAAAAACTTGTACCTGAAGGCGTTGAGGGCAGGGTTCCCTATAAAGGATGGGCTATCAATGTTATTAACCAACTTATTGGTGGTCTTAGACAGAGTATGGGCTACGTGGGTTGTAAAAATATTCAAGAAATGAAAGAAAATAGTAGGTTCGTTGAAATTACAAATGCTGGAATGACTGAAAGTCATGTGCATGATGTTCAAATCACTAAAGAAGCACCAAACTATCAAAGAAGTTAAGTTTTAAAATGTCAGTACAATCAAAGCTCGACATAAAAAGTAAAAATATTGATACTATTCTCGTTTTAGATTTTGGCTCTCAATATACTCAATTAATTGCAAGAAGAATAAGAGAATCAGATGTTTATTCTGAAATTCTTCCTTGGGACGTAGATATTAAGAAAATAGAGGATATTAATCCAAAGGGAATCATCTTATCAGGTGGACCAGAATCTGTTACTGACATTCATACACCAAGAGCGCCAAAGATAGTTTTTGACTTGCAGGTTCCTATTCTTGGGATCTGTTACGGAATGCAAACTCTAGCTGAGCAAATGGGAGGCCAAGTTACAACTTCTGAAAAAAAAGAATTTGGATTTTCTATCCTAGATATCGAAGATAACTCAAAATTATTTACTGGATCTTCATCTGAAGCAATTGATGTATGGATGAGTCATGGAGATAAAGTAGAAACATTACCAAACAATTTTAAATTAATTGCTTCCACAGAATCGGCCCCTATAGCTGCAATGGAACATTCTTCAAAACCTATTTACGCACTTCAGTTCCATCCAGAAGTTACTCATACAAAAGGTGGCAAGCTAATTTTAGATAATTTTATCTTTGAAATTTGCTCATGCAAACCAGATTGGAAGCTTGATGATCTAATTTCTAGCAGGATTCAAGAAATTAAAGATATAACAAATGGAGAAAAAGTACTTCTTGGGCTATCTGGAGGTGTTGATTCTTCAGTAACAGCCGCACTTTTATCTAAAGCAATAGGAGAAAATCTTGTGTGCGTTTTTGTTGATAACGGACTATTAAGAAAAAATGAAGCAGAGGAGGTAGTTCAAACATTCAAAAATGAAATGGATCTAAAGCTTATTAAAATTGATGCACAAAAAATATTTTTAAGACATTTAAATGGCATAGAGGACCCAGAACAGAAAAGAAAAATTATCGGTAGAACTTTCATCGATGTTTTTGATGCTGAGGCTGCAAAGCTTGAGAAAATAGACTTTTTAGCACAAGGAACAATTTATCCAGATGTAATTGAGTCCTCAGAATCTGAATCAAAGGAAGCCAGAGTTATTAAGTCTCATCATAATGTTGGGGGCTTACCTGAGGAGATGAAGCTCAAACTTGTTGAACCTTTAAGAGATCTATTTAAAGATGAAGTCAGAAGATTAGGCTCCCAATTAGATTTGCCTGAGATAATCTTAAATAGACATCCTTTTCCAGGTCCTGGTTTAGGTGTGAGAATACTCGGAGCAGTAAATGAAAAGAAGATAAAGATTCTTCAAGAAGCAGATTTTATTTTCATAGAAGAGCTTAGAAAAGCTAACCTGTATGACTCAGTCAGCCAAGCATTTGCAGTCTTTTTACCAATTAAATCAGTTGGAGTGGTTGGTGATGAGAGAAGATACTCCGAAGTGATTGCTTTAAGAGCTGTGGAGACAGTTGATTTCATGACGGCAAACTGGGCTTATCTTCCTCATGAATTTTTAGATAAAGTTTCAAGACGGATCGTAAACGAAATAGAGGATGTAAGTAGAGTCGTTTATGATATTTCTGGAAAACCACCAGCAACCATCGAGTGGGAGTAATGATGCGTACGCTAAAAATCAGTACCTATTTAGCAGCAGATTTAGAGACAGTTAAGAGTTATTTAATGACGCCAGCGCTGCTCAATTATGTGGCGGGTGGCTTAATGAAATTCCATCCTATCGAACCAAATTCCTTTCCGTCAAAATGGGTTGAGAGGAAGTTCTCCATAAAAATGTTCGCATTTCATTTTTTACCCATCGGAAAACAAATTATAGGTATAGAGTTTCCACAAAAATCCGATCATTGGGTTCTCAGAGATAATGGAAATGGTTCTCTAATAAAAACTTGGGATCATCTAATTTTTTTGGAATCGGAGGGAGGCGGAACTCGTTATACAGATGAAGTTTCTATCGATGCTGGTCTTTTCACATTACCAATCTATATCTACGCATTCATTTTTTACTCCTATAGACAAATGCGATGGCGGAAACTAGTAAATCTCAATTTTAGGCCTCTGAAATACAATGCCTAATGAGTTTTAAACTGGGTTACTGCTGGGAGCTCATAAAAAAACTATTATTATTATTTTAAACACCCGTTTATTGATATAAAGTAGGTTAGGCGAGGAGGACTTACTTTTGTTAATTAATGAAGATATAAAACTTGATTACTCAGATGTTTTAATTAGGCCTAAAAGATCCACAATGAGTTCTAGAGGTGAAGTAAGACTTAAAAGATCACATCGCTTTCTTTGGAGTAAAAAAAAATGGACTGGAATTCCAATCATGTCTGCAAATATGGATACGATTGGCACGCCAGCAATGCACAAAGTTTTATCAAAATATAAACTCATAACTTGTCCAGCAAAACATCACCTTAAAAAAAATTCAAATGAATTTAAGACAGGGCACTCGAATATCTGTTGGTTTGGTGGCATAGATGATATATCAAAATTATCAAAAGCTAACTCAGGTTTTATCGGTCTTGATGTAGCAAATGGTTATACCATTAAATTCGTTGATTCTGTAAAGAAGCTCAGAGATAGATGTCCAGATGCAACTATTGCCGCTGGAAATGTAGTTACAGCAGATATGACTCAAGAGCTGATTTTGGCAGGAGCCGATATTGTAAAAGTCGGTATTGGTCCAGGATCAGTTTGCACTACAAGAATTAAAACTGGTATTGGTTATCCACAATTAAGTGCTGTTATTGAATGTGCAGATGCTGCACATGGCCTCAATGCACATATTATTGCTGATGGTGGATGCACAAATTCTGGTGATATTGTTAAAGCTTTTGCTGGAGGAGCAGATTTTGTAATGATTGGCGGCATGTTAGCAGGTCATGATGAGTGTGACGGTGTATTAGAGGATGGAGTAATGAAGTTTTACGGAATGGCATCAGAATCAGCAATGACCAGACATAGTAATCACAATGATTATAGAGGAACTGAAGGTAAAACAGTTGAAGTTGAGTACCGAGGTAAAGCGGATGACACAATTAAGGATATTCTAAGTGGCATTCGATCCGCATGTACCTATGTTGGAGCAAATAAATTAAAAGATCTTTCAAAATGTACTACATTTGTGAGAGTTAATAATACTCATAACACTGTTTTTGGAAACGAGTAAAAATCAATAAAACTTTCATTTAATAAATTTGAAAAAAAACCATTCTCAGCAAGTAGCACCACGAACAACTCTTGATAGATTAAAATTTATCGGACCAAGTGCCATAGTTACTGGAAGCGTTGTTGGGAGTGGCTCGATAGTAATGACACCTCTCTTAGGAGCAGCAGCTGGATTTACTCTTTTATGGTGGCTCCTCTTAAGCATATGGACTAAGCCAATTATTCAAGCTGAGATTAGCAGATATGTTGTAGTTACTAAAAAAACCTTTCTTGAAGCTTTCGCAGAAATCCCTGGTCCAAAGACAAATATAAATGGGAAAACAACTTCCTGGCTAGTCTGGTTTATGTTTCTGGGAGTATTGCCTGCAATTATTGGTATGGGAGGATTAGTTGGTGCAGTTGCAGAGGCTGGAACAAATTTATTCCCCTCTATAAATATTGAGGCATGGGTTGTTTTATCATGCCTAATGACCTGGTTGATATTAATAAGAGGTTCTTACGCAACTCTCGAGAACATTCTTCTTGGGATGGTTTTAGTATTTTCTTTAATAACATTAGTTATTGCTTTTTCTATGCAATCTACTAGTTATGAACTAAGCACTGCACAAGTGTTTTCAGGTCTAAATTTCTCTCTTCCATTTGAATATTTGCCATTGGCTCTTGCAGTATTTGGTTTTACCGGAATAAGTTATGGAGAAATAATGGCTTATACCTATTGGTGTCTTGAGAAAGGCTATGCCCAAGGCAATACTGAAGATATTCAAGAGACCAAAAACTGGATAAGAACAATGCAAACTGATGTTTGGGTAACTATCTTTTTCATTACAATAGGTACGCTTCCTTTTTTCTTTCTTGGTGCCGGAGTTTTAAATACTTTACCGCAACTTCAGGAATCATTAGCCACTCAATCATTTTGGGATGTTGACATCATCAACGCCCTTCAAAATATGTTTTCTCTTGTATTAGGTGACTGGGCAAAGTGGCTTTTTATAGTGCTTGCATTCTTTATCCTTTACTCAACCCTTCTGTCAGGAACAGCTGCATTTACAAGGACAATTTCTGATTATCTAATTTCAATGGGATTTATTTATGAAAAAGAGAACACTCGAAAGACATTAATAAAACTCATTGCGTTTTTAGTGCCATTTTTTTCAGGAGTTTTCTATTTTTTATTACCAAACCCAATAACCCTTTTGTTAATTGCAGGTATTTGGGCTGCCATGGGACTTCCCATCGTAAATATAGGCGCAATCTACTTATCAAATAAGCTTCAAGAAGAATTACAGCCAAGCTTATTCATAAAATTAATACTCTGGCTGAGTTTGCTATTTCAGCTCTCAATTGCTGTTTTGATCGTAATTGATATAAGCGCTAATTTTTAAGATATTTGATAAAATATTTTAAGAGAGGAAAAAATGAGTGACAAATTAGATTTAAAAAAACATATTCGAGACGTAGAAGATTTCCCAATCCCAGGGATAAAGTTCAGAGACATAACAAGCTTAATTGAAACACCTGAACCATTTAAAAAAACCTGCATAGAGTTAACAAAGATGACAGAAAGCTTCAATGCAGACTTAATTGTGAGTATTGAAAGTAGGGGATTTATCTTTGCTGGTTCTGTTTCGACAGATCTTCTACTTCCATTTGTTTTGGCAAGAAAACCGGGCAAGTTACCGAATGAAACATTTGTTAAGAGTTTTGATCTTGAGTATGGAAGTACTTCAATAGAAATTCAGAAAAATACCAAAATCAAGAAAGGACAGCGTATCGTGATTATTGATGACTTAGTTGCTACAGGTGGAACTGCGATAGCATGTGCAGAACTTCTTACTGAGAATTTTAATATTGAAAAATCAGATATATTAATTTTATGCATCATTGATCTTCCAGAGCTTGGCGGCAGTAATTTAATTAAAGAACAAGGCTACAACATAGAAACGCTAGTATCGTATTAAATAATCTCAAGATGAAAAATATTGTAAGAAATACTCATAAATACCTTAGTTTTTTTATTTCAGTTCAATTATTATTATGGACAGTTTCCGGAATATATTTTGCCTTCAATAAGATTGAGCACGTAAGGGGAGAACAATACAGATTAAGAGAAAGTTTTCCTATTAATTTCAATGAAGTTAAGTTCTCAAGGTCTGATGTTCAGCAGATAAAGGCAATAAATAGACTGGGGGAAATTATTTTTGTTGTTAGCCGAAGTAAGGGCATCGAATATCTTGATTCTTTTGGCACTCCTGTAAAAAAGCTAAATAAAAGTGAAGTTTTTGAAATTGTTAGCTCATCTTCAACACTCAAGCCAATAGATTTAGAGGAAATTACAGAATCTTCAAAAGGCTCAGAGTTCAGAGGTAGAAATCTTCCTTTGTACAAAGTAACCTCTCTAAATGATAAAGATAAGAAGATTAATTTATATTTAAATGTTTTCTCAGGGGAAATAACTGCAGTTAGATCACTTCAGTGGAGAATCTGGGACTTAATGTGGGGATTTCATATTATGGATTGGCAAACAAGAGATAAGATAAATAATATTTTCCTCAAAATCTTCTCTATCTTAGCTTTAGTAAGCTCTATCTCAGGAATAATGCTATTTTTTAGAGTAGACTTTAACTCTAAATAAATAATTATGATTTCTAAAAGCCATCAAACTTTACCAGCTTGGACATACACAAGTGATGCATTTCTAGAGCTTGAAAAAAGACACTTATTCTTGAATAACTGGCAGCTAATATGCCACTCTTCAAATATACCTAATGCAGGAGATTATTTTACTTTTAACTTTTTTAACGAAAGATTGGTAGCTATGAGGAATGAGAGCCATGAGATAAATGTTTTTCATAATGTTTGCTCCCACAGGGCAACAAAACTTTTAGAAGATGATGGGAACTGCGGTAAAAGAATTAGATGTCCTTATCATGCATGGAGTTATGACCTATCTGGAAACCTTAAATCTGTTCCTCATGAGGAGCAATTTAAGAACTTTGACAAAGAGGATCACAACTTAAAGTCAGTTCAAATGGAAATCTTCTTAGGATTTATTTTTGCGAAGATAAATCCAAGTTCAGTGCCAAGTGTAGCTGATCAATTCGCACCTTATTTAGAAGAATTATCTCTGTATAAATTAGAAGATATAAAACCCTTAGGAAGGGTAACAATGAGACCGAGAGATGTTAATTGGAAGCAGGTTGCTGATAATTATGTTGATGCTTTGCATATACCTATTGCTCATCCTGGCCTATCTGGTTTAGTGGGCAATAGTTATGGAATTGAATTATCTGAAGACGATGGATTTATTCATAAAATGTGGGGTGACTTAAATAAAACAAGAAAGAAGAATTTGTCTAATGATCTCTATAAAAAGTTTTTACCGGAATCTAAACATTTACCTAAAGATAAGCAAATGCACTGGTCTTACTATAGATTGTGGCCTAATCTAGCATTTGATATTTATCCAGATCAGATGGATTTTATGCAATTTATACCAATTAACTCTCGCAAAACTCTAATTAGAGAAATACCTTATGCATTGCCAGATGAAAGAAGAGAGATGAAAGCAGCTAGGTATCTAAATTGGAGAATAAATCGAGAAGTAAATGCAGAAGATACGGAACTTATAAAATTTGTTCAAGAGGGAATGGAAACATCTGCATACAGCTCTGGCCCACTTGCTGAGTCAGAAATATGCCTTATCGATAGTGCAGAAAAGATTCGTAATTCAATTCCTGTATCGCGTTTAGAAACTGAACCAAACTCAGATGAAATAGTAAAAATAAATGAGGAACTTCTAGAGATTAGAGATAAAAAAGTTAAGAATATATTTGATAGAAAGAAAACATAATGACTACACAGCTCGAAAATAAAATTTACGATACGATTGTTGTTGGGGCAGGTATTTCGGGTGTCAGTGCAGCCTATCATCTAAAAAAGTATAGCCCCAAAGTAGATTTTTTAGTTCTTGAAGGTAGAGAAAACTTTGGAGGAACATGGGATTTGTTTAAATATCCTGGTATTCGAGCAGACACTGATATGCATACTATGGGATTTTCATTCAAGCCATGGAATAGTAAAAAGTTTATTGCAGATGGGCCTTCAATTATGGGCTATTTGAATGAAACCATTGAAGAAAATAGTCTTAAAAATATTATCAAATTCAACATGCATATTGAATCAGCTTCTTGGAATTCTGAAGATTCTTTGTGGGAGCTAAATGTTAACAATAAAAAGTTGAATAAATCAGAGGTAATAAGAACCAAGTTCATTCAAATGTGTGCTGGATATTATAGTTATGAAAGCGGTCACAAGCCTTTTTTTAAAGGCTCAGAAGATTTCACAGGACAAATTATTCATCCTCAAGAGTGGGATAGCTCAATTGATTATGAGAATAAAACAGTTGCAGTTATTGGAAGTGGAGCTACTGCAGTTACCATCGTTCCAGAAATTGCAAAAAAAGCTAATCATGTAACTATGATTCAAAGATCACCGACATACATTGTGTCCTATCCAAGTGAATATAAAATCTTACATCTCCTAAATTATATTTCTCCAAAGCTTGCTCATAAAATAATTAGGCTTACAAATATTCTTAGACAAAGAAGAATCTTCAAGAGGGCAAGAAGGAGCCCAAAACTAGTTAAAGACTACATATTAGGACTTGTGAGAAAAGAACTACCAGATTTTGATATTGAAAAACATTTCACTCCTTCATACAACCCATGGGAACAAAGACTATGCCTAGCACCAGATGGAGATTTTTTTGAGAGCATCAAAAAAAATAAAGTATCCGTCGAGACAGAAACAATTGATTCATTTTCAGAAAAAGGAGTTCAGCTTGACTCAGGAAAACTAATTGAGGCAGATATTATTGTTACTGCTACTGGCATTAAACTTCAAAACTTTGGAGGTATAAGAATTTTTGTTGATGGTAATGAAGTTGATGTTTCAAAGAGTTTTATATACAAAAGCATGATGTACACGCAAATACCAAACTTTATAAATACTTTTGGCTATATAAATGCTTCTTGGACTCTAAAAGCAGACCTTACAAGCAAATATGCCTGTAGATTAATTAATTTTATGGATGATAATAATTATGCTAAATGTCTACCTGAGGCTCCTGAGGATTTAGAGGAAACTAAAGGATTCTTAGACGATTTCTCATCAGGTTATGTCAGAAGAGCAGCCTCCATTGCTGTCAAGCAAGGAAATAAAAAACCATGGATTAATAATCAAAACTATCTCAAAGATATTTTCGAAATAAATTATGGGAAAATAGAGGACAACAGTTTAAGATTTTCATAAATTTTCACAATTAAATCATACCTATATGCAAGAATTTGAATTACTATCCATATCTCACTTTTTGGGCTTTTGTATTTGCCTAGCGGCAATAATCTTTATTCCAAAAGCAATTCAAGCAAAGCCAGGATTAGAAAATTCTTCAAAATATCTTTTAGTTTTTCTGCTAGTCGAGAACCAAATTAGATCCACATTCGTCGAAACTTTTATTAAAGGTGGCAACCTATTAGAAAATTTGCCTTTGCATCTGTGTGATTTCTCAGCAATTGTGATTGCAGTCTTTCTTTTAACAGGATTTAGACCTTTATTTATTTTTGCTTATTTTTGGGGAATTGCTGGCGCTGGTATGTCTATATTAACTCCCGACTCTGAGTTTGCTTTCCCTCACTATGAATATTTTGCAACTATGTATGGCCACTCATTAATTTTGCTTGCAGTAGTTTTTTCAATTGTTAACTTAGATCAACGACCATATTTAAGAGATATACCAAAGCTAATATTCTATTCGTCAATCCTGTTGGTGATTATGTACGGCATTAATTATATTTTGGGAGCAAATTATTGGTATCTTAATGAAAGACCATATGGCGATAATATTCTTTCATTAATGCCCGAACCGCCGGTTCATATGTTTATACTATATCCAGTAGCTATATTTTTTATATATTTAGTTTACTCGCCATATATTTATTTAGATAGAAGATAGATAGGAGGATAAATAAATGAGAAGAATTATTACAGGACATAATGCGGATGGAAAATCAGTTGTAATGCATGAAGGGCCACCAGCCAGATCCATTGGTGAAGATGTTGGAGGTCTATATGAGATTTGGAATACTGAAGCAACTCCATTCACAACAAAGGGTTTTGAGGATAAGGCTGATATCGATATAGAGCTTGAACCTTCAAAGGGGGGAACGAAATTTAGATACTTTCAAATTAATCCTACTCCAGAAGGTGTTCCAGTTGAAATTTTAAATGAAATGGCTGCAGATGCATTTGATAAGATCAAAGCATCTCACTGTAGAGTTGATGTATCAAAGCACCCAGCAATGCATAAGACAGACAGTATTGATTATATTATTCTATTAAAAGGCGATGTTACCCTTATACTCGATGAGGATGAAATAGACCTTAAACCTTTTGATACTGTTGTTCAAAGAGGAACAAATCATGCATGGCGAAATAATGGAAATGAACCTGCTCTATTTATAGCTGTTTTAATTGACTCAGAAATAGACGCATAGATGCAAAAAAACTATATTTTCAGTGATACTGAAACAACAGGCCTAAGAGAAAAAGATTTTATACAAATAATTCAATCTGCCTCAATCTTAACAGATGAAAGTTTTGAAAGAATTGATGCTCAGAATATTGAATCTAGGCCACTACCATGGGTTGTTCCTCAACCAGGCGCTTATTTAGTTCACAAAAAGATTTCAAGTCTTGATTCAAATATATCTCATTATCAAATGATGAAAGACATATATGATACTTGGGAGAAATGGAGTGATGATAAACAGTCGATTTTTATAACCTATAACGGTCATCAGTTTGACGAAGAGCTATATAGAAGACAGTTCTATTGGAATCTATTGCCGCCATATATTACAAACACAAATGGCAATGGTAGAAGTGACTTATATTTCTTAATTTTGTTAGTTTCCTATCTCTATCCTGACTTTATTAAGTTCAATATGAATAATTATGATTTACCAATACTAAAACTTGATCAGATTCTTCCAAAAATTGGTATTGATGTATCAGATGCGCATGATGCTCTTACAGATTGTGAATTCATGGTACATCTTATTAAGTACATAAATTCAGAGCACTCTGATTTAGTTGAAGATTTTTTTCTTCAAGCAACAAAAGCAAGTTTCATAGACATGCTTTCAACCAGAAACTATTTTGGTTATGTGCAAAGGGGGCCGAGATATAGGTTTATATATCCACTAACATTTATTTGTCAGAATCCAGAGTCTCCAAATAAAGCAATTTTCTTGGACTTGTCTTATCCAATCGAGGATATCATTGAGCTTGAATACCATGAACTCATTTCTTATATTGAAAAACCGAATGCTGAGTCACCTTTTAAAGTATTAGCAATAAATAAGTCTCAAGCAGTCGCCGATGGAGAGAAATTTGATTTCAAATTTGATTTAACTCAGGATGAGTTAGTATCAAGGGCTAAAAAGATAAGAGAGAATTTTGAATTTAAAGAGAGAATAGTTGCTGCTTGCTCAGATATAGATAAGCCGTTTTATCCTGCAAAGGACTTTATTGAACAACAGGTTTATGAAGGATTTCCATCGCCTGACGATTCAAGATTGTTTCAAGAATTTCATAAATCTGAAGATTTTGAAACGAAACATAATATTGCTATCAGAATAAAAGATGATAGATACAGAGAATTTGCTAAAAGAATCTTATACCTTCATTTCCCTGACAGGATTGATAGAAAGATTGAAAAAAATGTTTCGGAATTAATACATAAGAGGTTTAACGAAGAGGGCCCATGGCCAGACGCCGCAAAAGCTTATGAGGAACTTACTACTAAGATGGAAACTGCAGAGAATTCCCAAAAAAAGATACTAGAAAAGCTTCAAAACTTTTTTGTTAGCTCAAAAAATTAAATGAAAGAACTATTTATGAAAGAAGCTCTAATAAGGGCTAAGATAGCTTTCGAAAATGATGAAGTTCCAATAGGCGCAGTTGTGGTAAAAAATAATGAAATTATTGGACATGGTCAAAATAGAACAATTGAAAAAAACTCGGTCTTCGCTCATGCAGAAATTGAAGCTATTAAAATGGCATCACAGAAAGAACAAAACTATAGATTAATTGGGTGTGATATCTATTCAACTATCGAGCCTTGCCACTTGTGTGCAAAGGCAATTGTTGCCTCAAGAATAGATAATCTTTATATAGGGGCTAAAGAACCAAAAGAAGGATCAATAGTTTCGCAAGATAATTTTCTTGATAAGCCGTTTCACAATCACAAGACTCATTATGAGATTGGAATTTTAGAGAATGAATGCAAAGAGATCATTCAAAGATTTTTCAAAGCAAAGCGTTAATTAAGCTAACTCTAGCCAAATAGGGCAGTGATCAGATGGTTTTTCCATGGCACGTGCATCATAATCCATGCCAGTGTTTTTAATAGAACTTTTTAGAGGCTCTGATACGAGTATTTGATCAATCCTTAAACCTCTTTTGGGATCTTGATCAAACATCCTTGATCGATAATCAAACCAAGTATATTTATCATTTATTCCAGGATTTTGAAATCTCCAGCTATCAGTAAATCCCATATTAAGGATCTTAAACCACATTTCTCTCTCTTCAGGAAGAAAGGCACATTTTCCCTCCCTCAACCATCTTTTTGCATTTACATCACCAATGCCTATATCCTCATCTTCAGGAGCTACATTGAAGTCACCCATTAGAATAATATTTTCTTTATCAAGATTTTGTATGTACTGCTCTAAATCTTTGTAATACTTAACTTTTTTAGGAAACTTTGTGGGATGCTCTCTATTTTCTCCTTGCGGGAAATAACCATTCAAGATATCAAATTCTTTTTTTCCTATTTTATAAGTACAGTGTATGAACCTTTTTTGTTCATCCTCATCATCATCCGGAAAACCTTTTTGGACAAAAATTGGTTTTTCTTTGCTAAGTAATGCAACACCATAGTGACCTTTGCCACCCCAATGCTCTGCGTGATAACCAATTTCATTAATTTCTTCAATAGGAAATTCAGGATCATCAACTTTGGTTTCTTGAAGGCCTATCACATCTGGGTAAAGATTATCTCTGAGGTGAATGAGCTGATGTGGTCGCGCACGAACGCTATTAATATTAAATGATATACATTTCATTATGTATTTCTCCAACTAAGAAAATTAGATTCTGAATCAATATAGTCACCAATAATTTCTATACCTTGAAGTAAAGAATAGTCTTTAATTGTATCAATATCCTCAGGATCAAAATTATCATTGAATTCATCCATACTTTCGTAATCTTTAAAAATTTCCATGCCAAGAGATGACCTTCTTTTATTTTCTACCTCAAGGAGCCATTGCTTTCTTTCTTTTTGCTCAGATCTTCTTTCATCTATGTTTAAAGAGAGTTCCATTTTATTCTTATTTTGATCATACCGTGATCTAACATCTTTTAAATAAATAAGATTTGGATCAGTAGATAAACGCTCTTCATAGGCAACAATAGTTTTTTCAATTGCAATTGAGTCTTCGGTAAAGGTTCTATATCTAGTTGGTTTTATTTTATCCCATGGCAAATGAGAGGGAAGGGAGCTTTCACCAACCGTTTCTATGTCCCAGGTTGATGGAAGAATAATGTCGGGATCTATACCTCTGCTTTGGGTGCTATCTCCACTAACTCTATAAAATTTTGATTCAGTAATTTTTAGTTGTCCCTCAGACAAATTATCTAATCTTTGGACTGTTCCTTTTCCAAATGTTCTCTGTCCAATTACTAGTCCTCGTTGATAATCTTGAATTGCACCTGCAAATATTTCAGAAGCAGAAGCAGAATACCTATTAACTAAGACCGCCATAGGTTTTGACCAAGCTTGCCTCACTCTTGCATCACCCCAGGGGATAATATTGCCATTAGATTCTTTGATTTGAAGCGTAGCCCCAGCTGATGTAAATAACCCTGTAAGTTTATTTGCTTCCGTAAGTGCTCCACCAGAATTATTTCTAAGATCAACCAAAACTGCATCAACTGATTGTTTTTTAAATTCGTCCAAAATATTTTTAACATCTTTACTGCTACTTTTATAACTTGGATCCCTGGCTTGCCATGCTTCAAAATCTAAATAAAAAGAAGGCAGGTCAATAATTCCAATTTTATATTCACTACCATTCTTATTAAGAGAATAAATTTTTGATTTTGCCGCTCTCTCTTCTAATTCGACTATCTCTCTTTCAATTTCAATTATTTTTCGAACACTGTTATCTTCAGCGCCTCCTGGTATGATCTCCAATGTTACGAGAGTCTGAGGCTCCCCTCTGACTTTTTGGACAACCTCATCAATCCTCCATCCAGTTACGTCTTCAAAAATATCTTCATTTTGTTGTTTGATCTTTACGATTTTGTCATTAGGTTCCAGTTCACCATTTTTTTCTGCAGGACCACCTGGAACAAGACTTACAATTATTGCGTAGTCCTCTGTCGCAGAGTTTGAAAGCAATGCACCTATGCCACCAAGTTTTAAACTCATATCAATCTCAAAATCTTCTGCATTATAGGGAGATAAATATGTTGAATGAGGATCAAACTGCCTTGTCATTATATTTATAGCTAATAAAAAAATGTCTTCATCTTTTCTCTGCAAGACTCTTTTAATTCTTCTTTCATACCTATTTGTAAGATTAGAAATAATCTCATCTTCATCATCTTTTGCTAAAACAGAAACTATAAAATCATTTTTTGTTGTTTTCCTCCATCTCTCTTTTAACTCAAGCATAGTAGAAGCGTATTCATTATCATCATAAAAAATATCAATACCCTCATATATAGATAAATCAAAGCTATCTTTTTGAGCTAACTTAATTTGATATTCAGAAACTTCAATGACCCTATTAAAATAGGTATTGAGGATTTCATAAGCCAAATTAATATCAAAATTCTCATTATTTTTTTTATAATTAGAAGATTTTCTTTTGAAAGATTTTATTTCATAGCTTAAAAATAGATTTTTATTTCCATCCAATTCCTCTAGGAGGGCACCAATATACAATTCATTAAAACTTTCTTTATCAATTTCTCTTGTGTAGTGATGTGAGGAGATGTTCTTGAAAATCTCAGAGCTTAAATCTTTATATTTTTCGGAGACTGAAAAATCAACTTTTTCAGAAGATGCAAATAAAGATATCCCAAAAAAGGATAATAAAAATAAATTTTTAGTTATTTTCTTCAATTTTAAATAAGTTTCTGGATTTTAGCTGCTTCTTCTCTGATAATCTCTGGAGCACCAAGAAGTTGTCTATTAACACCAATTCTCTTGAACCAATAATGAAGCCCAAGTAAATCAGTAAACCCCATTCCACCATGGACTTCCGTAGCTTTTTTTGCGATTGCCTTTCCAACTTCAGAAGTATGAGCTTTAGAATGACATGACATAAATCTTGAATCCTCTTCATCTTCATCTATGCAATGAGCTGCATGCCAAACCATCGCATAGCAAGGCTCAAGGTCCGCAGTCATTTCAGCACACATATGCTTAACGGCTTGAAAAGAACCTATAACTCTACCAAATTGTTTTCTTTCCTTTGAGTACTCAACAGCTTTATTTATCATTTCTTGAGCTGCACCTACAGTATCTGCAGCTAAAGCTACTCTTCCAGCATCTATAGACTTTTGAATAGGATTAAGAGTATCTTTAGATTTTTCTAGTAATTCAACCTCAACTTCTTTAAATACAACCTCAGAAAAAGATCTAGTTTTGTCTACAGTAGTGAGATGATTTTTAGTTAAACCCTCAGAGTCCATTAATGCAATATAAATCTTTCCATCTTTGTCAGCGACCATAATATGTGAAGCATCACTAGAATCTAATACAAAAATTGATCTTCCATTTAGTTTGCCATCTTTAAAAATAATCTCACAATTTTCTCTGGCACCGATGAATTCAGAAAAACCCACAGCAAAAGTAATTTTTCCAGAGGCTACATCAGGAAGATAAAGTTTTTTTTGGTCCTCAGAGCCACCATTCAAAATAGCGATTGGAGCCATAACATATGATCCTATAAATGCAGAAGGTGCAATTCCTGACCCTAATGCTTGACTTACAGCTGTTGCAAAAAGAATATTAAGACCTAATCCACCGTATTCTTCAGGTACTAATAAGCTATTGATACCAAGAGAAACAAGACCTTCTTGGATATCTTTCTGATGCTCAGGATGATCCGTTGCAATCTTCCTTATAACATCTACCGATGCGTTATCATCTAAGAATTTCTTTATATTTTCTTGAAAAAATTCTTGATCTTCTGAGAGTCCAAAATACATTTTAATTATCCTTAACTTTCGGTTCACGGGGCATTCCAAGACCTCTTTCAGAGATAATATTTTTTTGAATTTGACTTGTTCCGCCGCCAATTATTAGACCTAAGAAATACATGTATATGAATTGCCAACTTCCACCATCTCTCAAAAGGGGACTCTGTTCATATAATGTTCCTATTTCTCCCATGATGTCGATAGCAAATCCTTCTAATTCATGTCTTAATTCTGTCCCAACCAATTTTTGGATCATTTTTCCTAGTTTCACATCTTGCCCAGGATTAATTTTTGAAGATAGAGTTCTAAGACTGTGAGACTGAAAAGCAACTACTTTTCCTTGAAGTGCCATTAGTTTATCTCTGTAGACTGGAATATCAATAAGTTTCTTCCCATCGATTGACTCTTCTTTCATTAGATCAATAAGCATATTGATTCTATTCATTGTGGCATTTGGATCAGCAAGAGAACCTCTCTCATGGCTTAAGGTTGCATTTGCAACAGCCCAACCTTCACCTCTATTTCCAACAATATTTGTTGCTGGAACTTTTACATCTGTAAAAAAGACCTCATTGAATCCAGCTTTTAAAGTCATATCAACTAAAGGTCTTATTTCTATTCCTGGTGCATCCATTGGAATAAGCAAATAACTAATACCACCATGTTTTGGAGCATCAGGTTCAGTTCTCACAAGACAAAACATCATTTGGGCATATTGAGCAGTACTAGTCCAGATTTTCTGACCATTTATGACCCACTCGTCATCAATGAGCTCTCCTTTTGTTTGAAGACTTGCAAGATCACTTCCTGCGTTGGGCTCAGAGTAGCCTTGGCACCAAATCATCTCTCCATGAAGGGTTGGCATGATATATTTTTGTTTTTGCTCTTCTGTTCCTAGCTCCAAGAGAGTAGGGACAAGCATATCAATTCCTTGTCCACCCATTCCTGAGGGAACTTTAGCTTTAGAGAACTCTGTTGCTATTATTCTTGATTTTATAATGTCCGGATCGCCACCATATCCACCATATTCTTTTGGTACTGACCTTGCAAAATATCCTCTTTCAATCAGTAACTTTTGCCAGTTAGCTCTTGTAAGCTCTGGACCATGTTTCCCTTTTCCATTTGATGCAAGAGGTGATTGGGAGCTATCGACAAATCTTAGATCCTTATATTCATTGCAAAAAGATTTAACCTCTTTTTTAAAATCATCATATTTTGGACCATAATTTAAATCCATTAGAAGTCCTTTGTTTCAATATTTAGTTGACCCTCAAGACCTGCTGATCGGTGTTTTTCAATCTCTTGGTAATAAGGATCCATAATCATTTCGAGCATTGCTTTTCTACTTGGATATCTTGCTATTGCAATAGAGTCCCATAGATCCTCAACTTCTCCCAGCATCAGTCTGCTAACCAAACTAGAGAAAACAATTTCAGCACCAACCTTCTTAAGACATTCTTTAACTTTTTCTGCATAAATAGCATATGCCTCAGCACCAGATAGATTAGTATCTCTTCCATCCTCATACTCTGCCTTTTCTTTAAATTTAAGGAGATTTACCATAGCAATTGGAGTCTCTATGTCTCCTTCCACAAAACCATTAAGTTGTTCATCATTTGGAGATAATTTATTAAATACTTTCATTTTTTATTTCCAGTCCGGATCTCTTTTTTCTAAAAACGCTGTAATACCTTCTTTTGCATCATCACTCTTTAGACATTTTTCTAGCTGCTCTTTAAGGAAAGGAACAGCTTCATCAAAATCCATTTTATCTTGATGGTTATATGCTTCAAGTCCCAATTTCATTGTTCCTGGAGCTAGTTTTGTAAGCTCGGCTGCAATCTTATTTACTTCTTCACTTAGCTTCTCTTTATGAACAACCTTATTTACAAGACCAAATCTTTCTGCATCATGAGAACTAATTTTATTTCCTCTCATAATGAAATCTAGACCTTGTCTTTTAGGCATAACTCTAAATAGACCAGCCATAACCATGAAAGGCCAAATTCCTCTTTTAATCTCAGGCGCAGAAAAAGTAGCTTCTTCAACAGCAATTGCATGAGTTGAATTTGTAACCATAAGAAGAGCGCCAGCAAGAACAGGGCCCTGTATTTCACAAATCACTGGCTTATTCAAGCTTCTTATTTTTAGGCTTATTTCTTCAGTTCCACCTCCGAGTGATGGCACATTCGAAGTGCTCTCAGGTGATTTACCCGACATAGTTCCAAGATCACCACCTGCACAAAAAACATCACCATTTGCTTTTATTACTACAACTCTTATGTCTCTTTCCTGGGCAGCAAATGCCAACGAGTAAATAATTTCATTAGCCATTACTGGGTTAATGGCATTCTTTTTTTCAGGCCTATTCAGAGTAATACTCATGATATTATTTTCAACCGACAACTCAATTGCCTCAAAGATTAGTCCTTCTAAAGATAAATTCTTATTATTCATTTTTATTTTCTTTTTTTAGTATCTTAGGAACTTCAATATGTTTAGCTCTTAAGTATTCACCAAGTGATTTTGCTTGTCCATCTTTTCTATTATTAGAAGAAATTCCATCTTCCAGAATGCCATGAATATAAAAATTTAATGACTTTATATTTGGAAGATCATATCTCTCAATTTTGAATTCAGATAAGTCTGGAAGAAGCTCTTTTAACTTTTTAACGGATAAATAAGAACTAAGAAAAGAAAAAGCCATATCAGTCTTTGCCCACACTCCTAAATTGGCACATCCGCCTTTGTCTCCAGACCTAGTCCCAAAAATTCTTCCAAAAGCTATTTTTTCAAATTCATCCTCAGGGCAGGGGAGAATATCTGCAGGTTCTTTTTGATAGTAAATATCATCGAGCCCTAACTCACTTGTTGGAGTAATCTCGAACACCTCATCATTTAAGTGAACCACTTCTTTAATATGCTTGCTTTCTACTAATGCAGGCCAATAAACAATTACAGGACCGCTAGCCTTTACACTGCCTTGAGCAAAAAAGCCTGGATAGTTAGCAAGAGAAAGTTCAACAATCTTTGCGCTAAAAAGTCTGCCTACCAAATCAGGATCCTTTGATTTCACTGAAAGAGAAAGTGTTGCCATTGCCTCTTCATTTGAGTTTGGATTTTCTTTATCCGTTCTGTGAAGATCTGTTCGTACTTCATCAAACTGCTCTCTACCACCGACAAGATTAAAGAGAGTATCTGTAAATGCCTGAGCTTTTTTTTCAATATCAAGGCCAGTTAAGATTAGATCCATACCATTTCTATAACCTCCAGCAAGATTAATACATGCTTTATGCTTATTAGGAGGGGAGCTACCTCTGCAGCCCGAAACAAATACCCTATCTTTATCAACATCCTCTATTTTTAACGTATCAAAATGAGCTACCACATCAGGATTAATATAAGCAGGTGAACTAATCTCATATAAAAGCTGAGCAGTCACAGTTCCCGTAGAGACCAAGCCACCAGTACCTGGATGTTTTGTTATAAAGAAATTACCATCAGATTGAATTTCAGCAATTGGGAAACCAACATTTTCGAAACTTGGAACTTCTTCAAAGAAAGCATAATTGCCTCCTGTTGCCTGACAGCCACATTCAATAATGTGGCCAGCAGCAAGAGCACCTGCAAGTTGATCATAATCATCCCTTTTCCAATTAAATTTCCACGCAGCTGGACCAATTACAACTGCTGCATCAGTGACACGAGGGCAAACTACAATTTCAGCCCCTCTATCTAAAGCCTCTTTTATCCCCCACCCACCAAGATAAGCATTAGCTGTCAATGTAGTGTAGCCAGAATCTTTAAGAGAGATTTCTTTATCGATATTTATAAACTCTTCACCAATGTTTTGAAGATCGCTCATTCTTGGCATTAAATCATCGCCATCGATATAGGCAACCTGCATCTCTAAACCTAATTCACTTAAGATAATTTCAATTTCATTTGCCATAGACTTTGGATTTAAGCCTCCAGCATTAGTAACAATCTTTATTTCTTTTTCCTTACAAGTTTTTGCAACATCTTTAAGCTGTTTAAGGAATGTACCAACATATCCTTTATCATCTCCTCTTTTCAGCTTTTGGTTGAAAAGAATAGTCATAGTAAGTTCTGCTAAGTAATCACCAGTTAGGACGTCAATCGGACCTCCTTCAACCATTTCTTTTGCCGCAGATAATCTGTCACCATAGTAACCACTGCAATTTGCTATTTTTATTACTTCAGAACCCACTTTTAAGAATCAACCACCATCAAAACGGCACCATTCTCGACCTGATCATTTTCCTTGATAAAAATATCAGAAATAACTCCATCTTCACTTGCCTTTATAGAATGTTCCATTTTCATAGCCTCTAGAATTACTAGAGTCTCTCCAGATTTTACCTTTGATCCTTTTTTTACTTTTAAATCTACTACTTTGCCTGGCATTGGAGCTACCAATCCACCAGCTTGCACCTCAAGACCTGGCATTGAAAATCTAGGTTTAACTTCCAAAGATACATCACCACTTGGGATATGAACCAATATAAATTCAGCATCCTCAGAAATTCTAGATTTGACTCTTACACCATCGAAAACAAGATCTATATATTTATCATCAATATTAACTACTTCAACTTCCGAATTGAAAACAAGGAATTTATTTTTATTTATCAACTTATATTCAACGAATATTTCTTCACCATCAAGGAGAAATGTAATGTTAGGGTTTGGAAGTCTTCCATTTGTCCAACCAGATGGAATGTAAGGTGCAATATCTGAAGAGATTCTATTTCTCATTTGTTTCCACATGGCTGCAGCTGTTAGTGCAAGATTAAGCTCGTCATTAGTAAGGTTTTTTACTCTTGATGGTTTTACTCTCTCTATGAAGTCTGTTGTTGTATTTCCTTTTAAAAACTCATCAGACCTTAGTGTTGCAATTAAAAAATCTTTATTAGTAATAACACCGCCAATATGAGAGTCTTCAAGAGATTTAGCTAAAACTCTTGCAGCATCCTCCCTTGTTTCACCGTAGGAAATAACTTTTGCAAGCATCGGATCAAAGTTAGTACCAATAACTGAATCTTTATGAACACCAGAATCCCACCTAGTCATAAAATCATTTTCAGCTTGTTCGTAAGCAAACATTTTTCCTGTTTCAGGTAAAAAATCATTATTTGGATTTTCAGCATACAGACGAGCCTCTATTGAGGACCCTGTCCACTCAATGTCCTCTTGCAAGTACTGTAGCTCTTCACCTCTAGCAATTTTTATTTGTTCAGCTACTAAATCTATTCCGGTAACTTCTTCCGTAACTGGGTGCTCAACTTGCAGTCTTGTATTGACCTCTAGGAACCAAAATTCACCACTTTTATCATCAAAAAGAAATTCAACAGTTCCAGCAGACTCGTATTTTATTTTTTTTGCAAGATCAACTGCTGCATTACCCATTGCGAATCTTATCTCTTCAGTTATTCTCGGAGATGGAGACTCCTCAATTATTTTTTGATGTCTTCTTTGGATTGAGCATTCTCTTTCACCAAGATGAATAACATTTCCATGTGAGTCCCCAAGAATTTGGATTTCTATATGTCGAGATTTTTCTACATATCTTTCAATGAAAACTCTCTCATCTCCAAAACCTAATAAAGCTTCTCTTTTCGCACCTTCAAGCGACTCTTGAAGATCTTTTTTATCAGTAACTACTCTCATTCCTTTTCCGCCTCCACCTGCGGCTGCTTTTATTAAAAGCGGATATCCAATTTTTTTGACTTCTTTTTCATTTGAGGTCATTGGAAGAGTGGGAACGCTAGCTTTTATAGCAAGTTCTTTAGCTTTTAATTTATCACCCATTACAGAAATGACTTTATGGGATGGACCAACCCAAATAATCTTTTCTTTAATGACTCTTTTGGCGAATTCAGAATTTTCTGATAAGAAACCATAGCCTGGATGAATAGCGCCAGCATTACTTTTTTGCGCTGCATCTAAAACTGCATCTATATCAAGATATCCTCCATCTGGAAGAAGTACTGCTTTATCAGCAAATCTAACATGAGGCGCATCCTTATCTGCGTCAACATAAATTGCAATAGTTTGGATGCCCATTGCTTGAGCAGTTCTCATTATCCTTAATGCAATTTCTCCTCTATTTGCAACTAAAATTGAATCAAACATTACAATCTAAACACTCCATACTCTTTGGCACCCTCTATTGGAGTGTTGTTACAAATTGACAAACAAAAAGCAATTATCTTTCTTGTATCTCTAGGATCAATTATTCCGTCATCTGTTAACATACTGCTTGCTACTAATGCATGTGACATTCTCTCTGCAGCATCTTCAACCATCTTTACAATTTCTGCATCTGCTTTTTCATCAAATTTCTCGCCAGTTCTCATTGCTTTCGCTTTCCTGACTATAGACATTACTCCTGCGATTTGCTCTGGACCCATCACAGCAATTTTTGCAGTCGGCCACAAAAAGGTAAAACGATTGTTATATGCTCTTCCAGACATTGCGTAAGTTCCTGCACCATATGAAGCACCAACAATTATGGTTATATGAGGAACTGTTGAATTTGATACAGCATTAATCATTTGCGAACCTTTTTTAATGATTGCCTGCCTTTCAAAATCCTTACCTACCAAGAACCCTGTTACATTTTGTAAAAAGATCAATGGAATATCTCTTTTATTGCATAACTGAATGAAGCTAGCTGCTTTTTCAGCACATTCTGGATAAATTGGACCATTATTTCCTAGCACACCAACTTGATAGCCGTGAATACAAGCCCATCCACAAATCATAGTTTGACCATAAAGAGGCTTGAATTCTTCAAATTGTGAACCATCAGTCACTCTAGAAATAATCTCTCTTATATCAACGGGAGACTTCAAATCCTCGCTTATCAATCCAAGAAGATCATCTTGTTCATATTTAGGACTTTTAGATGCTTTTATGGGACCAAGACCTTTCTTTTCCCAATTTAGGTGTGAAACAACTTCTCTACAAATCCTAAGTGCATCCATCTCATCCTCAGCAAGATAGTCTGACAAGCCGGAGGTCTCTGAATGCATTTTTGCACCTCCAAGAGTTTCATCATCAGACTCCTCTCCAGTAGCCATTTTTACTAGAGGAGGTCCAGCAAGGAATACTTTTGATTGGTCTTTTATAAAGATATTGTAATCTGACATTCCTGGCTGATATGCGCCACCAGCAGTAGATGACCCAAAAACAACAGAAATGACGGGAATGCGCAATTTTGACAGCTCAGTCATTTCATAAAAAAATCTTCCCGTGGCAGCAAAATGGGTTGTGTGAAGGGTAGGTGCTATGGGAGCCTGCCCACTTTTACTTCCCGTTCCCATGCTAAGGTCCCCACCAGCAGACTCAACAAAACTTATGAATGGGATTTGATTAACTCTTGCTATCTCAATCGCTCTTGCCCATTTTTCACCAACATAAACTGTCATTGCTCCAGCTTTGACAGACGGATCATTAGCAAATACTACACACTCAACCCCTGCAATAACTCCAACTCCGCTAACGCAACCACCACCAACTGTATAGTCAGTTCCATATGCTGCAAAAGGACTAATCTCAAGAAATGGCGTATCAGGATCAAGGACTTTCATTACTCTTTGCCTGACAGGCATTTTTCCTCTTTTTGCTAATCTTTCGTGATGATGTTTACCTCCACCAAGCTCTGCTTGATCTAGAAGACCATCAAGAAATTCCAATTTATTAAGCATTACCTCTTTATTTTCTTGAAATTGTGAGGAGTTTTGATCAATGTTTGATTTCAAAATGGGGGCTAAATTCTTATTTTTCATAATGCAATTTTGAGATGATATTATATTAACAATAGTAAAAATAAGGAAATTAAGATGGCAATAAAGATTTATAGCTGTGAGAATTCAAGAGGAGTTAGACCAATTTGGACAGCAGAAGAAATGGGGTTAGATTATGAGTTGATAATGATGCCATTTCCACCAAGAGTTTTTATGAAAGAATATCTAGAAACCAACATGCTAGGTACTGTTCCATTCATGGTTGATGGATCTGTAAAAATGACTGAATCTGTTGCAATTTCTCAGTACTTAGTAGAAAAATATGGTCCAAGCGATCTTCAAGTTATGCCCGACGAAGATGATTACCCAAATTACTTAAATTGGCTATTTCATTCTGATGCGACTCTGACATTTCCACAAACTGTTGTTCTAAGATATAAACTCCAAGAGCCAGGCGTTGCTGATGCTGCAGTAGAGGGATATAGCAGATGGTTTGTTTCAAGGTTGAAACTTTTAGAAAAAACCCTAGATAACAAGGAGTATCTGTGTTCAAACCGTTTTACCTTGGCTGATATATGTGTCAGTTATGCAATCAACCTTGCTGAAGCTTTAGGAATAGAGCAAGCATTTAAGCCAAATATTAAGCGATGGACAGATAATCTGTTCTCTAGACCTGCTTTTATAAGAAGCAAAGGCTTTAAATATGAAACTGAAACTTAGATTAATTACATTTTTTTCACTTATCCTATTTGCAAATTCTTTTGTATATGCAAATAAAACTAATCATATTCAAACCATTCATCTCGGGTCAGGTTGTTTTTGGGGCGCTGAAAAGGGATATGAATACCTTGATGGAGTTATTGAAGCAGTTTCAGGTTATGCGAACGGGTATGGAGTAAGTCCAAATTATAGATCTATCATCCAGCTTAAGAACAAATATAATGAAAATAATTTTGCAGAGGTGGTAAAAGTAACCTTTAACAGTAATGCAATTTCACTTGATGAAATTCTAAAACATTTCTTTGAAACTCATGATCCAACACAACTTAATAGACAAGGAAATGATATTGGAACTCAGTATAGATCAGTGATCCTATTCTCGAATGAAACTCAAAGAAAACTTGCTGAAGATATTTTGAATGAGTATCAATCTCTTCTTTTTGAAGCGGGTTATGGGAAAGTAGTCACCCTTATAGAGCCATTAGACAACTTTTATTTAGCTGAAAACTATCATCAGGATTATTTAAAGAAAAATCCTAATGGTTATTGCCCAGACTTATCAACTGGCATTGTATTCAATGAAAAAGAAAAAGATATTTTAGACAATCAAGATTTGCTTATCGGGAAGCAAATATTGATCCTGGATTCGCAAAATTATTGTCCCTATTGCGAGAAACTAAAGCTTGATGTAACTAATGAATACAAAGGAAGCATTCAGATGTCTTATAGAACATCCGATCAATTGCATGACCTAGAAATTAATGCTCCTACTTGGGCAACTCCATCTGTAATTTTCTTAGAAGACGGTAAAGAGGTTTTTTCACATCAAGGCTATATTGATCAAAAAAATTTCTATTTGATGCTTGGAAAATTTAAATTAGGAGACACAGAAGCATATGATGTTGCATTTAATAATGGGACTGATGCAAGATTTTGTAAGGAATATGAAATCTTTAAAAATACTCCTGATGGCATATTTATAGATAAGCTAAGTGGAGAGCCTCTATTTGATACTAGAGATCGATTTGTATCAAGATCAGGATGGCTCTCATTTACAAGACCAGTAGAGGGCTCAGTTTATGAAAAACCTGATAATAGTTATGGCATGCAAAGAACTGAAATTCGATCTGTATCTTCCGATATTCATCTAGGTCATGTTTTTGATGATGGCCCAAATGGATTGCCAAGATATTGTATAAATGCAACCGTATTAGAGTTTATTCCTAGAAAAGGTTCTATTTAATAAGAAATCCCATACCCAAATTCATAAGTTGGGTTTGCAGAGTCATCTGGTAAGTCTTCCTTTTGATTAAGTACTGATTCCATTGAGGACGGAATTTCAAAAGGTAATTTACCTGATGGATTAAATTTTCCAAACAGTCCCTCAAAAATTATCTGATCTTGAACACCAAAAGTCCCAATTAGACCTGATGAGCTTTTCTTGATACTTTTAAGAATAGCCGGTCTATTGAGATCTACAACTACAATTAGCTGTTTTTCATTTGAGTAGGCTTCAATTTTTTTATTTATTTCTTTATTAAAATTTAAGTCTCCATTCGGGAACAATTTACTAAGAAAGTTATCAAAAGCTCTATTTAATCCAGATTCTTGATTCCCATTGAATACAGTATGAATATACATAATGACTGCATCGGCATCATCTGGATCCTTTACTAATTCACCAAATTCTCTGGCTTCTTCTTTGCTTAGGCCATCGACAAATATTTTCGATCCTTTTTTTAGGGGCAATATTCCATTATTTTTTAGTAGAACTATCGATTTTCTCTGGGCCTCTAAGCCCGCTTCGATATTATCTTGTGTATTGACTTTATACTGAACAAGCTCCTCATTTACATAAGGGTTATCAAAAAGACCTAATTCAAATTTATTTAAAAGAATTCTTCTTACAGATTCATCAATTCTGACTTCTGTAATTTGACCATTTTTTACGAGATCTATTAAATAGTCTGTATCCTTTTCACCTCCGTATTGATCGATTCCAGCTTTAATGGACTTTTCATACCTTTGTTCAATTGAAAGCTCATCAACTCCCCAATGTCTTCCAGTAATAATGCCCCAATCAGAACAAATCACTCCATCAAAGTTTAGCTCTTCCCTAAGAAGATCTTTGAGAATATAACTATTGAAAGCCATAGCAACATCTTCATCTGTTTGACCAACAGGAATACCATAATAAGGCATAATAACTTTAAGATTATTCTTTATTGCCTCACGGAAGGGCGATAAGTGATATTCAAAATTATTACCAGGATAAATTTGGTTTCTTCCACTAAAAAGATGCGGATCAAGTCCATTTTCTTGTGGTCCGCCCCCAGGAAAATGTTTCACCATTGTCAAAACGCTTTTATTGCTTATGTAGTTCTGTTGAAAGCCATTCATGTATTCGATGGTCATTTTTGAAGACATCTCAGCATTTGATCCAAAGGTACCAAAGTTTCTAGCCCATCTTGGTTCGGTAGCTAGATCTGACATTGGATGTAAAGCTGTTCTTATACCTACAGCTAAGTACTCCTCCCTAACAATTTCTGCGAATTCTCTGATTATTTTTGGATTTGATGTTGCAGCAAATCCTAATTGAGATGGCCACTTTGAGAAACCATCAACAGAAAAAGATGCCACACCTCCACCTTTTGGAACTTCATGAATAGGATCTGAGCTGATTGTTATTGGGATACCTAATCTTGATTTAGATGCAGTTTTTTGAAGAAAATTTATCTTCTTTGCTAACTCAACTGGACTAGGATTTCCATAAAGATTGAAATGAGTGATATGATCAAAAATTATTTGTGATTCCGTTGACGAATTCCCTCTTATTGCAATTTCATAAAGGAACATCAATAGATCTGGCTTGAGAATAAAAGGAGGGTGAAACATTTGACCAACTTTCTCCTCAAGAGTCATTTTTCTTAAAAGATCATTGGTACGATCAACTGGTAAATTTCTATGATCTTCATACTTATCTAATTGCCCATTCTTATTCAGGTCTCTAAATTCTTGCCCGTCTATATTTAAGGTATTAACTTCACCTGATAAGGCCCTATTTATTTTTATTTTCTCAACAGGTTTTAAAAGTTTGAAAGAAAGAAGAACCAAAAGAGTTATTAACAATAAAAGCAGCAAATAAAATATATATTTAAATATACTCTTAATGCTTATCAATTAACTGAACCAATTATTTTTTTAATCTGAAAAGAAACTATTAACTCTTTCATAAGACTCAACGAATTCCTCTTTAAACTTTTGAACAGTTTGCCCAGCGCTTAAGGTTTCATTTACCAGCCCAATTCCTTGACCAACCCAGTAGGTTTCAAGTTGTTTTGCACCTTCATGACCAATTGCTGCTTGATCAGCTACTTTTTTAAGAGCGGGCTCACTCACCATAGTTTGAAGAGGCATAGGCAGGGGCTCTGGTGCGTCTTTTGATTCCCATGCATCAACCCATGGGGATTTTAACTGTCTAGAATGCTTCCCAGTTCTGCTTTTTGATCTAACCGTATGACTTGATGAAGCAGCAATCATTTTTTCTTTAACATTATCAGATGTTTCAGCTTCTGTTGTTGGAAGAAATACGGATGCACACCACACTCCATCAGCTCCCATCGCCATAACTCCTGCCATTTGTTCTCCAGTGCAGATTCCTCCAGCGGCAAGAATGGGAACATCTCCATAAGGTTTTAGTGCTCTTCTTACTTCAGGAACAAGAACCATTGTTGAAACGCTTCCGCAATGACCGCCTCCCTCTGTGCCTGATACCACAATAATGTCTACTCCAGCCTCAACTTGCTTAACTGCATGCTGTTTTGCACCAATTAGCGCAGCAACAGGAACATTATGTTCTTTGCCCATATCAAGCATCCATTTTGGTGGAACTCCAAGAGCATTTGCAACAAGGCCTATAGGGTGTGAAAAAGCAACTTCAAGCACTTCTTTGGCTCCATCTAGACCAGCTCCAAGGACTTGGTTAGAATTTTGCTCGGTTCTTTGAGAGCTTGCATCAGACCTCAAATCATTTGCCTCTATATCATGTTTTTCTAAGACATCAGCTCTAAATTCCCTATGTTCTTGTGGAATCATGGCTCTTAGATCATCAGTAGTAAGATTTTCACCCTTTCCAACGTAAGAATTAGGTACAAGGACATCTACTCCGTATGGTTTGCCATCAACATGCTCATCTATCCAATTAAGTTCAATCTCAAGCTTTTCTGGAGAGAGTCCTACAGCTCCCAAAACTCCCATACCTCCAGCTTTTGAAACAGCGGCGACAACATCTCTACAATGACTAAAAGCAACCATTGGAAACTCTATATTTAATAATTCGCAAATTTGTGATTTCATTTTTTTTCCTGTTTTTAAAATTTATTTTAACCCAGTTTTTTATTTGCATGGAAAATATAAAACAGTAATAATTTAAAAATGTTTTCAACTCCAGATCTCAAAGATAAGTATCAAAAAAAAGTTTTTCAAGGATTTGAATCAATGAAATCTTTTGGAAATAGAGACTCCTTTTTTGGACAAATTAAAACTGTTACCTGTCATGATGATAATTCTAAAGTGAAAGAAATACTTGGCACTAATGGTAAGGGAAAGGTGCTAGTGATAAACCCAAATTTAATTACTCATGCGGCAATGATTGGAGATGAAATTGCTCAAAAAGCTATTGATAATGAATGGAATGGGATATTTGTTGCCGGGTATGTAAGAGACGTTGAGCTTCTTAAGGAAATGGACATAGGAATCCTAGCCCTTGGATCAACAATAGCTAAGACTAAAAAAAATGACAAAGGTTTTCTTGGAGAAGATGTTATTTTTGGTGGTGTTATTTTAAGTGAAAACTCTTGGCTCTATGCAGATAAAAATGGATGGCTGGTTTCGAAGGAATCCCTAGAAGTTAACTGAATCTATAAGCTTATCTTTTTCAACCCAAACATTATCTAACCATTCCCTAAACTCGGTTCGATAAGAGTGATCATTAAGATAGTCTCTTCTTTTTAGACTTTCTGGAATCCTAAATTTTTTCACAAAAACCTTTACGTCGGATAGATCACCAATGCAAAAATCCCAAAAGGATCTTTTCTTTGATTTGTATATAATTGTGAAATCCAATAGATAATTGATTTTTGGAACAGCAGATAGACCTAATGCAATACCGCCTATCTTTGGCGCAAGTAAGTTTTTATATGGAGAATTTTGCTCAGAATGTTTTTTCGGATTGTTTCTGGTACCTTCAGCAAAGCTAAATATAGTTGTTGGCTGTCTTTCAAATCTTTTGCATGATGCAATAGTATTTTGGTAATCAAGCTTTCTTAAATTTGGATTTTTTTCTAGTTCTTTTTTTGAGTGCCTATTCACAAAGGGCATATTAAGGGTAACGTTTGCAAGAAATACGGGCGGCAACCACCAAAGATCTTTCTTCATAAATATTTTAAACAATGGAGCTTTAAAATTAGTAGCTGCTAAAACGCAAAAAACATCGCCCCAAGATGCATGATTTGAAGTTGCTAAATACCAGTCATTCATTGATAGTTCATCTTCAATTATGAACTCCCATTTTTTTTGATGAAGGAATTGAATAGAAATTGCTAAAGATTTAACAGTAAGATCCCCAACTAGATTTGAAAACTTGTGAAGAGATCTTTTGAAAGGACGGTATTTTATTATTATTCTTGGAGAGTTAAATATTGTTAATGTTCCAAAGCCAATAAATAGGATTATAGCTATATTGATAAATGTAATTATTCCAATTAAAAAAGATTTTATTGTTCTCACGGATACCTCCGTTTTCTTTTAAAACCCTGTTAGGTTAGCATATCTTTCCTGATGGAAAGTCGAATTACCCAAAATTGTCTCGGCAACCCTTACTCTCTTCAGATAAAAGCCTATGTCGTATTCATCAGTAACACCTATACCGCCATGCATTTGAACTGCTTCATTACTTACAAGATGAGATGTTTCACCAACAATTGATTTTGCCAAACTTGAAAGCCTTTGAAGGTCATTTGAATTTTCTTCTGCTCCTTGCATTGCAGCCATAACAGCTGACTTTGTTAATTCAATTTCACAGAACATTTCAGCTGCTCTATGTTGGAGTGCTTGAAATGATCCTATTGGAACACCAAATTGCTTTCTCTCTTTAAGGTATTCAATTGTTATTTCAAATGCTTTTTCGCAAGAACCTAACATTTCAGCAGAAAGAGCAATTCTTGCAACATCTAAAATCTCATTTATCGGCTCAAGACCCATATCGATATCACCCAAAATCATGTTTTCATCAACAGATACGTTATCAAAAGTGATATTTGCATAGTTTCTTGAATCAGCCATATCAAGTTTCACTTTCTTTAAGTTGGGATTGTCAGATCCAACCAGAAACAAACTCAATCCACTAACATCATCATCTTCACCAGAAGTTCTTGCTACAACAATGATAATATCTGCACTAGCACCATCTACAACAAATATTTTTTTACCGGAAAGAACATATTGCGAACCATCTTTAATTGCTTTTAATTCGCAAATATTTGGATTGTGGTGACTATTTTCATCTATTGCTAGAGCAGTAGTTAACTCACCAGATGCTATTTTTGACAAGTATTTTTGTTTTTGTTCCTCTGATCCAAATTTTGTTAATGCTGTTGCGCCTAAAACTCCTGAGGCAAACAATGGGGAGGGTGTGAGAGTTTTTCCACATTCTTGAAGAATTACACTCATACCAGTCAATCCGAAATTTGAACCTCCATACTCTTCTGGAATCAAAATTCCTGACCACCCAAGCTTAACCATCTCACTCCATATGTCCTTATCCCAACAGAGCTGATCATCTGAATCTCTTAGATGCCTTAAATGAGAGACAGGAGTTTTTTCAGACACAAAACCAAGCGCAGTCTCTTTAAGATAGTTTTGTTCTTCGTTTAAGATTAACTTCATTACCCAGATGGAAGCTCAAGTACTCTTTTAGAAATTACATTTAGTTGAACCTCTGAGGTACCTCCTTCTATAGAATTACCCTTTGTTCTTAACCATGCTCTGGTAAGATTTTTTTCACTGTCATCAAACTCATTTCCATCCCATGCAAGTCCATTAACTCCAGAGGCTGCAACCATTAGCTCATGCCTTCTTTTGTTATGTTCAGTTCCATAGTATTTAAACATTGAAGCTACTGCAGAAGCTTTACCACCTTCGTCTGCAGCTCTTTGAAGGGTTAACCCAAAAGCATGTTCTTTCATTTTATGATCTATAACTTTTGACCTAAATATTGGATTTGATATTTTTCCTTCGTCTTCACCAAAATGTTTTTTTGCCAATGAAACAACATCTTTTTTACTACCCATTCCTGCAGCAAGTCCAAAGTTAGATATAAATTTTCTTTCATGCTGTAGCAATTTTTTTGCAATTGTCCAACCTGCATTAAGTTCACCCACAAGATTCTCTTTTGGAACTTCAACGTTATCAAAAAATGTTTCACAAAATGGCGACTTGCCACTTATTAATGTAATAGGTTTAGTAGAAACTCCTGGATTTTCCATATCAATAAGCAAAAAGCTTATCCCGCTGTGTTTTGGTTCTTTTGGTCCAGTTCTGACTAGAGCAAAGATCCAATCAGCTTTATCTGCATATGATGTCCAAACTTTCTGTCCGTTTACTAAGAAATGGTCTCCCATATCTTCTGCCTTAGTAGCAAGACTTGCTAAATCTGATCCTGAACCAGGTTCGGAGTATCCCTGACACCATCTAATTTCACCTCTAATTATTTTTGGAAGATGTTCCTTTTTTTGTGCTTCATTGCCATACTCAAGTAAAACAGGGGCAAGCATCCATATACCAAAACTAAGAAGAGGAGCTCGAGCTCCAATAGCAAACATTTCTTCGTTAAGTATTTTTACTTCTTCTTTATTAAGGCCTCCACCTCCATATTCTCTTGGCACCGTTGGCATGGTCCATCCTTTTTCTCCCATTCTATCGAGCCATAATTTTGAATCAGGATTCTTATAAACCGCTTTTCTACCTCCCCACACTTCATCAATAGGTGTGTCAGTAGGTGCTCCAGTTCTCATAGTTGAGGGGCAATTCTTATCAAGCCAATCTTTGACTTCAACTCTAAAATTTTCTAAGTCGCTCATATTATTTATATATGTAAGTTTGTTGAAAAATCAATTTTTAAATATTTTGCATTGAATATCAAGAAATGATCTCCAAAAAACGGTTAATAAATTCTTTTTTAGGGATGTATAATTCAATTATGTTTAAAAAAATTGGAGTAATTTATAAGGAATCTTTATCTTTTGATGAAGATATATCTCCGCATATAGAAACTATTCTTTCTCACTCTAAAGAATTATATTTCCACAAATCAGCTTCTGATACACCCAATAAGTTTCCAAAATTGTCTAGAGATGAGCTAGGTGATCAATCTGATTTAATAATTGTATTTGGTGGAGATGGAACAATGCTTTCAACTGCAAGAGACTTTATTAGTTATGACATACCAATAATGGGAGTTAACTTTGGGCAAGTTGGGTTTCTAACAGATAGCTCTGAAAATAACTTTCAGCAATCAATTGGTGATGTTTTCAATAATAATTTTAAATTAGAAGAGAGATCTTTTGTTAAAGCAGAATTTGGGGATAAAGAAATTTTTGGTCTAAATGAAATAGTTCTTCATTCAGGATCTTATGCACAAATGATGAAATTCAGTGTTAGCGTTGATGATCAACTCATTTTCGAAGAGAGGGCAGATGGATTAATTATTTCTACTCCGACAGGATCTACTGCATATTCATTATCTGCTGGAGGGTCAATAATTTATCCTAATCTTAAAGTTTGGAGCATTATACCGATGTTGCCGCATAATCTTTCCTCAAGACCTTTCATCATTTCCTCAGATAGAAAAGTTGAGATACAGGTAACTAGCGGTCCGGATAAAAATGCATATATATCTGCAGATGGTCAAAGTAAGCTACCAATAAATTATGGCACTAAAGTAAATATTTCTGAAAAAAGTGATGTCCTTAAACTAGTTCATCCATCAAACTATAATTTTTTTGAAGCATGTCGAGACAAGCTAGGCTGGGCATTGAATGTTACCAAAAGATAGTCTTGCAAATCTCAAATAAAATATACATCTGGTTAATAGCTTTAGCTTGTTTAGTATCTTTTTTTTCAAGCTTTGGTTCTAACTTAAATCTTGTAGAGCCAATTTTTTTTAATAAATTCCTAATAAGCTTTAATCAAATACAGTTTTATGACTTTAAAACAACTTACCTTATAAACAATGAGTGGTGGAGACTAATAACACCTATGCTTATTCACTTTTCATCCACACACTTAATATTTAATTGCTTATGGATTTATATTTTGGGAAGGGAAATAGAACAATTAGATGGAAAAATAATTTTTATTTTTTTGATTTTATTCACATCTATATCTAGTAATTATTTACAGTATTCTTTCTCAGGACCATCTTTATTTGGAGGATTATCAGGAGTCGTATACGGACTTCTTGGATATTGTTTCGTTTCAGAGACTTTTTTGAGAATTAATAAGTTTTCATTCCCACCCGCAATCTATATTTTTATGTTTGTTTGGTTGCTAATTGGCTTTACAGGTTTTTTAGATTTACTTGGATTTGGTAAAATAGCAAACTTTGCTCATCTCGGTGGATTGTTATCTGGCATTTTATCTGGATACATTTTTAGTATGTATAATAAAAAAACTTAATTATGAGTAATCAAAAATTAAAAACAGCTGTTTTACCAGTAGCAGGATTGGGATCTAGGTTTCTCCCAATAACAAAGTCTATACCGAAAGAAATGCTTCCTATAATTGATAAACCACTTATTCAGTTTGCAATTGAAGAAGCTATTGAAGCAGGAATCGAAAAAATAGTATTTGTAACAAGTCACACTAAAAAAGCAATTGAAAATTACTTCAGTATTAATTCAGAGCTTGAGAAAAGATTAATTCAATCAAATAAAGAAAATTTAGTAGAAAAGATTCACCCAAAATACTTAGATAAAGTTGAATTTTCCTATGTTTTTCAGGAGGAACCAAACGGACTTGGGCATGCAATTCTTCAAGCAAAAGAGCATGTTGATGATGAATTTTTTGGCGTCATTCTAGCAGATGATCTTCTGATGTATGAAATCGGATGCTTAAGTCAGTTATCAAATATCCATCATGAAAACAATTCATCCGTTATAGGTGTATTCGCAGCAGATCCTGAAAAAATATCCAATTATGGTGTTATTGATGGAGTGCTTGATGGGAATAGTTATAAACTAAACAATATCATTGAGAAACCAAAAGCTGAAGAAGCTCCGTCAAATTTAGCAGTTTTTGGGAGATATATCTTATCAAAAGAAATCTTTAATCATTTAGAGAATACAAATGCCGGAGTCAACGGAGAAATACAACTTACAGATGCAATTAAATCTTTGATTGAGAAGGATACTGTCCGGGCGATCGAAATTATGGGTAAAAGATTTGATTGTGGTTCCAAAGAAGGATATATTTCGGCAATTATCAACAGATCACATAGCATTGAGAAGTATAAAGACGCATTAAAAAAAATAGATTGAAAGCTCTTATAAAAATTTTCAGATTTTTGCCTCCAGAGAGTGCCCACTTTATTGGGCTTTTTTTATTAAAAATCTTAAATTCAGTTGGTCTTTTGAAAATTTTTTTCCCCATAAGAAAAACAAATTTTACCCCTAGAAAATTTTTTGGTTTAGAGTTCAGGAATACACTAGGAGTTGCTGCTGGCCTTGATAAGAATGGAGATTTCGTTGATGTCTTAGATTCTTTAGGTTTTGGTTTTATCGAAATTGGAACAACTACACCTAAACCTCAAAAGGGTAATCCAAAACCAAGAGTTTTTAGATATACCTCAAGTAAAGCAGTTATAAATAGACTCGGTTTTAATAATAAGGGAGTGGATTATTTAGCTTCTAAAATTAAGAATAAAAAATTTAATGCAATTATTGGAGTAAATATTGGTGCAAATAAAACAAGTACAAGAGAAAAAAGAATTGAAGATTATAAAATCTGTTTTGAAAAAATTTATCAATATGCCGACTATGTCACAGTTAATATTTCGTCCCCAAATACTCCAGAATTAAGAAACTTACATGATCCAAATGAGCTCGAGAAGATTTTCAAAAGCATTAATAGTATAAAAATAAAAAATGCATCAAAAATTCCAGTTTTTTTAAAAATTTCACCAGATGAGGATGATGGAATAATAGAAAAGATTTTGAAAATATACAAAGATTTACAAATTTGTGGACTAATAGTTTCTAATACTTCTATTGACAAAAATATTCTTGAAAATTGTCAACATGAAGGAGGTATTTCTGGCAAACCTCTTTTTAATAAATCTTCTGAGCTATTAAGAAAGATAAAACAAATTGATGATGAAGTCTTCTTAATTGGTGTTGGTGGTGTTTTTTCTAAAGATGACTATCAAAATAAAATCTCAGACGGGGCAAGTTTAATTCAAGTTTACACAGGATTTATTTATGAAGGGCCATCAATTGTTAAGAAGATATTGTCCTCATGAACGTTTACATCATTATTCTTTTAGTAATTCTTTTTTTAGTAGGTTCAATAAATCTAGTAATTCCAACCAAAAAAACACGTATGCTTTCAGATTTGAGACTTATAGCGAGAAAAAAAGGATTTCAAATATCTTCGTTAACGTCTAAACAAAAGTTTGTTTCGAAGAATTTAAAATTTGTTTGTTACTCCATCAAGAATATGAGTAATCTAAAAAATGCACACTATGTCCTTGAAGAATCCTCTCTTAGTTTATACGAACCAATAAAACTAAAATTCGATGATAATTTTGAAGAAATAGAAAATAAAATATCGAATCTGCCACGTTCAATACTTGAAATTATTTTTAATGATTCATACATATCTTTTCTATGGAATGAGAATCTTGGCATTGACGAATTGGAAAAAATTGAAAAACATTTAAAGAATTTTTTTATATAATCTCTTGCCAAAATTATTAGAAACATGTTATTTCTAAAAAGGGAGAGCAAAATTTATGTCAAAATCACTTGTAATTGTAGAGTCCCCTGCAAAGGCAAAGACGATATCAAAATATCTTGGTAAGGAATATATTGTTAAATCAAGTGTAGGTCATATTAGAGATTTACCTAAGGGAAAATCAAAAGCTAAAAGACAAAACTCAATCCCAAAAGATGCTAGTCCTGAAGAAAAGGCTAGATTAAAAAAAGAGCAAGAAAGAAGAAGGATAATTAGGAGAATGGGTGTAAATCCTGACGATGGATGGACTGCCAATTATGAAATTATTCCTGACAAAGAAAAGGTAATAAAAGATTTAAGAAAAGCTTCAAAGGAAGTAGAAAAAGTTTATCTTGCTACTGATCTTGATAGAGAGGGAGAAGCCATAGCTTGGCACTTAAAAGAAGCTTTAGGGAAAAATAAATTTGAATATCACAGAGTAAGATTTAATGAAATAACAAAAAGCTCAATATTAGAATCTTTCTCAGATCCTAAGGAGATAGATCAAGATCTAGTAAATGCCCAGCAAGCAAGAAGATTTCTTGATAGGGTGGTAGGTTTTGAACTTTCCCCACTATTATGGAAAAAGATTGCGAGAGGTTTATCTGCAGGAAGAGTTCAGTCTGTTGCATTAAGACTGCTTTGTGAAAGAGAAAAATTAATTTCTCAATTTCAACCTGAGGAATTTTGGGAAATATCGGCAACTCTAAAGGATTTTAATCATGAAGAAATCTTATTTAAGTTAAACAGAAAAAAAAGTGATCCTCTTTTAAAAGAAGATGAAGCCAAGAAAATTGAGAAACTTGTAAGTAGTTCAAGTCTACAAATATCTGAAATTACTAAAAAACCTACAACAGTTAAACCAAGAGCACCCTTTATAACGTCAACTCTTCAGCAGGCCGCTAGTTCAAAGTTAGGCTTTGGTGTTTCAAGAACCATGCGAGTTGCCCAAAAGCTTTATGAAGCTGGAAGAATCACCTATATGAGAACTGATGCTCCTAGCTTGAGTAATGATTCAATTGAAGATGCAAGATTATTTATTAAAGATACTCTTGCTAACGAATATCTAACGGAAAAACCACGAATCTATTCAGGTAAAGAAAATGCTCAAGAGGCTCATGAGGCAATAAGACCAACTAGCGCAAGCTTAACTTCCGAAAAGCTTACCGGTCACTCAGAAGAAGAAGTTAAATTATATGACTTAATTTGGAGACAGTTTATTTCATGCCAAATGCCAGATGCAAAATATTTATCAATTAATGCAAAAGTTGTTCTCGATGATTATGTTTTCAGTGCAAGAGGAAGAGAGGTAATTTTTGACGGTTATACAAAAATATCAAAACAAAATGCTAAAAAAGCAGATGAAGAAAACCTTCCAAGTTTAGAAGAAGGTCAGGCTTTAAAATTGGCTGAAGTAAAGAATGAGAAAAAATTTACAAAGCCACCTGCTCGATTCTCCGAGGCAGCACTTGTAAAGGAGCTTGAAAGTAAAGGAATAGGAAGACCATCAACATACGCTGCAATTATTTCTACAATTCAAGCCAGAGGTTATGTGAAACTTGAAAATAAAAGATTTTTCGTCAACAAAATTGGTCTGATTGTTTCTGACAGACTGATAGAAAGCTTCAATGAAATCATGGATTATGATTTTACAGCCAATTTAGAAAATGAACTTGATGAAGTAGCTTCTGGTAATCTTGAGTGGAAATCAGTCTTAAATAAGTTTTATCAAACATTTCAAGATGATCTTAAAAGCGCAGGATCAACTGAAGATGGAATGAAGCCAAATGAACCAACTGAAACAAACATTATTTGTCCCTCTTGCAATAAGAGTAATATGTTAATCAGAAATTCAGCTAATGGTGTTTTCTTAGGTTGCGCAGGCTATTTCAAGTCTGGTGATGACCAATGTAAGCATACTATGAATCTTATAAGTGGTGATGAGGCCGTAAGCGTCGATGATCAAGAAGAAGCATCAAATCTCTTCATTAAAAAACGATGTCATATATGTGGAACTAGTATGGATAATTACTTAATAGATGAAAATAGGAAAATTCATGTGTGTGCTAATAATCCTGAGTGCTCTGGATTTCTTCTTGAAGAAGGCCAATTTAAAATTAGGGGATACGATGGACCAACTCTTGAATGTCATAAATGTGGCTCCGATATGCAATTGCAGACTGGAAGATTTGGAAAGTATTTTCTATGTCAAAATGATAACTGCAGAGCAACTAGACAGTTAATGAGAAACGGTGAGCCCAAACCAATTGTTATGGATCCAATAAATACCAACATTGCATGTGAGAAGGTCGAAGATATATTCCTCCTGAGAGATAGTCTAAAAGGGCTTTTCTTGGCAGCTAGTCAATTTCCAAAGAATAGGGAAACAAGAGCAATAAAGTCAGCTGAATTAAAAGTGATTGATGAAGTAAAGGAACTACTTCCTGAAAAGCATCATTATCTTATAAATGGTCCTGATAATGACCTGGATGGGTCACCCTTGGTCATTAGATATAACAAAAATTTAGATATTCATTATTTGTCAGCAGAAAAAGATGGCAAGAGGACCGGAAACAACTACTTTTTTGAAGAGGGTAGTTGGCAGAGAAAAGAAAAATAACCACTTGAAATATAATTAAAACTCATTAAATAAGAATAGTAGCTTGCTTTTTATGAAGTTGGTGTTACGCTGAACTAAACCAAAAAAATGAATAATTATCTTGAACTAGCCCAGTTATCAGACGGCACAATTGTCCTTAGAAGGTCTGATGATAAGGATAATCCCTTGGTTAAAATTAAGTTCTCCGGTGAATCAAAGCAACTGCTACAAGGACAAGAACTTCACATTGCTAAAGAGATGATAAGGGCTGGCATCGAATCAATAAGTGGTAATGTTTCCGATTTTGATGAATTTTTCGACTCGCAGTTAGATAATATAAAGAAAAAAGAAGTTACTCTTCACTAATTTTCTCGAATTAATCCTACGCTTTTTCCCTCTATGAAGAATCCTTCTGTTTCTTTATTAATATATATTTCTTCAAAATCATCGTTTGCAGGGATAAGTTTTATTTGATTACCTGATGATTGGAAGTATTTAAGCGTTACTTCATCATCAATTCTTGCTACAACTATGTCTCCATTCCTAACCTCTGATGTCTTCTTAATTGCAACAAGATCATCTTCCATAATTCCAGCATCTTTCATACTTAGACCTTTCACTCTTAAAAAGTAATCGAAGTCAGATAAGAAGAGTGACTCTTGATATGGTATGTGCTTTTCAATATTTTCATCTGCAAGAGTTGGCGATCCTGCAGCGACTAAACCAATAACAGGAATAGTTTGAGATTGTTCAGCAGTATTTTCAGTCAGATTTATACCCCTAGATGCTCCATTCTCAATTGTTATATAGCCTTTTTTTTCGAGAGCCCTTAAGTGGCTCTCTGCTGCATTAGGGGATTTAAAGCCTAGCTCTCTACAAATATCTGCTCTTGTTGGCGGGAAACCAGTCTTTTTAATATAAAATTTAATACATTGAAGTACTTTCTTTTGCTGAATTGTAAGTTCTTTCATAATTTTACTGAATATATATACAGTATAAATAATATTTACTTTATAATCAACATGAAATGAAAAAATCAAAACTAGTTATTGGTATCTCTTCTAGAGCATTGTTTGATCTTGATGAAAGCCATAAAATATTTGAAAGAGATGGTGTCGATGCATATAGAGAATATCAAATCCTAAATGAAGAGAAGATCCTAAACCCTGGCAACGCTTTTGGGTTAGTCAAGAAAATACTCGAAATAAATAATTTATATAAATCCAAAGATAGAGTAGAAGTCATTTTGTTATCTAGAAACTCTGCAGATACTGGCTTGAGGGTTTTCAATTCTATTGAAGCTCATAATCTTGATATTTCAAGAGCGGTTTTTTGTGGTGGAGAAAGCCCTCATAAGTATGTAAAGGATTTTAACATTGATCTATTTCTTTCAAGTAGCAATGAAGATGTAAGGATGGCTATCGAAAGCAATGTTGCTTCTGCAACGATAATTTCTGGTAAAAGTAACTTCAAGGAGGACAGTCATCTATTGAAAATTGCTTTTGATGGAGATGCAGTAATCTTTTCCGATGAATCTGAGAAAATCTATCATGAAAAAGGAATTTCAGCATTTATAAAGAATGAAACCAAAGGCGAGAGGATCAGCTTAGAGCCCGGACCAATGAAACCCTTTTTGATGGAATTAAACAGACTTCAAAGAGAGTTTACTCTTGATGAGTGTCCAATAAGGACTGCACTGGTAACTGCTAGATCAGCCCCAACTCATAAAAGAGTAATTAAAACTCTTCGTGAATGGGGAGTAAGAATTGATGAATCTCTTTTTCTAGGAGGTATGTCAAAAGAAGATTTTTTAAAATCATTTCAAGCTGATATCTTTTTTGATGATCAATTGAAGAATATTCAAGATGCATCGGGTAAAATTACTTCAGCTCATGTTCCTTATGGTGTAAAAAACGAGGTAAAGTAATTGGAAATTGTATGTTTGGATATGGAAGGCACTTTGACCGAAGAAATTTGGCAAAAGGTTGCTGAAGATACAGGAATAGAAGATTTTGCAAAAACTACCAGAGATGTTCCCAGCTACTCAGATTTAATGGATGCTCGCCTTCTTGTTATGGAGCAAGAAGGGATTACTTTAAAAGATATTCAAAAATCATCTTCAAAAGTAAACCTTCTTGATGGCGCGCGAGATTTTTTAGATAACCTAAGACAAAATTTCCAGGTAGTAATCCTATCTGATACATTTCATGAAATTGCTTCTCCGCTTATGGAGAAGTTAGGCTTTCCTCTATTACTCTGCCATACCCTTAAAGTTAAAGATGGCATGATATCTTCTTACAAGCTAAGGCAAGAAAAAGCTAAACAAGAAGCCATTAAGTCATTTCAAGGTTTAGGATACAGATGTTTTGCTGCTGGTGATTCTTTTAATGATATTCAGATGTTTGAAGTTTGTGAAAAAGGTTTTTTTATAAATGCTCCTGAGAAGGTTACATCTAAGCATCCTGAAATAGAGGTAGTAAAAGACTATATTGACCTAGAAGCTAAACTTTTAGAAAATTCTATCTATCAGTATGAATAAATTGTCCTTGAAAGAATACATAAGACCTGATCTTGAATTAAGTGAAGGAGAAAATAATCTTCTTCTGCACAGCTGTTGTGCACCATGTGCAGGTGAAATTATGGAGGCTATTGCAGCAGCGAACATTAAAACTACGGTTTACTTTTATAATCCAAACATTCATCCGTTGGAAGAATATGAAATAAGAAAAGAAGAAAATAAAAGATTCTGCGAAAAACTTGGATTTGATTTTATTGATGCTGACTATGATAAGGATAACTGGTTTCAAAGAGTAAAAGGCTTAGAAAATGAACCGGAAAGAGGAAAAAGATGTACAGTTTGCTTTGATATGAGATTTGAAAGATCAGCACTTTATGCTCATGAAAATAATTTCAACTATTTCGCTACAACACTGGGTATCTCAAGATGGAAAGATATGAATCAAATAAATGACTCTGGAAAACGAGCTGCAGAGCGTTATAAAGATGTAAGTTATTGGGATTTCAATTGGAGAAAAGATGGCGGCTCCTCAAGAATGATAGAGATTTCAAAACGTGAAAAGTTTTATCAGCAAGAGTATTGCGGATGTGTTTATAGTCTCAGAGATACAAATAGATGGAGAAGGGAAAATAATAGAGACAGAATTATAAGAGGAGTAAAGTTTTACTCATAAAAATGTCGGCAGGAAAAAGATTTAGAGAAGCACTAAAAGAAAATAATCCCTTAAAGATTGTTGGTACTATAAATGCGTATTCTGCAATTCTTGCAGAAAGATCGGGTCACAAATGTATTTATTTATCTGGAAGTGGAGTAGCTTCTGCATCATACGGTATTCCTGATCTAGGCTTAACATCTCTTGAAGATGTACTGGTAGATGTTAAAAGGATTTCTAAATCAACTTCATTACCATTATTAGTAGATATAGATACAGGATGGGGTGATGGAACTAACATTTCAAACAGTATAGAAAAAATGATTGAGGCTGGAGCTGCTGCTGTTCACTTAGAGGATCAAATTGAAGCTAAAAGATGTGGACACAGACCAAATAAAAAGTTGATTTCATCAAAAGAGATGTGTGAAAGAATTGAAAGCGCAATTGAGGGAAGAACTGATCCAAATTTCTTTATTATTGCAAGAACGGATGCTTTCGCCTCAGAAGGTATTGAAGGCTGTATCCAAAGATCAAAAGAATATATTAATGCAGGAGCTGATGGAATATTTCTTGAAGCTATCACTTCTCTTCAAGACTATAAAGAGCTAAAAGAAGCTATTCAAAAACCAATTCTTGCAAATATCACCGAGTTTGGTAAAACTCCTCTTTTCAAAGATCATGAATTAATGGATGTTGGGGTAGATATGATGCTATTTCCTTTGTCTGCTTTTAGAGCTTCCTCTAAAGCCACTGAAAAAGTATATGAATCAATACTAAAAAATGGGACGCAGGAAAATGTTTTAGATATAATGCAAACGCGTGATGAACTTTATGACAGACTAGATTACTTGAACTTTGAAAAGAATCTCGACGAGTACATAAAGAATATGGAGGATCATTGATGGGAAAGAAGCTTGAAGGAGCAGGATTAAGAGGTCAAGTCGCAGGAGAAACTGCACTTTCAACCGTAGGTAAGGAGGGTAAAGGCCTGACTTACAGAGGTTATGCGATTGAAGATTTAGCGGAGAAAGCAACTTTTGAAGAAGTTGCCTATATGCTTCTTTATGGAAAATTACCTAATCAAGATGAATATGACTCTTATACCTCTAAGCTCAGGAAATATAGAGATTTACCAAGAGAGTTAAAAAATGTTTTAACAGCAATACCAAAAGAAACTCATCCCATGGATGTGCTTCGAACTGGTGCTTCTATGTTAGGAAATCTTGAGCCAGAAGGAGATTTTACTAATCAAAATGATACAGCTGATAGAATTCTTGCTGCCATGCCATCAATAATGACATATTGGTACAGAGCATCTCATTTTGGCGAAGATATAGATACTCTTACAGATCATAAAACTATGGGCGGTCAGTTTTTAAGTTTACTTACAGGAAGCGAGCCAAGTGATGAACACATTAGAGCACTTGATACTTCTCTTATTTGCTATGCAGAACATGGCTTTAATGCATCGACATTTACAGCTAGGACGTGTGCATCAACACTATCTGATATGCATTCATGTATTACTGCGGCAATAGGAACATTAAGAGGACCACTTCATGGTGGTGCTAATGAAGCAGCTATGGAAATGATAGAAAGATTTTCTTCAAGGGAAGATGCTAATGTTGGTGTGAAGAATATGCTAGCAAACAAAGAAAAGATTATGGGTTTCGGTCATGCGGTTTATTCAGATGAGGATCCTAGAAACAAGATTGTAAAAGCATGGGCAAAGAAACTTAGCTCAAATGCATCCAACCCTCTCATTTATGAGGTTTCGGAAGAAATTGAAAAGGTAATGAGCGAAGAAAAAAATCTCTTTGCAAATACAGATTTTTATATGGCATCTGCATATAATTTTTTAGGCATACCAACACCAATCTTTACGCCACTTTTTGTAATTGGTAGAACCTCTGGATGGGCTGCCAATGTGATGGAACAAAGAGCAGATAATAGAATTATAAGACCTAGTGAAGAATATATTGGACCCGAATCTGCAACTTGGGTTGATCTTCAAGATAGAGATTAAATGATAAAAATCTTTAGCTTAATTATCCCATTTCTATTTTTTTCTTTAGAAACAACTTCTAATGATTTTGATTCATTAGAATGCAGAGAGGGCAATCCAGAAGTATTTTTTATCACCCCAAATCAAAATTTAGTAACCTCTTCAGGAGTAATAAATTTAGAGTTTGGCATTAAAAATTTTAATATTGCACCAGCTGGTCAAATGGCTTGTGATTCCGGACATCATCATCTTCTTATCAATGTTCCGCTTCCCGATTTAACAAGGCCAATTCCTTCAGACGAAAATCACATACATTATGGCAAAGGACAAACCTCAGACACTATCGAGTTACCAAAAGGAGTCCACAGATTAAGGTTAGTTCTTGGAAACTTCGCACATATTCCTCATGAAGACCCAATAATCTCAGATGAATTGATTATTGAGGTAAGGTAATGTCACAATTTTTTGATATTAACTCAAGACCAGATCCTGATGAATTAATAATCCAAATTGCTGATTATGTTATGGATTATGAGATCCAATCAGATGAAGCATATGAAACTGCAAAAAGCTGTTTAATAGACACTCTAGGGTGTGGCTTGCTAGCGTTAAGTTTTCCAGCTTGCACAAAATTACTTGGACCAGTTATTGAGGGAACAGAAGTACCATATGGCGTAAGAGTTCCAGGAACCTCTAATTTATTAGACCCCGTAAAGGGAGCATTTGATATCGGATGTATTATAAGATGGCTTGATTTTAACGATACTTGGCTTGCAGCTGAGTGGGGACATCCATCAGATAATCTTGGTGCAATACTTGCTTGCGCAGATTATGTCTCTCAAAAGAACATTGAAGCCGGCAAAGAACCACTGAAAGTATTGGATATTCTGGAAATGATGATTAAAGCTCATGAAATCCAAGGTATTTTAGCTCTCGAAAATAGCTTCAACAGAGTTGGTTTAGATCATGTAGTTCTTGTCAAAGTAGCATCAACTGCAGTAGCAACAAAAATTTTAGGTGGAAATAAGGAAGATGTTATTAATGCTTTAACTCATGCTTGGTTGGATGGACAAAGCTTGAGAACATACAGACATGCTCCAAATGCAGGGTCACGAAAAAGCTGGGCTGCCGGTGATGCGACAAGTCGCGCAGTAAGACTAGCAATGATTACCTTATCAGGAGAGATGGGGTATCCAAGTGTTTTAACTGCAAAAACATGGGGGTTTGAGGATGTCCTTTTTAAAGGTAGGTCTTTAAGAATTCCACAAAGCTTTGGTTCATATGTTATGGAAAATGTTTTATTTAAAATTAGTTTTCCTGCTGAATTTCACGCACAAACAGCAGTTGAGGCAGCAGTGAGCATGCATCCTGAAATTATCGATAGGCTTGATGAAATTGATAAAATTGAGATAACAACACATGAGTCAGCAATAAGAATCATTTCCAAAGTTGGCGAACTCAACAATCCTGCAGATAGGGATCACTGTCTTCAATATATGGTCGCTATTGGCCTTCTTAAAGGTGATTTAGTAGCTAAGGACTATGAAGATGAAGTCGCACAGGATCCAAGAATTGATGAATTAAGATCAAAAATGGTTGTTACTGAGAATAAAAAATATTCTGAGGATTATCTTGATCCTGAAAAGAGATCAATAGCTAACAAATTGAGAGTACTTTTCAAAGATGGTTCTTCCACTCAAGAAATTGAGGTTGAGTATCCTATTGGCCATAGAAGAAGAAGAAATGAAGGCATTCCAGTGCTTGAGAAAAAGTTTTTAAGTAATCTAAAGACTGTTTTTGACGATGATAAATCAGAGCAGATTTATAAAGAGTTCTTAGATTTTGATAAGCTTACATCTATGAGTGTAGTTGATTTTCAAAAGCTTCTATCTCTCTGAAACACTTATAATCTCAGCGTTTTTTAAAAAATAGCATATAATACTCCGCTATGTCTGGTAACACATTTGGAAAAATCTTTTCTGTAACGACTTTTGGTGAAAGTCATGGTGAAGCTATGGGCTGCATAATTGACGGATGTCCACCTAATTTTGAAATAAAAAATGAAGATATTCAGATGGAGCTTGACAGAAGAAAACCTGGCCAATCAGATGTTACTACCCAGAGGAAAGAGGATGACAAAGTTGAAATCATGTCAGGAGTTTTTGAAGGAAAAACCCTTGGAACTCCTATAGCATTGTTAATCAGAAATGAAGACCAGATTTCAAAAGATTATTCAAATATTAAAGATACATTTAGGCCAAATCATGCTGACCTCACATATCAAGCAAAGTATGGTATTAGAGATTACAGAGGTGGTGGCAGATCAAGCGCTAGAGAGACTGCAATGCGAGTTGCTGCGGGAGCAGTTGCTAAGAAGTATTTAAATACACGTGGAATTATAACTAAGGGCTTTGTATCACAAATTGGAAGTATTTCTGCTGATACAGTTGATCTTGAATTTGTAAATGAAAATAAATTCTTCTTTCCTGATAGATCAAAAATTAGCTCACTTGAAGAGTTTTTTGAAGAACTCATCAAAGAAGGAGACTCAATAGGTGCCAAGCTAAATATTAAAGTCCAAAACTGTCCAGTTGGCCTTGGAGAACCTGTTTTCGATAAATTAAATGCTGATTTGGCAAAAGCCATAATGAGTATCAATGCCGTAAAATCGGTTTCTATTGGCAACTCTGACATGATTCCATTTTCTAAAGGATCTGAGCTAAGAGATGAAATTACCAAGACTGGATTCGATTCAAATAATTCTGGTGGAATCCTTGGTGGGATTTCAAATGGTGATGATATTGATATAAGTTTTTTAATTAAACCCACATCTAGCATAAGTAAAGCCACAACATCCATAGATAAAGATGGAAATGAGGTTGAGCTTGAAATTAAAGGAAGACATGATCCTTGTGTTGGAATTAGAGCAGTACCAATTGCTGAGGCAATGGTGAACCTTGTTTTAATTGACCATCTTCTAAGAAACAAGGCACAGTGCGGTGATGTTGATCAAAAACTCCCATTTGTAACGGAATAATGGGATACACCATATATGACAAGCTCTGGAATGAGCACTTAATAAGATCCTATGATGATGGAGACTCACTAATTTATATTGATAGGCATTTTCTTCATGAAGTAACATCTCCTCAAGCTTTTGAGGGCCTCAAAAAAAAATCACTCAAACCATGGAGAATTAATGCAAACATTGCTACTCCAGATCACAATGTTCCAACTACAAGGGATAACAAATTTAGCATTGAGAGCATTGAGGACAATATCTCAAAGTTGCAGGTTGTTGAGTTAGATAAAAATTGTAATGATTTCGGCATAAAACAATTTAATATCAACTCAAATAATCAAGGCATAGTTCATGTAATTGGACCAGAATTAGGCTTAACGCTTCCTGGAATGAGTATTGTTTGCGGCGACTCTCATACTTCAACTCATGGTGCTTTTGGTTGTCTTGCAATGGGAATTGGAACATCTGAAGTGGAGCATGTTCTTGCCACTCAAAGTTTAAAAGTCAGGAAGCTTAAAAATATGAGAATAAATTTTGAGGGGTCGATACAAGAAGGAGTATCCTCGAAAGATATTATTTTATATTTAATTAGGACAATAGGAACTGCAGGTGGAACAGGGTATGCAGTTGAATTTGCGGGATCATATATACGAAATATCTCTATGGAAGCCAGAATGACAATATGCAATATGTCTATTGAAGCAGGAGCTAAAGTAGGATTAGTGTCTGTTGACGACAAAACTATTGAATACGTTAAAAAACATTCAAGTCTTGAATCTAATTTAATAAATGATGCTATTAAAAAATGGAAAAATTTAACAACTGATAAAGAAGCAATGTTCGATAAAGAAATTGATATTGATGTTTCAAAAATTAATCCTCAAGTTTCTTGGGGTACATCACCAGAAATGGTAATTGATTTCAACGAAAAGATTCCATCGAGCTCAATTTTTTCTGCTGAAAAAAGAAAAAGCTTAGATCTAGCTAAAAATTATATGGGATTGTCAGATAATCAGGAATTGAGCGATTTAGATTTCGATAAAGTATTCATTGGATCATGCACTAATTCTCGAATTGAAGATCTAAGAGAAGCCGCAGAAGTTTTGAAAGGTCAAAAGGTTTCTGAAAATATCCAAGAAGCTATTGTTGTTCCTGGGTCTGGAATGGTTAAAGAACAAGCAGAGAAGGAGGGAATTCATAAAATATTCATCGATGCTGGATTTCAGTGGAGGGCACCAGGTTGTTCTATGTGCTTAGGTATGAATCCAGACCAATTGAGTCCTTATGAAAGATGTGCTTCAACTTCAAATAGAAATTTTGAGGGTCGGCAGGGTAATTTAGGAAGAACGCATTTAATGAGTCCAAAGATGGCTGCTCTAACCGCAATAAATGGAAGGATTGTAAAAGAGATTTAAGATGAAAGATTTTATTGAAGGCATTGTAGCTCCAATTGATAGAGATAATATAGATACCGATCAAATTATCCCAACAGAATATTTAAAATCTATTAAAAAATTTGGATATGAGGATTATCTTTTTGATGGCTGGAGATATAAAGATCAGGGTCGTCTTGGAATGAAAAAAGGTGAAAGAAAAATCAATCATGAATTTATTCTTAACAATTCGCCTTATGATGAATCTAAAGTTTTGCTTACAAGAGATAATTTTGGATGCGGCTCAAGCAGAGAGCATGCAGTTTGGGCTCTCAGAGACTTTGGTATTGAAGTTGTTTTAGCAAGCTCATTTGGCGATATTTTTTATAATAATTGTTTCAAAAATGGTGTTTTACCGTTAAAGCTCAAAAAAACTGAAATTGAAAAACTATTTTCATTGTCTACAGATAGTCCAGTATCTATTTCAGTAAATATAAAAGATAAAGTTATACTTTTTAAAGATAAGCTCTCTATTGATTTTGATCTTGATAATAATTTAGCTGAAAGAATCATCTATGGCCTTGATGAGATCGATATTACTCTTAAAGATTCAGAATTAATTAAGAAATTTGAAGAACATAGAAAAGAAAATAACCCATGGATTTTCGAATGAATAAAAAGATTCTTATTTTGCCAGGTGACGGCATCGGCCCTGAAGTAACAAGTTCCGCAATGGAGATATTAAGATTTGTTAAAGATCTATACTCTCTTGATCTTGATATTGAAACTCATGATGTTGGCGGAGCAGCCTATGATAAGACTGGTTATCCTCTTCCTGATAAGACTTTAGAGATAGCTAGAAAATCTGATGCTATTCTCTTCGGAGCTGTAGGTGGTCCAGAATGGGAGGATTTAGATTGGGATAAAAGACCAGAGCAAGCATTGTTAGGATTAAGAAAAGAGCTAGGATTATTTGCTAACCTAAGACCTGCCTTCCTTTTTAATGAGCTTGCTTCAGCTTCACCAATAAAAGAGGAAATTATCAATGACTTAGATATCTTGATAGTAAGAGAGTTAACAGGCGGTATTTATTTTGGTGAGCCAAGAGGAGTTGATACTTCTTCAAACCCTCCACATGCTTTTAATACAATGATTTATGACGAAAAAGAGATTGAAAGAATTGGTCGAGTAGCTTTTGAATCAGCTCAAAAAAGGAATAAAAAACTTTGTTCAGTAGAAAAAGCAAATGTTCTTGAGGTTTCAAAGTTTTGGAGAGAAATAATTACAAACCTATCAAAGGAGTATCCTGATGTTGAATTGACACATCAGCTTGCTGACAATACTGCAATGCAATTAGTTCTTGATCCCAATCAGTTCGATGTAATTGTTTCTAGTAATCTATTTGGTGATATTTTATCTGATATTGCTGCAACGCTAACTGGCTCTATTGGTATGCTTCCTTCCGCATCACTCAACAGCTCTTCTCAGGGAATGTATGAACCATGTCATGGCAGCGCACCTGATATAGCTGGTAAAAATTTAGCAAACCCTTTAGCAATGATTCTCTCCCTAGCAATGGCTTTTAGGTACTCTCTTGAAAATTCTGAAGCAGCAAGCATAATCGAAAAATCTGTAAAAGAATTTATCTCAAGAGGTTTTAGAACAAAAGATTTAACCGATGATTCATCCTTTTTAGAGACTGATGAAGTTGCTTCCGAGCTTATTTCAATAATCAAGGAAAAATCTAATGTCTAAGTTAGCTATAGTTGGAGCATCTGGATTGGTTGGAAGAAATTTACTAGAACAACTACAAAAAAGAGAATTTAAAATCGATGAGATTTTTTTATTAGGTAAAAAATCAGCCGGCTCTTCAATAAATTTTTTAGACAAAGATTGCAGAATTGAAGACATTGATGAATTTGATTTTAATAAGCCTGACTATGCAATATTGTCTGCTGGTTCTGATGTTGCAAGAGATTATGCGAATAAGTTTATCGAAGCCAACTGTAAGGTTTTAGATATGTCTTCCTACTTTAGATATGAAGATAATGTACCACTTATAATTCCAGAAATTAATGGGCATATCATATGTAAGAAAACCAGTCTGGTTGCTAACCCTAACTGCTCAACAGCTCAGCTCTTGATGATCCTCGATCATATCCATAAAGAGTTTAGTATCGAAAGTGTAATGATCACTACCTTTCAAGCGGTGTCAGGAGCAGGTGAACAGGGTATAAAAGAGCTTGAAAATCAGTCTCAGTCAATCTCTCCTGTTTCCAATATATTTTCTAAAATCATAGCAGGAAATGTAATACCTCAGTGCGATAAATTTTTAGATAATGGTTTTACGAAAGAGGAAATGAAGCTCAACTGGGAAACAAAAAAAATATTAGATGAAAAAATTAATGTAACTTCCACTTGCGTAAGAGTGCCGGTAATAAATGGACACTCTGAATCAGTTTTTATAAAAGTAAGAAATGAAGCCTCAAGATTAAGCATAATAAAATTACTTGAAGGCAAAGAGGGCATAAAAGTAATTGATGACCCATCAAAAGAAGCTTTCCCAACTGCTCTTGAAAATGCAAATAAAACAAATGATGTTTACGTTGGAAGAATTCGTTCAAGTAAAATAAATAATGAAGATTGGATATCCTGCTGGATTGTAGCTGATAATGTGTTTGGTAAAGGTGCTGCTTTAAATGCAGTCCAAATCTTAGAATTAATGAAAAAAGCTGATGAAAGTTAAAAAGATAAGTTTTTTTCTTTTTTTTATAATTTTTTCATCACTTTTATCATCAGAAATTACCTATTTATCTTCTAAAACATTTCAAGATGAAAATGCAATACAGATAGTAATATCAATTAATTCCACAGAAGAAATCGATAAAAGTGATATCAGTATTTTTGAGTATCAAACATCATCTTCAATAAAAGATTCACTTTTTAATTTGAATCTAAGTAGAGTAAATATTAGTGAATACAATTTAAGTTTTGAGAAACTAAAAGATACTGATACTCCTTATGCTCTATTCACAATTGAGATTAAAGATAACAGAAAAGACTTTTTTATTTTTCTTTCAGACGACTCATATACTTCTATTCTTCAAAATGAAACAGTTGAGGTCTCTAGCCCTCAAATTATTGAGGAAGAAAAACCTTCCAACGAGATAGTCATATTAGCTGATGAAATTACTACCGTCTGGTCTATGGCTGAATCGCTTAATTACGATGATCTAAGTATTTATCAAGTAATGTGGAGTATTTTCGAAAATAATAGAGGTGCTTTTATTGACGATAACATTAATTTAATTAGAAATGATATGGATATTCTTATTCCTGAATTACAGTCAATTAGAGAAATTGATAAGTCTTATGCAAAGTTTAGTATTAGGGAGATGATAGATACAAATACTTTTGAAACACAGCAAATGCTTACATTGGTGGCTCCAGAATCAGAAGCAATTATTGAACAGGAAATTGAAGTAACTCAGGAAGAGAAAACCCAAAATTTTGATATCCAAAATCAAGAACAAACTACTTTAGACCCTCAAGCTATAATTGAATCTCAAACAAGAATAATTGAAATTGAAAGAAATGAGGAAATAGAAATTTCAAATGGAGAAATTAATTCTGGAGTAAATATTTTGCAACTATTCATAGTAAGTTTAGTAAGCCTTGCAGTAGGATTTCTAATAGCAATTTTTTTAATAAAAAGGAATTTAGTTACTGCTAAAAATGAATCTAAACCAGATGATGCTTTATCATCGATGCCTAAGGGACTTAGTATCAAAAATGATCCTTTCATTCAGCAGTTTGATTTAGCTATAACTCTATATGAAATGAAGGATTATGAAAAAGCCAAAATTTTATTAGATGAAATTATCGATAAAGCCAAAAATCAAAAACTTATTCAGCAGGCGGTTGATCTGAGATCAAAAATATAGGGGTTAAAGTTGAAACTAGCCTTCAAGATTCAATATAAAGGAACTAATTATTCCGGTTTCCAATCTCAAAAAAATGCTAACTCTATTCAAGATGAGCTTATAAGAGCTTTCAAAGGAATTTCTGCTGATAATGTGCAGATGAATTACTCAGGGAGAACTGATAAAGGCGTTCATGCGCTTGGTCAGGTTTTCGATGTAGTTGTAAGTCAGGATAGATCAGATATGCAATGGATCAATGGCCTAAATTCAAATCTTCCTAATGACATATCTGTAGTTGATTTAGATAAAGTAAAAGACTCATTTCATTCAAGATTTGATGCAATTGATAGAACCTACTCTTATTTAATTTTTAATAGTCCATCAAGGAATGTTTTGCTTGATGATTTTTATTATTGGGAGCAAGCAGAGTTAGACATTAAGAAAATGAATGAGGAGTCCAAGTGCTTAATTGGAAAACATGATTTCACATCATTCAGGAGTCTAAGTTGCGGATCTAATAATCCCGAAAGGAATATAAAAAAAATAGAAATTAATAAATTAGGAAATATCGTCGAAATAAAAATAACTGCAAATGCATTTTTACAAAATATGGTTAGAATAATTGTTGGGACTTTATTAGAAATTGGTAAATACCAAATTAAAATCCCATTAAAAGAAATACTTGAAAGCAAGGATAGGAATAACGCTGGAATAACTGTAAATCCTAGAGGATTAATTTTTCTTGGCCCTAGTTATGAAAATATTACAAAGCTTAAACCGGAAAAGAGTCCTTTAATTTGATATGAAAATAAAAATTTGTGGAATAACAGAAATAGAAACACTTAATTTCCTTATTGAAAATGGAGTTGACTATGTTGGGTTTATTTTTCATGAAAATAGTTCTAGAAATGTTACTCATGCATTTATAAATGAGATAAAAAATATAGATTTTCAAAAAACTAGGCCTGTTTGCGTATTTGTTAATCCTGAAAAATCATTTGTTAACTCTTCATTAAGTTACTTTGAAAATCCAATCATTCAATTTCACGGCGATGAGTCAGAAGATTTTTGTAAATTATTTGATTACGAATTTTGGAAAGCATTAAGGATAAAAGATTCTAAGTCTCTCGAAGACATGAAACACTTCAAAAATGCACAAGCAATTTTGTGTGACACCTTTAAAGAAGGTATTTATGGAGGAACTGGAAGCAGCTTTGATTGGGAAATACTTAATACAGATTTATTCCTTGATAAAAAGATGATTCTTTCGGGAGGGTTATCTATTGAAAATTTAGAAAATGCCTTAAAGATAAATCCATGGTGTCTAGATTTTAATTCTGGGGTAGAATCAGCTCCTGGCTTTAAAGACCACTCGAAAATTACGAAAATACTAAGCTTAATAGAGAAATGAAAGATAACTTACCAGATAAAGATGGATTCTTCGGTGAATATGGTGGCAAGTTTGTTCCAGAAACTCTTATGTATGCCCTCAATGAACTAGAGCAAACTTATAAAACTCTAAAAGATAATAATGATTTTAATGCGGAGTTTCACAAAGATCTTGCAGAATTTGTAGGCAGACCATCTCCATTATACTTTGCAAAAAGGCTTACAGAGCATTACAGCACCGCTTCTATTTGGTTAAAAAGGGAAGATCTAAATCATACGGGTGCTCACAAAATAAATAATACAGTTGGACAAATCCTTTTAGCTAAATATATGGGGAAAAAAAGAATTATTGCGGAAACTGGCGCAGGTCAACATGGAGTTGCAACTGCTACAGTTGCGGCAAGGCTTGGATTAGATTGTCATATATACATGGGATCTGAGGATGTACGGAGACAATCACTTAATGTATATAGAATGAAGCTTTTAGGTGCTGAAGTCCATGAAGTAAATTCTGGTTCAGCAACTCTTAAGGATGCACTCAATGAGGCTTTAAGAGACTGGGTTACTAATATTGAAGATACATACTACATCATAGGCAGTGTTACAGGACCACACCCTTATCCAATGATTGTAAGAGATTTCAATGCTGTCGTAGGATACGAATTGATTGAGCAATCACAAGAATCATTCGGGAGAATGCCAGATTCAATAATTGCATGTGTTGGTGGTGGATCAAATGCAATGGGTATTTTTTATCCTTTTATTAAGATGAAAGATGTAGAACTCATTGGTGTTGAAGCCGCAGGTAAAGGTATAGAAACAGGTGAACACGCTGCTCCCTTAAATGATGGAACACCTGGAGTGCTTCATGGTGCAAAAAGTTATTTGATGCAAGATGAGGATGGCCAAGTAAGAGGAACAGCATCAATTTCAGCTGGTTTAGACTATCCTGGAGTAGGACCTGAGCACTCGTGGTTAAAAGACATGAAAAGAGCAAAATATGTTGCAGTCTCCGATGATGAAGTTATGAAAGCATTTCATATGGTTAATCAAATGGAAGGAATATTACCCGCTCTTGAGACTGCCCATGCATTTGCTTACCTTGATGAATTAATGCCGAATATGAATCAAGGCCAGCATGTTGTCATTAATGTATCAGGAAGGGGAGATAAAGACTTAAATAGCGTTGTTGAAATTGAGGATATTCAGCTTTGAAAAGAATTGAGAAGAGATTAGCTGAGCTTTCAAAAAATAATTCTAAAGCTTTCGTTGGCTATATAGTTGCGGGAGATCCAGACTTAGAGACTTCTCTTGATTTAATGCATTTAAGTGTTGATTCAGGTATTGATATTTTAGAGATTGGTGTCCCGTTTACTGATCCAATAGCAGAGGGACCAACTATACAGCAGGCACATGACAGAAGCTTAGAAAATGATACTAATCTCCAAAAGATTATTGAGCTAGTAGGTAGATTTAGAAAGAAAGATAATGAGACACCAATAATCTTAATGGGCTATATTAATAATTTCTTGACTTATAAAGACCTTATCAATAGTTCGCATAAAGTTGGAGTTGATGGAGTATTGGTTGTTGATATTCCTGGAGAGCTCTCTCTTAAAGCCTATGGTATAGACAATGAAGATTTAGACATAATTTCACTGATTTCACCAACAACCTCAAAAGACAGAATTCAGGAAATCATAAGCAATAGCTCTGGTTTTATTTACTATGTAACATTAAGAGGGGTTACAGGATCATCTCATCTAGATGAAAAAGAGATAGAGAAAAATATTGACTATATAAAATCTATCACTACTACTCCGGTAATGGCAGGTTTTGGAATTAAAAGTAAAGATGATGTTCAATTACTTTCATCATTCTCTGATGGAGTTGTTATAGGTTCCTCAATAGTTGAACTAATTCATAAAAATTCAGAAAATAAAGACTTTCGCGAAGTAAGTGATTATATTAGTAGTATGAAAGATGCAATTAGATAATGAACTGGCTTACAAAACTAATTCCATCAATAGGAAAAAGATCTTCAAAATCAAAAAGTAAGATCCCTGATGGTGTTTGGACATCATGTCCTTCATGCGAATCAGCTCTCTACAAACCGGAGCTTATAAAGACTCTTTATGTCTGTCCAAAATGTGGGCATCATTTAAGAATAGGAGCACGAACAAGATTTAATATTTTTTTTGATAATGGAAGCTTTACTGAAGTTGCATCAAATATTGAAACAAGTGATCCTCTTGGATTTAAGGACATTAAGTCATATCCAGCAAGAATTAAAGAAGCTAAGAAAAATACAGGAGAAAGCGAGGCTCTATTAGTCGGATTTGGAAAACTTGACGGCAGACTTGTGACTTCTGCAGCATTCGAATTTAAATTTATGGGTGGGTCAATGGGAAGTGTTGTTGGAGAGAAATTTCTTAAGGGAGTTGAACACTCAATTGAAAATAAAACACCTTTTATTTGTTTTTCAACAAGCGGTGGGGCAAGAATGCAGGAATCAATGGTTTCTCTCATGCAAATGGCTAAAACTTCAGCTGCTATTCAAAAGTTAAAATCAAACAAATTACCTTACATATCTGTAATGGTAGATCCAATATTTGGAGGAGTTTCCGCCAGTTTAGCTATGCTTGGTGATATCAATTTAGCAGAACCAAAAGCCTTTGTTGGTTTTGCAGGAAGAAGGGTAATTGAGCAAACTGTGAGAGTTGAGCTACCTGAAGACTTTCAAAAATCAGAATTCTTGTTGGAGCATGGAGCAATAGATATGATTGTTCATAGGTCAGAGATAAGAAATAAAATAATTGGAATTTTAGATAAAATATCATAATGAATTTAGAAAAATTTGTTGGTTTCATCTTTGTAATCCTTATGGGTCTTATTGTTTTTATTTTTATATTGTCGCCACAACCTAAATACCAAGATTCAATTAGCTACCAACTTTCACCAAGTGCGAGAAGCATCACTAAAGGTGATTTTGAAATGTTTGTTGTTAGAGTGAATGTTTTTGAAAACGAGGAGAACGCAAAAGCTCTGAAAAAGAATATAAATAATTATTTTCCTGCATACACTGAAGTCTTACCAAATAATTCAGATTTAACAGCAGTGTACGTTGGCCCCTTTAGAACAAAAGAGGATATTGATAACAACATTGAATTTATTTATGAGATTTCAGAAACTAATTCTGGCGAGATTGTTTTATGGAAACCTTAGGTCTTAATGTCACAGATTTAGTTATATTATTTGTTATAGGCTCATCTGGCATCGTTTCTCTTTTTAGAGGGTTTACCAAAGAATTTTTATCATTATTACTTTGGATTTTTGCTTTTTTTGCTGCAGTTGGTTTAGAGGGATATGCAACACCTGAAATTGCTGCGATTATTGGAAATGAAGAAGCTTCAAAAATTATAGCGTCTGTTCTTATTTTTATAATTTCCATCATAGTTGGTGGATTTTTGATTAATTTGATTTCAAGAATAGTTAAATGGTCAGGAATGTCTGGCTTTGATAAATTTATGGGTGTATTATTTGGAATTGGTAGGGGCTTAATTGTAATTTTGGCAGTTTACTTTTTATTACCCTCGAATTTGAAAGAATCTGAAATCTTTACTTCTTCAAAGATTTCACCATTTTTTGAGGAATTTTTGCCAGTTCTAGAGACTTACATTAAGGATCTTTTAGCGGAATCGGATATTGAAGATATAGTCATAAATGGGGAATAAACAATGTGCGGAATTATAGGGATTTCTTCAGAAAACAACGTAGCTGAAGAGATTTATGAATCTCTATTGATGCTCCAACATAGAGGACAAGATGCAGCTGGGATGGTTGTCTGTGAACCAAGTGGAAAATTAAATAGCAGAAAATCTATGGGTTATGTTCGTGATGTCTTTCAACAGAGGCATATGAATAATCTTTCTGGAAATCTTGGTATAGGACATGTGAGGTATCCAACAGCTGGAGGTGTCGGAAAAGAATTTGCTCAGCCAATGTATGTTAATGCACCTTATGGAATAAGCTTGGCCCATAATGGAAATCTAACTAACTCAAAAAAACTTGCCGCTGAGTTATTTCATGCTGAAAGAAGACATATAAATACTGAGTCAGATTCTGAGGTCTTACTGAATATTCTCGCACTTGAGCTCTCAAAACAGGAGGCAGTATTCCCAAAACCAAAAGATTATTTTTCTGCAATCGAAAAAACACATATGAGAATTAATGGTGCATATGCCGTTGTTGCTTTGATTACTGGATATGGAATTTTGGGCTTTAGAGATCCTTTAGGAATAAGACCCCTCACAATTGGAGTAAGAAAGGGTAAAAATAGAAATGAATATATCATTTCATCAGAAACTGCACTTTTCTCAGCACTTGGCTATAAGTTTTTAAGAGACGTTGAACCTGGTGAAGCAGTTTTTATTGATAACTCAGGGAAAATATTCTCTCAACAATGTTCTTCAGAAAGCTCTAAAAAACCTTGTATATTTGAGTATGTATATCTTGCTAGGCCTGATTCAATAATTGATGAAATTTCTGTTTATAAATCGAGGATGAGAATGGGTTTGAAATTAGCAGATAGGATAAGGAATCTTAATCTTGTTGATGAAATTGATGTTGTCATTCCCATTCCTGACAGCTCTACAACTGCGGCATTACAACTTGCAGCAGATTTAAAGAAACCTTATCGCCAAGGCTTTGTTAAAAATAGATATATAGGTAGAACCTTTATAATGCCTTTGCAAGAAGAAAGAAAAAAATCAGTTAGAAGAAAACTTAATATTCTTGATTTAGAGTTTAAGGATAAAAATGTTTTACTTGTAGACGACTCAATTGTTAGAGGAACTACAAGTAGGCAGATTATCGAGATGGTACGAGAGGCAGGAGCAAAGAAAGTCTTGTTTGCATCCGCTGCTCCTCCTGTTAAGTATCAAAATCTTTATGGAATAGATATGGCTGCAACAAAAGAGTTGATTGCGCACAATAAAACAGAGGCTGAAGTTGCAGATGCAATTGGAGCTGATGAGCTTATCTATCAATCTCTTAATGACCTTATTAGTTCAGTTCAAGAAGGGAATCCAGATATCAAAGATTTTGAGACTTCCATCTTTACAGGCAATTATCCCACTCAAATTGAAGAGGGATATCTTGAAAATCTCGAGGAAGAAAGAAGTGACATTATCAAAATGTCCAAACAAGAAAAAATTAAAACTTAAGAAACTATATTTACTGCTGATATCTCAGCTTTTTTTGCATCATTTAGATATTCAGGCAGTTGGTCGAAATTAAGATATCTGTAGATCTCCTCTGAAAGAGGATTGATTTCATTCATAAACTCAAGATATTCTTCTGGAGAGGGAAGTCTTCCAAGTACAGCTGATACAGAAGAAAGTTCAGCAGACGCGAGAAATACATCAGCGCCATCACCAAGCCTGTTTGGATAATTTCTAGTTGACGTAGACACCACTGTTGAGTTTGCAAGTACTCTAGCTTGATTACCCATACATAATGAACATCCTGGCATTTCTGTTCTAGCTCCTGAGACTCCAAATATATTGTAAATACCTTCTTCCATTAGTTGCTGTTCATCCATTTTCGTAGGTGGAACTACCCAAAATCTTGCTTTAGTTCCATTATGTTTTTTAAGGAGATGTCCCGCGGCTCTGAAGTGTCCAATATTTGTCATGCAAGATCCAAGAAAAACTTCATCAATTTTCGTATTTTGGACTTCTGAGAGAGGCTTAATATCGTCAGGATCGTTAGGACAAGCTAAAAGGGGTTCTTTGATCTCATTTAAATCAATCTCAATTATAGCTGCATACTCTGCATCATTATCTGCTTCTAGCAAATGAGGATCTTTTATCCATTCCTCCATAGCCTTGGCACGTCTTTCAAGTGTTTTTGAATCACCATAACCATTAGTTATCATCCATCTCAACATAACTATATTTGAATTTAAATATTCAATAATTGGTTCTTTACTCAATCTAATGGTACATCCAGATGCAGATCTCTCTGCTGAAGCATCAGAAATTTCAAAAGCTTGTTCAACTTTAAGATTTGGGAGTCCTTCAACTTCAAGACATCTTCCAGAAAAGATATTCTTTTTACCTTCTTTTGCAACAGTAAGATGACCTTGTTGGATAGCTGCATATGGGATTGCATTAACAAGATCCCTTAAAGTAATTCCAGGCTGCATCTCGCCTTTAAACCTAACAAGAACCGACTCTGGCATATCTAAAGGCATCACACCAAGAGTAGCTGCAAAAGCGACTAATCCGGACCCAGCCGGAAAACTTATACCAATTGGAAATCTGGTATGACTATCACCACCAGTCCCCACAGTGTCGGGTATTAACATTCTGTTAAGCCAAGAGTGTATTATTCCATCTCCAGGTTTGAGTGATACACCACCTCTTGTTTTTATAAATTCTGGGAGTGAGTGTTGCGTATCTATATCAACAGGTTTTGGATATGCAGCAGTATGGCAAAAAGATTGCATTACTAAATCTGCTGAAAAACCCAAACAAGCTAGTTCCTTCAATTCATCCCTTGTCATTGGTCCAGTAGTATCTTGAGATCCAACAGTACTCATCCTTGGTTCGCAGTAATCGCCTGGTCTAACGCCTTCAACACCACATGCCTTTCCAACCATCTTTTGAGCTAAGGTATATCCTTTTTTTGAAGTATCATTTTGATTGGGCCTTCTAAAAATATTAGTTGGCTCCAATCCTAATACTTCTCTGGTTTTATCAGTTAACTGTCTTCCGATGATAAGAGGAATCCTTCCATTTGCTCTTACTTCATCAAGTAATACTTCAGTTTTTAATTTAAATTCAGAAAGTAACTCATTTGAATTAGCATCAGATATTTTCCCTTTAAATGGCTCAAAAATAATTTCTTGACCCATTTCTAATTTTGAAACATCACACTCAATAGGAAATGCTCCAGAGTCTTCCAAAGTATTATAAAAAATGGGAGCAATCTTGCCTCCGAAACAAAAACCTCCTTCTTTTTTATTTGGTATAGCTGGAATTTCATCTCCCATATGCCAAAGAACTGAATTTGTTGCAGATTTTCTTGAAGAACCTGTTCCAACTACATCGCCAACAAAAACTACCGGATTTCCTTTTTTCTTTAAATCTTCAATAGTTTTTAGTGGTTCGTTTATACCATCTCTTGGCATCTTGAGCATTGCTAATGCATGAAGTGGAATATCTGGTCTTGACCAAGCATCAGGGGCGGGCGACAAATCATCCGTATTTATTTCACCAGGAACCTTAAAAACAGTTAGTTTTATTTTTTCAGGAATATCTTCTTTACTTGTAAACCATTCCGCATTTGCCCATGAATTGATTACTTTTTTTGCATGTTCATTTGTTTTTGAAAGCTCAAAGATGTCATTAAACGAATCAAAAATTAAAAGTGTATTACTTAATGCAATGGCAGCATCATCAGCAAGCTCATCAATTTCTAGACAATCTATTAGAGGCTGAATGTTATAACCACCAAGCATAGTTCCTAAAATCGCAACCGCATCTTCTTTTGAAATATAAGGACTTTCAGTTTCTCCTTTTGTTAAGTCTGATAAAAAACCTGCCTTAACATATGCCGCATCATCAACTCCCGCTGGAACTCTTTCTTTTAAGAGAAAAAGCAGTAGTTCATTTTCGTCATGATCATTTTTAAGAAGATTTATTACTGCTGCTGTTTGTTCTGCATCAAGTGGAAGAGGGGGGATGCCCATTTCCTCTCTTTCTCTGCAATGCTTTTTATAGTCCTCTAACACGCGCCTATTTTACTTCTCTTGGGTTAAACTTTCCAACCAAATTACAAAAATAAAATATTATTGTATTATTCAATATATGCGTAAAGATCGATCTTCAACTCCATGTATTGGAATCTGTTCTACCACTTTTGGTGATGATGTTTGTAAGGGATGTAAGAGGTTTTCACATGAAATAACTAATTGGGGTAAATTTTCAAACGACGAAAGGGCCGTTGTAAATTCTAGACTCGAACAATTTAAGGCTACGATTCTTCAAGAAAAGTTTACCGTATCTGATAGCAACCTCTTTGAGAGTAAAATGAATGAATTCTCAATCAACTTCAACAATTCCCTTGATCCTATTACTTGGGTTTTTGACCTGCTTCGCGCATCTAGTAATGAAGACTTAGATTTAAATGATTTTGGGATAGAAATTTTACCTCAATTTTCAGAGCTTTCTCTTTTAGAACTTCGGGATCTAATCAATCAAGAAATGCTTCAATTATCCGAGGCTCACTATTATAAATTTTTCAATCGGGCTACCTAACTATAGGTAGATCACTCCATCTAGTCGTATATTTTGGAGATATCATGTTTCTTTGTATGGGCTTAAATCTCCCTATATTTTGTGAGGCAATATAGATCTGCTTTTGATTTAGATTTAACTCATCAATTACTTGCATCAATTTTGAATCCATCTTGCAAGCATGTCTTTCATTAAATAAAGAATTTTGTATGTAACCAATATCTGAAAACGAACTTAGCATAATCCCAGCTTTCGAATACCTATAATTAGGCCTATAGATTTTGGGCAGAATTTTCCTTACAGCATACAAAAAGTCTCTTGAATCATCTGTTGGGTAAGTAAATGAATAGCTCTTTATAGCCCTATAACTTTCATTAGCATCAAAAGGACTGGTTCTGATAAATACTGATATTCTTGAACTTTTCTGCTTTTCGGATCTTAATTTTTCAGCTGCTCTCACCACATAATCATTAACAACAGTATTTAGGACTTCCAAATTAGTAATTTTTTTTGCAAAACTCCTACTTACCACAATTTGTTTTTTAGTTGGAGAAACATCTTCAATATCTAAACACTTTTCACCATTAAGTTCTCTAACTGTGCGCTCTAAAACAATACTAAACCTTTTTCTTATATCCTGAGGTGGAGCATATGATAGTTGTAGAGCATTTCTAATGCCTGCCATTGATAGCTTTCTATTTAGTCTTCTCCCAACTCCCCATATTTCACCAATTGGAGTATCTTTAAGGGCTTCATTTATATCTTTCTGATTATCTAGCACTAAAACTCTCGATCTAATATCTCTCTTTTTTATTTGATAGCTGGCAATCTTGGATAGAGTTTTAGTAGGACCTATACCTATTCGCACAGGTATTCCTGTCCATCTTCCCACGGTATTCTTTAAATGTAATCCAAAATCAAAACAGCCTATATTTTTTTCGGTACCTGAGAAATCTAAAAATGCCTCATCAATACTATAGACTTCTGTTTTTGGAGAAATGGAATTTAAAATATTCATAACTCTCCTGGACATATCTCCATAGAAAGCGAAGTTAGATGAGAAAACAATGCCGCCTTTTCTGATATAGCTATCTTTGATCTTAAACCAAGGAACCCCCATCTTTACACCCATCGATTTTGCCTCTGAACTCCTTGCAATTACGCAGCCATCATTATTGGAGAGAACAACGATAGGTCTATTCTTAAGATCAGGACGAAACACTCTTTCACATGAAGCATAAAAGCTATCACAATCTACTAGGGCTATGCTCATGTAAATTGATTAATAACTGAAGTTACTAGCCCCGTTACTTCAAAGTTTATTTGGCTATTTATATAGATTGGTTTGTAGCCTTTATTTTCAGCGACTAGGCATAATTTAGGCTTAGTTTTAAGTCTTCTGCAAACAAACTCACCATCGACTGCTGCTACTATAATGCTGTTGTGAGAGGGCTTAATACTTCTATCTATTATGAGAGTTGCACCATCATTAATACCTGCACCTACCATAGATTTTCCACTTACTCTCACAAGAAAGGTAGCGGCATTATTTTTTATTAAATATTCATTTAGATCTATAGGCGATTCTATGAAATCACTTGCAGGACTAGGGAATCCAGCATGCACCATATCTTGGAAATATGGCAGCATTAGTTCAGATAAATTATCTGCAATCACCGTACCGATGTAATTAATTTTCATAATATAGGAGTGTTAAAAATACTGTATAAATATACAGTATTTTTAGAGAGGTTTCAACGCTTTATTTAATCTTGAATTTAAATAAATCGGGACCATGAGTATCAAGTTTTAAGCACCACCCAAAAGCATCCCAATCTCCCAAAACAATTCGCTGGGTTGAATAATTTCCATACTCTAAGTCATGAAGATCTGGTCGATGAGTATGGCCATGAATGAAAAGATCTGGCCTTTCTTTTTGAACAAATGAATCCACATCACTTAGATTTACGTCAGTTACTTTAGAAGATTTATCTTTACTAGCAGATTTACTAGCATCCCTCATATCGTCTGCGATCTGTTTTCTCTCTTCTAGGGGTTTACTGAGAAAGTCGTCCTTCCAAGCCTGAGATCGGACTTGCTTTCTAAAGTCCATATATTCTGAATCATGAGTGCACAAAAAATCACCATGACTAATGATAATTTTCATTTCGTTAAAGGTCATTGTGTAGGGATCTTCAAGGATTTGGATATCTGCTGAAGCTGCAAAGCTTTTATCAAGGAGAAAATCTCTATTGCCAGCAATAAAAAATAGCTTATTGCCTTTGCTAGCAAAATCACTAAGCTTAGACTGAATAACAGCTGCAAGCTCAGTATCATCATCATCTCCAATCCAAACCTCAAATAAATCACCTAGTATATAAAGACTGGTAGGAGTAGATATTTTGTTATCTAAAAAATCAAAGAATGATCTAGTAGTAGGCGACTCAACTGAACTCAGATGTAGGTCTGAAATGAAATATATTGGATTCATTCCATAACAGATATCGATTGAATCATAATTGGCTCAACTGGAACATCTGCATACTGTTGAAAGTTACCGGTATCAACCTCAGCAATAGCATCAACAACGTCCATTCCATCTGTTACCTTCCCAAATACTGCATACCCCCAGCCACGCATGGTTTCTGATGAATGATTTAAGAAACTATTATCTTTATGGTTGATAAAAAACTGACTTGTAGCTGAATGAGGATCATTAGTTCTTGCCATAGCGATAGTTCCTCTATCGTTTGCTAAGCCATTATTTGCTTCATTTTGTATTGGTTGAGTACCGGAAGGTTTAGTTCTCATATCTTCACTTAACCCACCACCTTGAACCATAAAACCATTAATTACTCTATGAAAGATAGTCTCATCATAGTATCCAGATTCAACAAGATTAATAAAATTTTCAACTGTGCCCGGAGCCTTTTCTTTATCAAGTTCTAGACTAATATCACCAAGGGAAGTTGAAATAACTACTGCAATAACTGTTTTTGTCATACTCATACCTTTTAAATTTAAATGTTTATTAATACTAGTTTATTTGCCATTTAGAGGCAATGCGATCTTCTATAATTTCCTCTGTCAGACCATAATCTTTAAGCTTATAGTGATGCTTGCCATGTTTATGTTTCTTATGATTCCTTATATAAGATTCCATTTTAGTTTTTATGCTTTCCTCAAAGGGCTTATCAATAAAATCATAAATATTCTCCATTGTCGCAATAGGATCTTTAATAAAATCAGCATAATCGAGATCAAGGTTTATTGATGAATTAAGCAAAGTTCTTCCTTCTTTATTTTTTAATATTGCATTTTCCCAAAATTGAACCGTTTGTTCTCCAATAAGCTTCCTATCAATTTGATTACATAAACCATTCCAAAGTTTTTCGGTTAGGCTACAAGTTGAGGTTATTGACTTTATAGGATCTCTAAATATATGAATAAATCTTGCCTTTGGATAAATCTTTAAGATTTCAGGGATGTGTTCAATATGCGATGGATCTTTAAACAGCCAGTTTTTAGGTCTACCTGAGAGTTCTAAGATTTGGAAAAACTTTTTATGCCATTTAAATACATTAGTAAAATCGGTTTCCATTAGAAACTTTTTATAGTTTGGAAGATGAGACATATAGATATAGACAACACTCTTTGCAGTTACCGTATTAAATTGCTCACATTCCTCAGGAGACAGAGCTCGCAACTTGTGCATAGCATCTAGCATTGGAACTACAAGTCTAGCAAAACGTAGCTCAGCATCGGTTGCAAAAATTCTTAATGATTCTCGCCAACTTCCTTTTTCTAACCATGGAAGAGGTCTTGTTATTTCCCAGTAAAGCGGACTTCTATGATCTGCATCATTGCATAGAATATCAAAGAGAAAAGTGGTTCCTGATCGAGGAAGGCCTGTTACGATAATCGGTGCAGCTGGGTCAAGCATATTTTTATTTTTTGCAAACTTATAAATGTTCTCTCTTACATTCATCCGATTATGTAATTGATGCATAAAAGCAATAATGCCAAAATTATTTATTTCTTTATTTGCATTAATGTCATCTACTAAAAGTTCTAATGCCTCAATAAATTCAGGTTCATGAGAGGTAGTTTTATTCAGTAGCTTATTTTTTGATATTTTCATTTCTACTAATCAATGGTAACAAAATATTTTTTCTATTTCTCTGAGTCTAGTGGTATCGTAGTTACTTAAAAATTTAGGAGTAAATTATGAAAAAAATATTATTTTTATCACTACTAGTTCCTTTCTTTAGCGTTGCTGAAATCTGGGTAGACTATGAGCCTGCTGAGCAAGTTACTGAAATGACTGTAGTAAAAGTAAAACCAAATATGCTTGATGATTATCTAATGGGTATAAAGAGTACATGGGTAGATTCTTGTGAAGTACAAAAAGAACTTGGACATATTGTGAGTTGTGCCGTTTATACTGCAAGCACCGCAGGCACAGATCCAAATGTATTTTTAACTATAACCTATGAAAATCTTGCTGCAATGGGTCCTGATAAAGAAAAATATGAGGAGTTTGTTGAGGCATGGAGAAAAAAGATTTCTGAAGAAGAGCAAAGTGAAATAGCTGGTGGTTATGGAGATATGCGAGAAATAGTTGATCTTGTCGTTTTAAGAAAAGTAAACTTTAAATAATTCTCATTGGGCAGGTGAATCCTGCCCAAATTTTAACTATGAATATTTTATTTCTCTGTGTTGGCAACTCAGCTAGAAGTCAAATTGCTGAAGGTCTTGCTAAATCAATGATGAGCTCCGAATACAACATACAAAGCGCAGGTTCCCAGCCAAGTGGTTCAGTGCATAAAAATGCTATTGGTGCCATGAAAGAAATAGGAATTGATATTTCAAATCATGAATCTAAAAGTTTAGAAGATCTTGATAAGGAATTTATGAATAATGTCGATTACATAATTACCTTATGTGCTGAGGAATTCTGCCCAACCCTTAACAGCAAAGCAAAAAAAATTCATTGGGCAACTGAGGATCCCGATATCGATAGTTATTCGGGTCAACAATTAGAAAAAGAGTTTCGAAGAACCAGAGAAAATATATTTAAGCTCTTAAAAAAATTTTTTGTTGAAAACTCTTAAAACTTTAATAGAAAGAGATTTCTTTGACTTTTAAATCAACATCAAAATCTCTGCCATATCCAGCAAAGCTAATATCTCTTATATTGCTGGGATTTAGCCTGGGAGACATGCCAGACTTCTTTTCGAAGTCTGAGAAATTGATTTCAAACATTTTCCATTCAGAAGTAACATCAAATGTTGAGCTGTGATATGCCCATGGAGGCATTCTAAGGCCTTGCATAGTTACATGAACCTCATAAGTTTCATTATTTCCTTTTGCCATAAAGCGAATACCCTTAACCTCTTTACTTACACTATCCGGTCTGTGAGCTAACCTTACGAAACCACCATTATTAACAGTAGTTACATATCCTTTTAGACTGAAAACACCATTATCAAAACCGGCTTCCAATTCTGACTTTCCTCCCATAACTTGATCGGTAACAATGTACCAACTGGAAGGATTATTTGAAATATCAGAAAAAGTGCTCATAGATATAATAAGTAATAAAAGTGAAAAAATTTTTTTCATGGTAGCAGTATAAATGAAATATGGCTCCCCCGGTGTGGATCGAACACACGACCAATTGATTAACAGTCAACTGCTCTACCGCTGAGCTACAGGGGAGCGTGAAAAGCATTATAATTAATTTTTATTTAATTAGTAACAAATAAATGACTAAAAAACTAGAAGTAGTAAGTAATTTTGATCCAGCCGGCGCTCAACCTGAGGCTATTAAAAGCTTAGTAACAGGGATTGATAATGGACTGCTTCATCAAGTTTTACTGGGTGTAACTGGTTCTGGAAAAACCTACACCATGGCAAAAGTAATAGAAGAGACACAACGTCCAGCAATAATCATGGCTCATAACAAAACTCTTGCAGCTCAACTCTATGGTGAATTTAGAGACTTTTTTCCGAACAATTCTGTTGAATATTTTGTTTCTTACTATGATTATTATCAACCTGAGGCCTATGTCCCAGCCTCAGATACTTATATAGCTAAAGATGCATCCATTAATGAGCATATTGAGCAAATGCGATTATCTGCAACAAAAGCGCTGATAGAGAGAAAAGATGCAATTGTTGTTGCAACAGTTTCATCCATTTATGGATTAGGAGCACCTGAATCTTATTTAGAAATGGTCATGCATTTGGACAGAGGTGATGAAGTTGATCAAAGGCAACTTTTAAAAAAGCTATCTGTTATGCAATATACAAGAAATGATCTTGATTTTAGAAGATCAACTTTTAGAGTCAGGGGAGACACTATAGATGTATATCCAGCTGACTCAGAGAGAGAAGCACTGCGCATTCAGATGTTTGGAGATGAAATTGAAAGTCTCCTATGGATTGATTCACTTACAGGTGAGATTATTTCAGAAACACCAAGAGCTACTATCTTTCCAAAGACTCACTACGTAACTCCAAGAGAAAAAATCAATGCATGCATTCCTGATATCGAAGAGGAACTCAAAGATAGGCTAGCCTTTTTAAAAGAAAATAATAAATTAGTAGAGGCACAAAGACTTCAAGAAAGAACTCAATATGATTTAGAAATGATGCGTGAGCTTGGTTATTGCCAAGGAATTGAAAACTATTCTAGATACTTGTCAGGTAGAGAATCTGGAGATCCGCCTCCATGCTTATTTGATTATGTTCCAAAAAATTCATTAGTTTTTATTGATGAATCTCACGTAACGGTGCCACAAATAGGGGCAATGTATAAAGGTGACAGGTCTCGAAAGGAAACCCTCGTTGAATATGGTTTTAGGCTTCCATCTGCTGTTGACAATAGGCCTCTAAGGTTTGAAGAGTGGGAATTGCTTGCCTCTCAAAGGATATATGTTTCTGCTACTCCAAATAAATATGAATCTGAAAGAAATGATAACTTAGTTGAACTTCTTATAAGACCCACTGGCTTAACAGATCCACCGGTTGAAGTTAGACCAGCTACCTCTCAAGTTGATGATGTAATTGGTGAATGCAACGAAAGAGCAAGACTTAAGGAGCGAGTTTTAATAACTACTCTTACCAAAAGAATGGCAGAAGATTTGACGGATTATTTAAATGAAAATGATATAAAGACAAGATATATGCACTCAGATATTGATACTGTTGAAAGGGTAGAAATTATCCGTGATCTAAGACTTGGTAAATTTGATGTTCTAGTAGGTATAAATCTATTAAGAGAAGGTCTTGATATTCCTGAAGTGAGTCTTGTTGCAATTCTTGATGCAGATAAAGAAGGTTTTTTGAGATCAGAGACGACTCTAATTCAGACAATAGGTAGAGCGGCAAGAAACATAAGAGGAAAAGCAATCCTTTATGCTGATAAAAAGACTGGATCTATGGAGCGAGCATTAGCTGAAACATCTAGAAGAAGGAATATACAACTTGAGTTTAATAAAAAAAATAATATTAAGCCTCAATCAATTAAGAAAGACGTTAAGGATATTATGGAAGGCGCCAGAGTTAATAAAAGAGCATCCAAGAATAGACCTCAAGACCACTCTAAAGACCTGAAATTTAAAATTAAAGAGTCAAATCCTGATGAAATTTCAAAATCAATCAATAAGCTTGAGGAGCAGATGTACAAGTATGCAAATCAAACTGAGTTTGAAAAAGCTGCTTATTGCAGAGATAAAATTAAAGAACTTAAAAGAAAGTTAATAGAAGTCTAGTTTGCTGCTGTTTGAGCAAAGTTTTTATCCTATAATTGCATTAAGGTTTTTTAAATCTTTAATAAGTGTCAAATTTAAAAATTAATATCTTCTCAGGGGGAAATGCCTATTCTTCGGCAACTGCCGCCAAGCTTGCTGATGAATTTAATTTTTCAAATAATACAAATGCATCTATTGAATGTAATGAAGTTTTCTTAATAAGTGCAGAAGATTCTTGCAATGAGCTTGATAGTTGCAAAGAGATTCTCGGCTGCGAGCAGCTAAGCAAAGAATTTGATTTTTTTGTAGGGCCAAGAAGATCAACAATAAGCCCTTGGTCATCAAAAACTGAAGATATTTTTAAAAATATTGGAATTGTTGGAATATCCAGAATTGAGAGGTTTTATGGTTTTAAGATTTCTAACATAGAACCTAATTCAAACCTTGACCTTTCATCGGTCTTTGATCGCATGACTCAATCTATTTACTCAACAACTGAGGAGTTATCAGAGTTTTTCACTGAGTTAGAGAAAAGAAGTCTCAGTGAGATCGATATTATTTCAGATGGAAAAAAAGCTCTTGAGGATGCAAATACAAAATATGGTTTTGCAATTTCAAATGATGAAATAAATTATCTCTTAGATTTTTATAACTCTATTAATAGAAATCCAACTGATGCCGAACTCATGATGTTCTCACAAGCTAACTCAGAACATTGCAGACATAAGATCTTTAATACCAATTGGCAAGTGGATGGTGAAGAAAAAGAAGATTCTTTATTTCAGCTTATAAAAAATACAAGCAAAGAATCGCCAAAAAATATTATTTCTGCCTATAAAGACAATGCAGCCATTGTTGAAGGTGTCAATACTAAGAGGCTTTCAGTAAATGATGATGAAAGCTATGAGTTCGTTCAAGAAAAGATAAATTCAACTATAAAAGTAGAAACTCATAACCATCCAACCGCAATCTCTCCATTTCCGGGTGCGTCAACTGGGTCAGGAGGGGAGATTAGAGATGAAGGTGCAACTGGAATGGGAGCTAAACCAAAGGTTGGATTAGTGGGTTTTAATGTTTCTAACTTGAGACTCCCTGACTTTGTTCGTTCCTGGGAAGATGATGAAAATAAACCTGAAAGGATTGCTTCACCGCTTGAAATAATGATTGATGCACCTCTTGGAGGCGCGGCATTTAATAATGAATTTGGTCGTCCATCAATATTAGGTTACTTTAGAAGTTTTGAGACTTCTTTCAAAGAATCAATAGCATATGGTTATCACAAACCGATTATGCTGGCAGGTGGAATCGGAGAAATTATTGATAGGAATAATTTTAAAAAACAAATTAGTGAGGACTATTTAGTAATTGTTTTAGGTGGTCCATCAATGCTCATTGGTCTTGGGGGCGGTGCTGCATCATCGATGTCATCAGGACAAAGTGATGAGGATTTAGATTTTGCTTCAGTGCAAAGAGATAATGCAGAAATGGAAAGACGATGCCAGGAAGTAATTAATAATTGTAATAATAAAAATCCTAGCATTATAGAATTTATTCATGATGTTGGTGCAGGAGGCCTTTCAAACGCAATACCAGAATTAGCTAAAGATAGTGAACTTGGAGTTCATATAAATCTTAAAGACATCCCATGTGCAGATCTCTCCATGTCACCGATGGAGGTCTGGTCAAATGAGTCGCAGGAAAGATATGTATTAAGTATTCATTCTAATAATGAAGAAGTTTTTACAGACATTTGTAAAAGAGAACGCTGTCCCTTTGCAGTTGTAGGAAAAACAACAACAGAAAAATATGTAAAACTTTTTGATGAAAGCGCTAATAACTATCCAGTGGATGTACCCTTATCTATGCTGTTTGGTGAACTACCTTTAGAAAAGAAAGTAGTTAAAGAAGAAAAAAATATTTTCAATGTTGAGCAAAAGATAGCAATAGATGAAGATAATGATTTAGATATTTCAGAACTTGATCCAAAAGCTAAAGACTCTGTTAAAAGACACATTGAGAAAAGTGCTGAAAATGTCCTCAGTCATCCTACAGTAGGCTCAAAATCATTTTTAATTACCATCGGTGATAGGTCGGTAGGAGGAATGGTTGCAAGAGATCAATTTGTTGGAAAGTGGCAAGTGCCTACATCAAACTATGCTATGTCCCTAAGATCTTTTGATGATGTTTGCGGAGAAGTCATAAGTATTGGAGAGAGACCTTCTATATCCATTCATAATGCAGCTGCCTCAATGAGAATGGCAGTAGCCGAAGCTGTAACCAACATGATGTCAGTATCAATTGAATCCATTTCTTCTATAAGAGCATCAGCTAACTGGATGGCAGCATGTGGAGAAAATATTGAAGATTTAAATCTTAGAAAAGGAGTTGAAGCACTATCAAACTTTTGTATTGATCTTGGAATAGCAATTCCAGTTGGTAAAGATTCTTTGTCGATGAGAACAACTTGGGAAAAAGACCAATCAAACTATACAGTTAAAAGTCCAATGACAGGAATTATTTCAGCTATGGCACCTGTCAAAGATGTAAGAACATCAATAACAACAGAATTTAAAAACTTAGAAGATCCATGCTTAGTTTTAGTGAAACCAAATAATTTTTTTAGATTGAATGGATCAATTTATCAAGATATTTTTGAAACCTCATTTACTGATACACCAGATATTTCATCTGAGGAGCTGATACATTTATTTAATTTTATTCAAGAGGGAATAAATAAAAAGAATATTCATGCGCTTCATGATATTTCTGATGGAGGAATCTTTACCACCTTATCTGAACTTTGCTTTACAAATAAAATAGGGTGTTCAATTTCGCTGGATAACAATTTCCAGGTTTCGCCAGAGCAATTCTTATTTTCTGAAGAGGTTGGAGCAGTTATCCAAATAAATGAATATAGATTAAAAGAATTAAAGCAATTAGCTTATTCTCAAAACCTTATATTTCAATATTTAGGGAAGATAGGCGGAAGAAACTTAGATATTGTTGATAAAAATATGGATAAACTGTTCTCAAGAGACATTTCAGAGCTTGAGAAGACTTGGTCTCAGGTCTCATATCGCATCAAATCTATAAGAGACAATAAAGATGATGCAAAATCGGAGTTTGATCTTATCTCAAAGACTTCAAATACTGGATTATTTGCAAATGATTCCTTCAAGCAACCCAAAAAAGGGCTAAAAATACTAAATTTTCTTAAAAATAAGCCAAAAGTTGCAATTTTAAGAGAGCAAGGTGTAAATGGACAAAATGAAATGGCAGCTGCATTCATAAAAGCAGGTTTTGAAGCACATGATATTCATATGCAGGACCTACTAGACCAGAAAAAAGATTTAAATCAATTTAATGGTCTAGCTGTTTGTGGAGGATTTTCATATGGTGATGTTTTGGGAGCAGGAAAGGGTTGGTCTAGCACAATCAATTTTAGTGATAGCATCCAAGAAAAGTTTTTAAGATTTTTTGAAGATGAGAAAAAATTCACACTTGGTGTTTGTAATGGTTGCCAGATGCTCTCCTCCATAAAAGAAATAATTCCCGGAACAGACTCTTGGCCAAGTTTTCAAAAGAATCATTCCGATCAATTTGAAGCAAGACTGAGTCAGGTGAAAATTCTTAAATCAAAATCTGTGCTATTAAATGATATGGAAGACTGGTCGCTACCAATTATTGTTTCGCACGGAGAGGGAAGAGCATGTTTTAAAAACCAAGATGAAATAAATAAACTTTTTGATTCAGAAAAGATCTGTATGACTTTTGTTGATTCGTCTGGATATCAAACTGAACAATATCCATTGAATCCAAATAAATCGCCTTCAGGAATTACTGGAATTACAAATGATAATGGAAACATAACAATCATGATGCCCCACCCGGAAAGAGTTTTTCGCTCCCAACAATTTTCATGGAAACCATTATCTTGGGGAGAGTATTCTCCTTGGATGCAGATCTTTATTAATGCTAAAAGATTTGTAAGTTAGCTCAGTAAAATCTCTTCTTCACGAAATTCAAAATTATCTTTTTCTGAGTCCTCAACGAAATATTTTAGAGTCATTGAGACTGTTGGGAAAGCTAATTCATCCCATGGAATTTCTGATATTTCAACAAGCTTCACTTCGCTACTTTCATTGGTTGGCCCAAAGGAACCTGAAAGAAGTTTAGCTAGATAAAACACATGTATCTGACTGATATGCGGTAGACTTATGACAGTATATGGCTTAATTATTTCAGCTTCAGCTTGAGTTTCTTCTAATGTTTCCCTTAGCGCACCAGCTTGCATCGTTTCTGCATTTTCAAGAAATCCTGCTGGTAGGGTCCATTTATCTTTACGCGGGTGAATACTTCTTTTAGCAATTAATATTTTATTATCAAATGTTGATAATGTACCTACGACTAGATTTGGATTTGTATAAAAAATTGTTCCACAATCATTGCAGCAGTATCGCTTGCGATTATCATCTTCAGGGATTTTAAATTCTAAATTTGAGCTTCCACAATTTGAACAATACTTCACAACTTAACCAATATTTTTTCTAAAAAAAGTTAAACTATCTTAAATGATTTCTTCAATAAAAGATAAATTAAATAATATTAATTATGACGTGACTACTGGAAACAGAAATGCTGGCGTTATGATCTTATTATCAAAAATTAGTGACAAAAATTTTTCTATTAAATTTACGCTAAGATCATCAAAAATGAAAACTCATGCAGGTGAGGTTAGTTTTCCTGGCGGAATGATGGAAGAGGTTGATCAAGATATTTTTCAGACTGCTCTTAGAGAATGTGAAGAAGAAATTAATCTCCAATCTTCAAATTTAGAGATTCTAGGAAAAATGGATTATTTTATTTCGAGACATAAAGTAGAGGTTCATCCAGTTGTTGGATTTTTAAAAACTAACCAAGCCTTTAAATCTAATTATGAAATAGATGAAATATTCGATGTACCTATTTCATATTTACTTGATGAAGAAAATATTATTTGGCAAGAACTAGAAAGAGACGGAATTAAGTTCAAATCACCATCATGGAGTTATAATGGATTTAAAATTTGGGGACTTACTGCAATGATCACATCAATTTTTGTTAATGATTATTTTGATGCAGGAATAAAACTGGACTGGAAGCGATGATTTACGAACTAGATGGCAAAAAACCTAAAATGCGGGACGAAAATTACTGGATTGCCAGTAACGCTACCGTCATTGGTGACGTTTTCTTAGATACAGACGCGAGTATTTGGTTTAATTGCGTAGTAAGAGGAGACAATGAGCCTATTTCCATAGGGAAAGGGTCAAATATTCAAGAAGGTTCTATTATTCATACAGATCCTGGTTTTAAATGCACAATTGGTAATAATGTTACTGTAGGGCATATGGCTATGCTTCATGGCTGTGAAATTGGTGATGGTTCGCTAATTGGCATCAATTCAGTCATCCTAAATGGTGCAAAAATAGGCAAAAACTGCATAATCGGAGCCAAAGCTTTAATTACTGAGAATGCTGTAATCCCTGATGGTTCAATGGTAATGGGCATTCCAGCCAAGGTAAAAAGAGAGTTATCGGAGGAAGAGCAACAACTACCAACTTTGAATTCTAAATTTTATGTAGAAAATTACAAAAGATATAAAAAAGGAGATTTTTAGATGTCGTATGCAATAGTTACAGGGGCTTCAGCGGGAATTGGAAAAGAAATAGCAATTCAGCTTGCTGAAAGAGGTTACGATATTATTTTGACTGCTAGAAGAGAAAATAGATTACAAGAAATAGCTTCAGAAATTAGAAGCAGGTATCAAGTAAATGTTGATTACATAACAGCTGATTTAGCTGAAGTTGATGCACCAGATCAAATCCATGAATTTTGTAAGAATAATAATTATGACGTAGAAATTCTTATCAATAATGCTGGTTATGGATTGCCAAAACCATTTCATGAAGTTCCTATGGAAGATGAAGAAAAAAGTCTTAGAGTGCTAGCAATATCTGTAATTGCTCTAACAAAGAAGCTTGTACCCGATCTTTTAGCAAGGGGCGGTGGTAAAGTTATGATTGTCTCTTCAGTGGCATCTTTTGCCCCACCA
>CACBGD010000002.1 GCA_902538705.1 uncultured SAR86 cluster bacterium | reverse complement strand
AGAACAAAGATTATTTGTACTATCGGTCCAGCTACATCTGAATTAACTATGATGAAGAAAATGTATGCAGCTGGCATGAATGTCATTCGAATCAATATGTCCCATGCATCTCATGATGAAGCTTTAAACGTTATAAAAAATGTTAAATTAATTAACAAAGATCTAGACATCAAAAGGGGTCCAGTTTCGATATTAATAGATACTCAAGGTCCAGAAATTAGAACTGGAGACAGAGATGCATCTCTTGATTTGAAACTAGGAGATAAAGTAAATCTTACTGTTAGAGATGAAGTTGATGTGGAGACATCATCTATCAAAATTAATTACAGAGGATTGATCGATAGTGTAAAAAAAGGTTCTAAGATTTCTGTAGATAATGGGCTAATAAATTTTAAAGTCTTAGAAAAGCATGATGATAAGCTTTTGTGCAGAGTAATTGATGGTGGGAAGATTGGAAGCAAGAGAAGCGTCAACCTGCCAGGAGTTAGGATTGACCTACCTTCAATAACTAAAAAAGATAAGACGGATATAAATTTTGCTATTAAACACGATGTAGATTACATAGCCCTATCCTTTGTCAGAAAAATAGAAGATATAAAAAACTTAAGAAAAATTCTCAAGAGAAATAAATCAAATATTAAGATAGTTTCGAAAATTGAAGATAACGAAGGGCTTTCTAATATTCATCCCATTGCAGAAGAGTCAGATGCTGTTATGGTTGCAAGAGGAGATCTTGGTATTGAAACTAGCTTGGCTGATCTCCCCAATGTCCAAAGGCGCATTATGTATGCATGTTCAAAATGGGGAAGAAGATCTATCGTTGCAACTCATTTATTAGAATCAATGATTGAAAAACCAACTCCGACAAGAGCCGAAGTAACAGATGTTGCTAACACTATTTATGAGGGTGCAGATGCAATTATGCTTTCTGGTGAGACTAGTATTGGGAAATATCCCATTGAGTGTATAAAGTTTCTAAAATCTATTGCTGATAGGTCAGAAAAATTTAGAACATTAGGTTACGAAGAAAATCTCATTTTAAGTGGTGACTGGGAATACTTAGCTAAGACTGCTAGGGAGCTTGCAGAGTCAATTGAAGCTGATGGCATAATTGTAATTACAAGAAGTGGATATACAGCAAACCTAGTTTCCAATGCAAAGCCATTCAACGTTCCAATTTATGCTTTTACAAATGATAAAAGAGTCCATAGACAACTTTCATTAGTTGGCTCAGTGTTAAGTATTTATCAAAAAAGTATTGTTGATAATAAAAATAATATGTCTAAAATTGAAGGAACACTTAAAAAAGTTTTCGGTAAAAAGAAAAAATTAAAGTTTGTATTAATTTCTGGGATGTTTTCTGAAAAACATTCTGATGCAATAAGGGTTGTAAACTTTTAAAAGGGGAGAGTATGTTTTTTAATTCATTAGATCTTTCAATTATTGCAATTTATTGTGTTGGCATAATTGCTATTGCTACATATGTTTCAAGACAGCAATCAGGGTCAGAAAGAAGTCCTGAAGACTATTTTTTAGCCGGAAGATCACTTCCTTGGTGGGCTATTGGTGCTTCTCTTATTGCAGCAAATATTTCTGCAGAACAAATTATAGGCATGTCAGGCCAAGGTTTTGTTGTAGGTATAGCTATAGCAACATATGAACTAACAGCCGCAATTGCCCTTATTGTGATGGCAAAGTATTTCTTACCTCTTTTCTTAAAAAAACAAATTTATACAATGCCGCAATTTTTGGAACAACGTTTTGATAAAAGAGTGAGCTTAGTATTATCTTTTTTTTGGCTTGCAGTATATGTATTTATAAATCTTACTTCTGTGCTTTGGCTTGGCTCACTTGCTATAAATACACTCACAGGACTTGAGACTTTTTATGGTCTAGTTTTATTAGCAATATTATCTTTAGCATATTCTTTATATGGTGGTTTAAAGGCTGTTGCGCTTACAGATATCATTCAAGTTGTCCTCTTAATATTTGGTGGATTAGCAGTTTCATTTATTGCTTTATCCAAGATTGGAAACGGCATTGTGACTGATGGTTTTGTTGAAGTTTATAGATCTTTACCTGAAAAGTGGGACATTATTTTGTCTCCTGATAACCCTTCATATAAAGATCTTCCAGGTGTTTGGGTCTTAATTGGAGGTCTGTGGATAGCTCACTTTGCATATTGGGGCTTTAATCAGTACATAACACAAAGAGCGCTGGGTGCTAAGTCTCTTCCTGAGGCACAAAAGGGAGTCATGTTTGCAGCCTATTTAAAAATTATTATGCCTCTTGTTATCGTTCTTCCTGGAATATGTGCAGCTGTTTTATTCCCATTATTAGAAACAAGTGACAAAGCATATCCTATGATGATGTCTTTACTTCCTAATGGATTACTGGGATTAACTTTTGCTGCTTTAATTGCAGCCATTGTTTCCTCTTTAGCATCTATGACTAACAGTATAAGTACAATATTTACTATGGATGTGTATAGAGCTTATGCAACAAATAATCCATCCAATACAAAATTAGTTAATATAGGAAGATCAACGTCAGTTGTGGCTTTAGTAATAGCAGTATTCTCTGCAACACCTCTATTGGGTAGCCTTGAGTCAGCATTTCAATACATTCAAAACTTTACCGGATTTTTTACTCCTGGAATTTTAGTTATATTTTTAGTAGCTCTATTTTGGCCAAAGGCTACTACATTATCAGTACTTAATGCTGCATTAACTTCACTAGCTTTATCAATATTTATATTTTACTTTTTCCCTGAATATCCATTTATTCATAGAATGGCTGTAGTTTTCTTTTCATCATTTATTGTTTGTTATTTAACATCTTTGATTCAAGGCTATACAGACAGTCCCAAAGCTATCAAGTTAAATGATATGAGTTTTGCAACATCTAAAGCCTTTAATGTAAATACTGCTGTAGTTGTAGTGATACTATCAATAATCTATATCAGCTTGTGGTAAAAAGATATTTCTTTATAGCCTTTCTATTAGGTATTTCCTCAAATATTAGTGCATCTATAGATTGGTCAAGTCCATCAACTTGTAATATTGAGGATTCAAAAAACCTTGATGAAATCATTGGTCAAATGACACTAAGACAAAAGATAGGCCAAATCATTATGCCCGATATTCAATATGTCACACCTGATGAAGCAAAAAAATATCAGTTAGGTTCCGTTCTCAATGGTGGAGGGAGTTGGCCAAATAATAAAAAAACTAGCACAGTCAAAGATTGGCAAAATTTAAGCAAAGCTTATTATGATGCTTCACCAGTTATTGGAGATCAAATTATTCCAATCATATGGGGAACAGATGCAGTGCACGGCCATAGTAACGTTATTGGAGCAACTGTATTCCCTCATAACATTGGTATTGGCGCGACTCAAGATACTGATCTAATTAAAAGAATTGCAGAAGTTGTAGCTAAAGAAGTTCTCTCAACAGGGATTGTTTGGACTTTTGCTCCAACAGTAACAGTTCCCCAGAATGATACTTGGGGTAGGACTTATGAAGGGTTTTCTGAGAATCAAGATCTGGTATCTAGAATAGGAAAAGCCTTTATCGAGGGAGTTCAAGGAACCGGTGATGAATTCCTTGATTCAAATCATATTATGGCAACAGCGAAGCATTTCATTGGTGACGGTGGAACCTTTAAGGGAATTGATAAGGGAGATACTAGGATCTCCGAAGGTGGGTTAAAGAATATACATGGAACTCCATACTATTCAGCTTTTGAAGCTTGTGTTCAATCTGTTATGGCAAGTTTTAACTCCTGGAATGGAGTAAAAATGCATGGTCACGAGTATCTCCTTACTGATGTTTTGAGGGGCCAAATGGGCTTCAATGGTTTGGTTGTTGGAGATTGGAATGGTCATGGAGAGGTTCCAGGCTGTTCAAATGCAAATTGTCCGGAAAGTTTTAATGCTGGCGTGGATATCTATATGGCTCCTGATGAATGGAAAGAACTTTACACAAATACAGTCAGGGCAGTTAAATCAGGAGATATTTCAGAGAATAGATTGGATGATGCTGTAAGAAAAATTCTCACCGTAAAGCAGAGGCTTGGAATGCTTGATGGAAGAAAGCCTCATGAGTATGAAAATTATGTTGGTAATATTGAGCATAGAGAGCTAGCACGAGAAGCGGTATCGAAATCTCTTGTTCTCCTTAAAAATAACGATAATTTATTACCTCTAGATTCAACAAAACATTTTTTGGTTATCGGTAATGCTGCAGTTGAGATAATGAATCAAATGGGTGGTTGGACAATCACATGGCAAGGTACTGAGTTAAATAGATCAGATTTTCCAAATACATTATCCATATACGAGGCTTTAGCTGACCAAGTTTTAAAGAATGGAGGCTCAATAGAGTTTTCTCAAAATGGCAGTTACAAACAAAAACCAGATTATGTAATTTCGGTTTATGGAGAAAATCCTTACGCAGAATTTTTTGGTGATGTAAAAGATTTAACATTTAAATCATCGGACTTAAATTATTTAGATGCAATGAGAAAGATTAGCAGTGAATCTATTCCTATAACTTCAATATTTTTAAGTGGAAGACCATTAGCAGTTAACAAACAAATAAACCTTTCTTCAGCATTTATTGCAGCATGGCTTCCTGGTCAGGCTGTTGAAGGAATAGCAGATGTGATCTTGAAAAAAGATGGAAAGATAAATAAGGATTTTACAGGAAAGCTTTCATTTACCTGGCCTAAAAAATCTACACAGACTGTTTTAAATTCTAATGACCCTTTATCCGATCATTTATTTGCATTTGGATATGGATTATCTTATTCCGATACCATTAATATTCCTTTTCTCAAAGAAGAAGAAATTATAGAAAAAATTGAAAGTAAGATAATTTTTGAAGGTTCTCCTCTCAACGCTAATGAATTTGTAATTGAAAATAATGAATCCCCATCAATTGTAAATGCTAATTTATATACTAGTCCTGAAAAAAATATTTCTTTAAAAAGATTTGATCTTAATCAGCAATATGACTCCAGAAACATTCTTTTCAACGATTCTGAGCTAATGAATGCTTGGGGTATATCATTGAATGAAAATCTTGTTATTAGTGAGCTAGGTAATCCCTATGTGAGTATTAAGTTTCGCGTGAACTCGAGATCTGATGATCCACTATTTCTTGTTTCAACCTGTGGTGTAAATTGTAGTGGAGCCATCAATTTAATGGATTTTTTAAGTGATCAAAATAATAATTCTTGGATTGAAGTTGATATAAGTTATAGATGTCTTGAGAAAAGCGGCCTAGATTTATCTAAAGTATATATTCCTGCGATGTTAATGACTTCGGGAAAATGGGATATAGATATCAATAAGATTGTGATTAATAAAAATAGAAGTTCCAAGAGAGTTCTTCAGTGCTAGATAAGAATCTTCTTCTTGTCGATATTGGCGGAACAAATATCAGATATGCATACTCGAACATTGGAGCTTCTGATTTTGTTTCTGAAAATAAGGCCGAACTAGATAGCTTAACTAATTTTGATAATTTGATGTCAAAACTTTTATCTGAGTCTAATGTTAAAAATATTGTTTTTTCCGTGGCAGGGCCCAAGGTCAATAACTCTATCAAGATGACTAATAGAAATTTTGAAATTGATGCTGAAGCTATAAAGCAACGATTTAAACTAGAATCCTGTCATTTACTTAATGACTGGGAGTCAATTGGATATAGCATGAAAGCATTCTCTGAAAATGATTTTGATAATTTCAAAGAAGGTGAGCCGTTTAATGATACCTTTCTTGTTATTGGTCCTGGCACAGGCTTAGGCGCATCAGTTATTTCTGGTAATAATGTGATCGCAACAGAAATAGGAAATACTAATTTAGGATTATCTGCTCTGAAATCTCTTCTTAATATAAATAGTGACGAATTTAATGTTTTAGAGGACATTATTTCAGGTACTGGAATTTCCAGAATGTTTGAAACAAAAACTGGAAATAAAGTTAAATCCGAAGAAGTCTTTTCTCTTTCTCTTAATGGTGACAATAATGCAAAGGAAGTAATAGATATCTTTACTATTGCTTTTGCAAGAACTCTTTCAGATCTGTCGCTAACATTTTCTAGCGGAGGTGGAATTATTCTTGCAGGGTCCCTTTCTAGATCTTTTTTATCAATTGCAAATAAAGATTTGTTCAATAAACATTTTTTAGATGGAAAAAGTGATATTCACAAGGAAATTCTTAATAAGATTGATATTAAAGTTATAAATAAAGGCTATACCTGTCTTTATGGCAGTCTAAATTATGTCAATAACATTTAACTTGTTTAAAATTTCCAGTTCTTGTGTATAATTCGAAGCGTTATGGCAGATAAAAAACAAACAAAAGTATATTTAATTCCTGAAGGTGAAACTCGTGATTCTCATACCTATCACTACACAGTTATTAAAACTAGAAAATTTATTTTAGAAAATACTAAACTCAGACTTAAGAAGTTTAATCCTGTTAAGAGAGTACATGAATGGTTTGTTGAGGCTAAATTACCCCCTCATAGTTAATCTATTTCTTTTTTCCTTATTTCAGATGACGATATATCATCCCTAAATGTATTTTCATCAAAACCGGTAAATCTAGGTTTTAATTCGACAGGTATATCAACATCTTCAAGAGATCTAAATTTATCAAAATCTTTTCTTCCAAAAACTAGGAAGTTTATATTAAAGTCGTCAAAGATCATTAAATTCTCCTTCATAATTTTGGAGTTTTCATAATACTTCTCATTGAACAATCTTCTCAAGGTGTCATAACCGATTACAAAAGTAGCATTTTCAAATAATTTGGCTTTATCAATAAACCTACCAGCTTTTGTTAGTACCCATGAATCATTCTCAAATTGATTGATCGTGTTTGAGATTTCAAAAAAAGTTAATGGTGGCTTATCAACATTATCTATACAGATTTCATAGTGAAGATCCATTCCTGTTTTCCTTTCTGCTACTTCTTTCATTTTAAGATGCCCTTTATGAAGTGGGTTAAACGATCCTGGAAATATCAATTCTGGTTTGTTAGTTGTATTGGAGATAAATCCAACTTTGTCATCAATTAAATCAATCCAATCTTTTTCTCCTTGGACTTCGGTAATTTCTACATCATCAGATATTTGAGGGTATCCAGATTCTAACTCACAAGACTTTGCTATCAAATTTAATATAAATGTTGATAATAGATTTTCTTCTTCTTCACGAGATCTCTTATTTTTCTCAAGAATACAGTTGACGACAATAGTCTTTTTTTGATTTTGTAAGGCAATGTGGAATCTATGTTCACCAAGCTTGCTATAATTACTCTTCAAAGAGGCTGTCACAGCTATACCAAATAAATATTTCTTATCTATATCAGATATTTTTATAGCTTTCTTATATGCCAATGATGCCATGTGAAGTGATGTTGCTTGTGAACAATAATGATCAGGTTTTTTATTTAAATGAATGTCTAGAGACTCTCTTGAATAGGGCACATAAGACTCTAAGATGGATTGACTTGCACCTGGTACACCCATTAAGGCGGAGATTGCATTAGTTCCTCCACCGCTTGATGAAATTACAAACTTATAAGGCGATTCGTGAATCGCTTTGATAGAAGAATTATCAAAAATCATTGTGTGTAAATAATTATTATTTGCTTTATTATGCATATATGCGCATAAAATTGTATTTTTCTATAGTTTGCCTATTTACTTCTTTTTCTTCTTTCACAGATACCTCTAACAAGTTAACGTTTTCACTATGGTCGAAACCAGATATAGAGATCTTTTATTCTCTTCCTATGGAGGTCAATGAAGATACAAAAGTCCTTTTTGTTATTCATGGCGCATCAAGAGGTGCCAAATCAAATTTCACAAAATGGTATGAATACACAAAGAATAAAAATATTATATTGATAGCACCTAAGTTTGGTAAAGCAGCTTTTCCATCATATAACGCACTTGTTGTGGATAAAAAACTCGCAATTTTAAAAGATTGTAAATATAAGTTTTCAGGCTATTGCTTAGGACCTCAAAATAATCCCAGCAATTCTCTTAGTGATTCTATAAGCTTAATATTTGATTATTTTAGATTTAGATTCGATATCCAAGAGAACTCTTATAGAATTTATGGGCACTCAGGAGGATCACAGTTTGTTCATAGATATCTTTTATTCGGTCAGGATACTAGGGCTGAAAAAGCAGTTATGGCTAATGCAGGATGGTACACCTTTTTAAAAGATATTAATTATCCTTATGGTGTGAAAGACATGCCTATCTCTGAGGATAGACTCAAATGGTTCTTATCTCTCAAAGGAGCAGTTATGCTTGGTGATGAAGACACAGATCCTAACGATGGTTCATTGAGAAATGACAAAGGTACAAAAGAGCAGGGTGATAATAGATTTCAACGTGGTATTCGTTATTTTGAAAGAAATGTTCTCATTGCGGACTCTCTAGATATGCCTTTTAGATGGAGGTTACAAGTTATAAAAAATACAGCCCACGATAACTCAAAAATGATTCAAGCTGCGGCTCCATTCCTACTCGAAGACCTTTAAATACTTGACTTTCTAGCGAATGTGTCTAATATGTGACATATATGTTACAAATTGACATGCAAATGTCACAAATAGGACACAATACGATGAGTAAGTTTTTGAAGAAATTGGATGAGTTAATGAAGGAAAGTTCTATAAGTAAAGTTTGTCTTAATTTTATTGACTAATAAAGCAGTTTAATACTATTTATAGTCTCTCCCTCTATATCTAACAGTTTGACTAAAACGGAGTTATTGTTAATTTCGATAACTCCGTAATTTTCTTTATAGTAAGTTTCATCTATCAGATATTCGTCAGTTTCCTCAAAAGAACTTCCTGGTTTATTCATAGAGGAGGAAGTAATTTCATAAATTCCATCCATATTATATATTCCACCTCTGTGCCTGTCTCCGGACAAAAGCAGCATGTTGTTTTTGTGCTTATCAATAAGATTAAATAGTCTTTTTTGCTCAAGGGGGAAATTACTCCATTTTTCGTATGGATGATCTTTTGCAATTATTTGAATGGAGCTAAATATCATTAAAAAATCAAAATCATTTTTGAGTTCGTCCTCAAGCCAATTCCACTGGGAGTTTCCAAGTATTGTTGCTTCAGGATCAGGATTTTTAACATATTTTCCTTTTGGACCCTTCAATTGAGATCTAAAAAATCTTGTATCCAAAAATATAAGTTTAAAAACTTTTCCTTCTATTATTTTTTCCTCTGAAAAATAAATGCCATCTCTAATATGCCGATCGTCATCTAGTGGTATTTCCCAAAAATTTAGATATATCTCTTGTGATTGTCTCTTTAAAGGATATTCTGAGCCAGCATCATTTAACCCGTAATCATGATCATCCCAAATAGATAAGATTTCCACATTTTCCAACCATTCAGGGAAATTGTTTTTTTGTTTTTTATATGCATCTGCCATTTTTCTAAGAGATCCACTAGGTAAATCACCATAGACGTTGTCTCCTAAAAAAACAAAATAATCCAAATCCTCTTTTTTAATTGTCTCCCAAATTGGTTGTGGGTAATCCTGATCAAGACAAGATCCAAAACCAAATTTAGTGGTGTCTGCATGCACAAAAGATAAACTTAAGCTATATAAAAGATATAATTTGATAAAATTACTCATGTTTAAATTATAGATGATGATGAAGAATAAAATTTTATTAATTGCTTTATTTTTTCTTGCTTCATGCAGTAGAGAAATTTCTGATAGCGAGCAAAATTTGTCTGAATTAATGCAGCCTAATCAAAACTATTATAGCTCTCAATTCGAATGCACTTTAAGTCAGAACAATAACTTAAATGATCTTGAGCAATATATTCCTAAGCTTGGATCATTATTAAAAAATCATAGTTTTGAATATCAGCTAGATTTCTATTTTTCAGATAATCAAAATGATGAAATTAAGAACTTCATTATTAACGTTAAGAATAGCGTAGCTATAGATCAGGAGGCTCTCAAATTATTTATTAATTTAGAAAATACTATATTTCAGTGTCTAAAAAAAAATAATAATCTTGTAGCAACTACTTTAATTTCGAAGACAGTTGAGCTAAGTGATATTTTTTACTTAGAGATTCTTGATTGCGAATTTACTCCTGATTCAAATTTTGGAACTTTTAAAATTGCGTCAGATTATTTTTATAATTTATTAAATGAGTATGATATATCTTATAAAGCTGACTTTCTTAATTCAGATCCTAGTTCGAGAAACTTCTATTGGTATAATTTTTTTAATTCCTCCACAGATAGAGATAACTTTTATCTCAATTGGATAGATAGTGGAAACTCGATTGAAATTAAGGATCTTTTTTCTGAACAATCAGAGTGCTTCTCTTCAAATTCTTATATTGGTTATAAAGTTTTTTAATTATTAAGTGTTTTTTTAAACTATACATTGATTTTTCCTATTGTTCTTGAAACAATTGAAAGAAGAGATTTGAAGCATCTAAGGGAGAGATTTTTCTCATCACATTATAATTTTTTACGGAGGATATTTATGAAATATTTACTATTGATACCATTTTTATTTTCAATTGGAAGCTTTGCTCAGGATGTTGACTACAAGTATGAGCCAGTTGTAAATAAGGCTGAATACTACATAGGAACATTTAAAAATGGTAAAGATCTTGATGACATGGTTATGTGGTACAAAAAATTTGCTGATTGGGCAGAAGATCAAGGTGATGTATATGACACAATGACAGTCGCTCTTCTTTCACCTTATTTTAACAGCGATCTTTCAGCTATTGATGTCATCTGGGTTAATAATTGGCCTTCACCAGTTGAGCAGTTTAAGGGTTTAGAGACATGGGTTACTGGAGGTGGGGATAAGTTACTTAAATCTCTTCCATCAGTAAATTCTGAACAAGTTGATGCATGGCAATGGACAATCTCTAATCCAGCTGAATTTGGTGTTGGAGACATGATGTATGCAACATATGCTGATTGTTCTAACGCAGAAGGTTATGACAATAGAGCTGTTTATGACCTCTATAAGGATTTTGCAAATATGGTCAAAGAAGATGGAGACACTATTGGAAGAAAAATGATTGTTCCTAATGCAGGAAGAGCTCTTCCTGATGACGTAGATTTCATAAGATTAATGTACACAGCTTCGATATCTGAAGCAGGGACTAATCAAGTATTGTTTACTGATAATTTTGCTGATAAACAAGAAACTAAAGATTTACAGGCTAGTTTTTCATGCACCAATTCAAGAACTTATACTGGCCTTGTAATGAGAGCCCCGGAGTAAATAATGTTTAAATCATTAATAACTATAACTCTAGCATTAGGTTCTATTTCAGTTTTTTCTGATACCTCAGAACAATATATACATAGATCAGAATTTTTCTTTTGTAATTTTAATGATGGAAAGGATTATAACGATCTACTCGAGGAACAAGCACCATATGAAGATTTTCTTATGGAGAATGAGCTTCAATATAACAGAATAAATTTGCTCCCAATTTGGGATAATGATGCAGAGTATGACTACATCATGTGGGGTAATTGGCCGAGTGGTCAAGATCAATACACTGAGTGGGGTGCTTACATGAATGAATATCCTAAGTGGGCTGAAGAAAATGATCTGCCTCCCCAGAATGTTGGAGATTGTGAAAAAGGAGCTCTTTCAATGAGATTTCATTCGTTACTTAGATTAAGAGTACCAATGGATGAGCGAGATGAAAGAATGTTTACAGATTGGAGAAGATGTAAGCTTACCGATGATGCTAATATTGCTGATCTTAAAGCTCTTTACGCAAAACAAGAAAAGCTTGCTAAAGATTTTGGTTTAAGTGGATATGGAGTTAGTATGTTCACTCCATACAGAGGAAATCAAATGGAAACTGATTGGGATTTTCTTTTGATGACTCATTGGTACAACACTGATAGTAGAGTTGATTTGATCTCTTCCTTTAGAGGTTGGCGAGACGTATTGCTCGATTCAGGTATTATGGATGAAAGGTCTAAGCACATTGAATCGTGTTCAGAGGCTGATACATATCAAGCACACATGATTTATAACACTCACAAGTAAAACTGTTAAGAATTTAAAAAAAGGGGCTCATGCCCCTTTTTTCTTTTATAATACGTCCTTTGTGCGGGTGTGGTGTTAATGGCTAGCACAATAGCCTTCCAAGCTATTGGTACGGGTTCGAATCCCGTCACCCGCTCCATTAAAATAAAAGCGGACCAAGGCCCGCTTTTAGTTGACCCCTGGGGAAAAAAATTAAGAGGAATCGGTCAACACTTATATGGACATCTGTTTTCTGAATTAGTTCAATTTATATCAAGAAAATCAAAAATAGTGTGGCGAAACCGATCCCAGTCCCAAATGGTAAAAGTTTATTTTTTTTAGCAGATATTAAGTAAATTAATAAAGAAACAACTGATCCCCCAAGAACAATAGGTCCCAAAAGTTTATAGCCTAAAACTGTGCAAAGAGCTGCCAAAAAAATAAAGTCACCATCGCCAATACCATCTTTAGATTTAATACTCTTAAAAATTATATTTATTAGCCAAAGGGAGCTATAGCCTAAACAAAGACCAATAAATGAATCAATAACAGAAATTTTATTATCTAAAAATGCTAAAACTAATCCTAGAAGGATAATTGAGATACTAATATTCGTTGATAGTAAGAGAAACTTATAATCTAGAAGAATCTGCATGATGATTAATATGCAAACTATATATTTAAGAATGCTAACCCAAGAGACATCAAATGTTGTAAAGAAACCAACTGTAAAAATACCTATCAATATTTCATAAAATAAATAGGAAGTTTTAATTGGAGATTTGCAATACCAGCACTTACCTTTTAAAAAAATATAACTAAAGATTGGTATTAGCATAGGAGGAGTTAAAGTTTTCTTACAGTGAGGACAAAAGGAGCGCGGGCTAATAATTGATATTTCTGATGAATCTAATTTTAAAGATTGTCTACTTACAAAACTGTGGATAAAACTCCCAAAAATAGCCCCAATAAAGAAAAATATTAAGTAATCTATAAAAAACAATTTACTTTCTTTTTGTAAAGAAATAACAAAATATTAGAAAAAGTATTGTTGGCACCGCATAAATAGAAATTACTAAAAGCTTATCAATCATTTTTTACTCCCAAGGCTAGTGAATCTGGTCTTCTTAAGTCAGAAACTCCAATAAACTCTCCATTATCCAACATTATTGATTGTGTGCATGTAGCAGTATCAATAAGATCAACTTTATAACCTAAATCTATTAACTGATTTAGTTGGTTATAATTCTCTTCTATATCAATATCATCAGGATACCACTGATGATGAATTCTCTTACTTTCTGTTGCCTCTTCTAATGATTGCTCGAAGTCCACAATATTTAAAATAATTTGTAAAACAGCTGTGATAATCCTTGAGCCTCCGGGAGAGCCAATTGCAAGAAATGGCTCATCTTTATCAAAAACTAAAGTTGGAGTCATAGAGCTTAAAGGCCTTTTAGCAGGCTCTATTTCATTGGCAATACCTCCTAGTAATCCAAATTGATTTGGCACACCAGGCTGTCCTGAAAAATCATCCATTTCATTATTCATTAAGATACCGGTACCTTTGATGGTAACACCTGATCCGAAGGCAGAATTTATCGTGTATGTATTAGATATGACATTTCCAAACTTATCAGCAATGGAGAAATGAGTTGTTTCCATGGATTCTGGATTTATATACATGCCTGGATTTATTTTTGAAGAAGGCAGCATTCCCAACTCCTTAATTGAAGCAGAAATATTTTTTGCATACTCCTTTGCTGTAATTTTAGAAATAGGTACTTCAAAGAAATCTGGATCTCCAAGATATTTAGATCTATCTGCATAGGCATATTTCATTGTTTCTGAAAGCAAAGATACATATTGGTAGCTATTATGCTCATAAGAACTTAATTCAAAATTTTCTAGAATGTTTAACATTTGAATAAGGTGTATACCACCAGAGGAGGGAGGAGGCATTGTGACTATAGTTTTTCCTCTATAAGTCCCTTTAATTGGCTCTCTCCAAATTGATCTATATTCTAACAAGTCTTGTTCAGTTATTAATCCACCATTTTCTTTCATGTCCGCTGCAATTAATTGAGCTGTTTCACCAGAATAAAATCCTTTTAAGCCATTTTTTTGTATTCTTTTAAGAGTCTTTGCCAGATCATTCTGAATCAATCTTGAATTCTTTAGATTAGGGTAGTTTTTTAAAAAGATGTTTTGAGTCTCATCATAATATGACATTTTTTCAAAATAATTACTTAGCGTTTCAGCCATATAATCTGACATCACGAAGCCTCTTTCAGCCAACATTATTGATGGTTGAATTAGATCTGCCCAAGGTAGTGATCCAAATCTTTGATGAACACTCCAGAAACCATGAACTGTTCCTGGAACACCAATCGCGCTGTACCCAAATGTAGACTTAAGAATATCAAATTCACCATTTTCATCTAGATACATATCTCTAAATGAAGCAGCAGGTGCCTTTTCACGATAATCAATGGCATAAGTATCATTCGCCTTTTTATCATAAATGACCATAAATCCACCACCACCTATATTGCCAGCTCTTGGCAGAACGACTGCCAAGGCAAAACCAACTGCAATAGCGGCATCATAGGCGTTACCGCCTTGAGCTAGAATATTTTCACCAATTTCAGTTGCTAAATAGTGCTGAGTTACAACCACTCCATCTGAAGAAACATCTGATTGAGCATAAGCAGCAATCGATTGTGATGGTATAGATATTAAGACAAGCGTAAGAAATAAGTTATTAAAAATTCTCATCAGTGAACCTTTTTACTTTCGCCGGAAACATTCGATAGGTCATAACCTAAATCTTCAGAAACTGCCGAAATCAGATTATGTGGCGGTTCATCAAATATTAAATCAGTATTTGCATCTATGACATGCCAAGAATTATTCTTAATTTCAGATTCAAGTTGATTTGCTGACCAGCCACAATACCCTAGAAATAGTTTAAATTTATTAGGTCCAACATTTGTATTAACGCTATTAATTATCTCGGGGGCGCTTGTAAGAAAAAGCCTATCAGTTAAAGGGCTAGTATTCACATTCGAGATTGATCTGTCATTATGTAACATGAAAACCTTATCTAAATCTACTGGACCTCCTCTCATAAGTCTTTCAAAGCTAGTTATTTGATTATTTGACTTATTACCTGTTGATGATAAGAATTTAGAAACAGTAAAATTAGTAGGCTGGTTTACGATAAAACCAAAAGCACCATTACTATCGTGTTCGCACAAATAGATCAAAGTATTTGAAAAAAAGTCACCAGGTACTTTCTCTATAAAGTATAGAAATTTATTTTTAAAGGATTTCATTAAGATAGCTTATCTACAGCTTCAGCTTTTGCCCATTTATAGTTTGCTTTTCCATTTGGAGCTCTTTTTACTTCATCAACAAACAAGATATTTTTGGGAGCTTTATATCCGGAAATCTTTGTTTTTGTAAAATCAGTTAAATCCTGCTCTGAAATATCAGAATTCTTATTCAGTGAAACAACAGCAACTACTTTCTGACCAAATTTTGCATCATCTAAGCCAACAACTAGACAGTCATAAACACTTTCGCTTAATTTAATAGCTTCTTCAACTTCTTCGGGATAGACTTTTTCACCGGCAGTATTAATGCAATTACTTCCTCTGCCTAGAAGATTGATACTTCCATCTTCATTGATTGTTGCATAATCACCAGGGAAGCTGTATCGAACACCATTGAATTCCTTAAAAGTTTCAGCTGACTTAACAGGGTCTTTATAATATCCTTCGGGAACTAATCCACTTGTTCCAATTTTACCCATAACTCCAGAACCCGGTTCAACTTCTTCACCATCATCAGAAATTATGATCGTCCCCGGATTTAATCTAAATTTAGCTGTTTCTGTTGGCATTGCTCTGGATGTTATTGAGGCGCCCATACCCCCTTCTGTAGAACCCATAGTATCCATTAACATCATGTCATGATGTTCAAGAAGCGCTTTCTTAACTTCGCTGCTCCACATAACTCCAGATGAAATTATTAACATTACAGAAGAAATGTCGTAAGGTTTACCGGCTTCTTTAGCTTTATTGAGGGACTCTAACATTGGCTTAGCAAAAGCATCACCAACAATTACAATACTAGAAATCTTCGATCTTTCTACCTCTTCCCATAACTTATCAGCATCAAAACTTAAATTAGGAACAGATACCACACACCCACCAGTTAACATTGGCAGGAAAGCTCCCAACCACATACCAGTTCCATGCATTAAAGGACAAGCAACTAGAGATTTTGGAAGCATATTTGCTTCTTTGATTTGCGCAACGTATTGGGGCAATTGATCAATGTCATCAGGCATTTCGAAACCCATTGCTTTAAGGGTTTTCAACATACTTGTTACAAAACCACCTTGCTTATACATAACACCTTTTGGCATTCCAGTTGTACCACCTGTATACAACATATAAATTTCTTCTTCTGATCTGTCTTGAGGGGGAAGTGGGTCAAACTCTTTAATTATTTCATTAAAGAACACAGCATTATCATTCAAAGGCTCAGTTCCATCATCAATTTGAACGTAAGCTTTCACGTTAGGAAGCTTATCTTTGATTAAATCAATTTGTGATGAGTAACAGCCATGAAAAAAGACTGCTTCAGTATCTGAGTTATCTAAAAGATAAACTAGTTCATCTTCTTTATATCTATAGTTAACATTGATAGGGCAACCTCCCATTTTAAAGACGCCAAATTGAGCAATAAGAAACTCATTACAGTTATGTAAATATATTCCTACTTTTGAATCTTGCTTAAGTCCTTTCTCTTGAAGGAAATTAGCAATCTTGGATGCTTGTGATTCATATTCTGACCAAGAGACAACTTGTGAATCATTGATTAGTGCAGGAGAGTCACCTACAAGCTCAGCGTTTGACTCCCAAATTTTAGCAAAATGTAATTTACCAGAACTCATATCTTTTCTATTAAAACATAATATTATTTTCCACAAAAGCGTAGTAGAATTTAAGTTCATCTTAAAGGGGACAATTTATGACAGATGCATTTTCAGAAGCAGTAAAAAAATATACTGAGCCTGGTCAAATCTTTGAATTTAAAGAAGTTACCAATGATAAGGGAGTAACTTACAGAGAATTTTGTAACCCAGCAATACCTGAAAATTTAAGAAAGTTTTTTGACTTTGGGTTACTTCATCCTGACAAAGATTGGCTTGTCTATGAAGATGAACGATACGAATATAAAGAAATATTTGATAAATCAGCACAGTTGGCTAATGCATTGATTGCAGCAGGAATTCAAAAAGGCGATAGAGTTGCAATTTGCATGGTTAATTCTCCTGAGTACATCATAGCCATGATGGGAATTATTGGAATTGGAGCTGTAGCAGTGCCTTTAAACTCGTGGTGGGTGCCGAAAGAAGTAACATATGGTCTTGAAAATAGTGAGGCTAAGCTCTTATTTGCTGACGATAAAAGAATGATAGGTTTAGACGATCTTAACTTAATAAAGGTTTCAGTTAGGTCTGAGGCTTCCGATCATCAAGACTTCTATGATTTTATTAATGATCAAAGCGATTCTTGGCCAGAAGTTGATATATCTGGTGATGACAATGCAACTATATTTTATACATCTGGATCTACTGGAAACCCTAAAGGTGTTTTATTAACTCATAAAAGTATGATTTCAGGTTTTTTTTCCTGGTTATGCATTTCTCAAATCAGAGTAGAACTATATGGAGATGGGCTGGACGTTAATAGCGAAAAACAATTATCTATTCTTCATTGCGTTCCCTTATTTCATGTGACTGGAAGTCATGCTGGATTCTTTATGTCGATTCCAGTTGGGAGAAAAATTGTCATGATGAAAAAATGGGATGCAAAAGATGCACTTGAGCTTCTTGAAAAAGAAAAAATAACAAATATCACAGGTGTTCCAACACAAACCTGGGAGCTTCTAAATCATCCCGATAGAGACAAATATGATCTAAGTAATCTTGAAGACTTATCAGGAGGAGGTGCTGCAAGACCGCCTGAGCATGTGAAACAACTTGATGAAGCTTTTAAAGCCAGACCCTCCATCGGATATGGCTTAACTGAAACTAATGCAATTGGAACTATAGGTGGTGGTGACGAATATATTCAATATCCTTCAAGTTGTGGCAGAGTTGTTCCTCCATTAACTGATATTGATATTATCGACTCTAACTGGAATTCATTACCTGAAGGCGAAGTTGGAGAAATTGTTATCAAAAGTCCAGCAAACATGGCTGGATATTGGAAAAATGAGGACGCAACAAACGAAGTTCTAAATGAGGAAGGATGGTTTAAGTCTGGTGATTTAGGATATTTTAATGGTCCGTTTCTGCACATAGTTGATAGAGTCAAGGATTTAGTTATCAGAGGTGGCGAAAATATTTCTTGTATTGAGGTAGAGGCAGCCATATATGAGCATGAATCTGTATCGGAGGTTTGTGTTTTTGGGATTCCCGAAGAGCGACTTGGTGAAAAACTCTGTGCCGCCATCCATCTAAAAGACTCTAAAAACTTAAACGAAGCTGAGTTAAGTTCTTTCTTAGCTGAGAGATTGGCAAAGTTTAAGATCCCTGCATTTGTAGTTTTTGAAGACAATCCACTACCACGAGTTGGTTCAGGTAAATTCTCAAAAACGCAATTACGTGAAATGTTTGTGAATTATGAAAAAGAGCTTTAAATTTATTCTTTATAATGTATAAATACTAAATAGTAATCATGTCGCATCATATTTTAGTAGTAGAAGACGAACCAGATATAAACAAAACAGTTTCTTATAATTTAGCTAATGAAGGTTTTCACCCCGTAAGTGCTCTCAATCTTCAACAAGCTGATGATCAACTTTCATCAAATAATATTTCTTTAGTAATTCTCGATTTAATGCTTCCTGATGGTTCAGGATTAGACTTTTGTAAAAACCTTAAGTCATCAAATATGTATAAAAATATTCCAGTAATAATTGTTACAGCAAAGGGAGACGAAGTTGATAAAGTGGTTGGTTTTGAGCTTGGCGCGGATGATTATGTAACAAAACCTTTTAGCGTAAGAGAGCTTATGCTGCGTATCAAAGCAATATTAAAAAGAAATGCGCAGGAAGGAACCTCAAAGTCGAGTTCAGTCATTTCTTTTGACGGCTTGAATATTAATGAAGACTCTCATGAGGTTTTTGTTAATAATGTTGAGATAAATTTAACTGCCTTGGAATTTAAACTTTTAAAGCATCTAGTTGATAGAAGAGGCAGGGTTCAAACACGTGACCAGCTTCTTGAGGAAGTTTGGGGATATTCATCTCATGTTACCACTAGAACCGTTGATACTCATGTTAAAAGATTAAGAGAAAAGCTTAAAGAAATGGGTAAAAATATCCAAACAATTAGAGGTGTTGGATATAGGTTCTCTAGGTCTTCTGAATAGAAACTAATGCTCTCTTTTCTCAGAATCTTCACTGTTTTCTTAGTTTCATTTATATCATTCTTTTTAATTCTGAGCTTCTTTGATGGAGCTTACAGTTCTAATCTTGAAATAAGCATCACAATTCTTTTATTTTCATTATTTTCATCATTGGTTGTTTGGAGGATTAATCGCATAAGAGTCAAATTGATTGCTAAACAAACAGATTCTTTTGGAAGTGTTTTAGATAACTTAGGAGAGGGTGTTCTGCTAGCTAGTACATCTGGTGATATTGCATATGCAAATGAAAGCATGCTAAAGATATTTGAGCTTGAATCCCTTAAAAATAAAAATATTAATGAATTAAAAATAAATGCATTAAAGAACATGTTTAAAAATGCTTTAAAGGATGGCTTATTCCAATATGAATTTCAGATGCAAGGCAAAAGCTCAAATCCTAAATGGTTACTTGGATCAATAAATAGATCAAAAACAGCAAATGAAATCATACTTGTAATCAATGACGTTACTGAATTAAGGGCAAATGCTTCTATGAGAAGAGATTTTATTTCGAATTTATCGCATGAATTAAGAACTCCCGTCAGTGTTATTTCTGCAAATGCTGAAACTTTGGTGAGCGGGGCTATTGATAATAAGAAGGATGCAAAAATCTTTTCTAAAGCTATCCTTCACAATGCAGAAAGGATCTCAGGTTTGGTTAGTGATTTAATAGACTTATCAAGGATTGATTATGGCGAAATTCACTTAGATCTCACTGAATTAAATGTATGCGATGTTGTGAGAATTGTTAAAGATTCACATTATAGTTCTGCTAAAAGGAAAGGAATAAATATCAATTTTATAGAGAAAAAACTACCCAATGTTCTAGCTGATAAGGCTGCTGTTGAAAGAATCATGACGAATCTTCTAGATAATGCTATTAAATATACTAAAGCTAATGATGAAGGTGAGGTAGAGATTGAAGTTAAGAAAGAGAATAACTTCATTAAAGTTTCAGTTAAAGATCTTGGAACAGGGATACAAAGTTCAAACCAAGAGCTGGTTTTTAAGCGATTCTATAGAACACCGGATGCAAGGGCTAGCCAAAAAACTGGAAGCGGTCTTGGACTTGCAATTGTAAAAAATCTCACAATAAGCCTTGGTGGCCAAGTTGGTGTCATGAAAAGAAGGCATAAAGGAAGTACATTTTGGTTTTCACTCCCTATTTACAATTCCTAACTTAAGCTAGCTGTTTAAAGTATATTCACTTTAAATAAGCTAAAATACTCAGTTCGTTTTTTAATATGAGTAAAGTAAATCTAAAATATGTTTTCTACTTCTTAGTGATATCACTATCAGCATATCTTCTTGTAAACACTTTAATTTTAAATAGTTCTAATAAAATAGAGGATTTTTCTGTAATTAGGCCTATAAATGTTCAAAATACTTCTATGCAAAGTAATATCTCTAATACACCTCCAGCAAGCTTTAACTATGAATTATCTGCTGTAAGACTAGGCGATGAGAATACATCAGTAATTGTAAAAAAGGGAGGAAAAGAATACGTAGTTCAGATTAATGAGTTATTAGAAAATAAATATAAATTAATACAAGTAGATAAAAGCGTAATAATTTTTGAATTTCAAGGTAAAAAATTTACAATAAATAATAGGTTTAGTAATGAATAGCTTTTTTAAAAAATCTTTATTAATGACAACATTATGCGCTTTTTTTGTTGTGCAAGCGCAGGAAACTTTTATTCTTAATTATGAAGATGTCGATATTAAAAAAGTAACTCAAGATATAGCTAATTTTTCAAAGAAAACTATTATTCTCGATCCAAGAGTAAAGGGGAAAGTCACAATCTTTTCTAATTCATCACTATCTTCTGATGAAGTTTGGGATGTTTATTTACGTACGATACAAGTTAATGGTTTTAGCGCCCTTAATGATGAAAATTTTGTTAGGATTGTCCCTGAAAATGAAGCAACTAGAGATCAAAACTCTGGAGAGTCTGGTGGAGAATTTATTACAAGAGTTATTGAGCTTAAAAATAGATCTTCAGTTGAGCTTTTACCACTTATAAAGCCAATCGCTGGAAGACAAGCCAATGTTTCAAGCATTGCATCAATTAACTCTTTGCTTATCGTAGATAGAAAAAGCAATGTTGAAAGAATAACGGAAGTAGTTCAATCGTTAGATGAAGATAATACTGCAAGTGTTACCATTGTTGACCTAAAGAATCTGTCATCAGTTGAAGCAGTAAGGATTCTTGAAAAGTTAAAATCCCAAAATAACCCTACAATCAATAATTTTGTTGCAATTTCTTTTAGTGCATCAAATTCTGTAATAGTATCTGCCAACTCAATTACGACAAGCATAATCAAAGAAACACTTCAGCAATTAGATGCTGACGCAATTAGTGAAGGTTCAGTTGCTGTTATATATCTTAAATATGCTAATGCTGAAGAGGTTGCTGGAATAGTTAGTTCTATAGCTTCAAGATTTATTTCTTCAGAATCAGAAAAACCAATAGTTACTTATCATGCTCCAACAAATTCTGTTGTTGTATCCAGCGATGAATCAAATATAGCAACTATAAAAAATCTTATATCTAAACTTGATATTAGAAGAGCTCAAGTATTAGTTGAAGCTATAGTAGTTGAGCTTTCAGAAACAGCTGCAAGAAGCTTAGGTGTAGAAACCATTTTTGCTGGTGCAGAGGATGGAGAAATACCTATTGGGATTACTAGATTTCAGAATGGAACAGGACCTGATCTACTTGGTTTAACAGGATCTGCGATTGAGTCTGGTGATAATGCTAATTTTTCAAATATTGCAGCTAATTCGCTTTTAAACTCTCAGGGCATAATTGCAGGTATTGGTAGAATATCAGAAGATGATGACAGCATGATAGCGATCATTAATGCTATAGATGCAGATAAGAATTCTAATATCTTAACTACAACATCATTATTGGCAATGGATAATGAGGAAGCTTCTACTGTTATTGGTCAGGAAATTCCTATTACAACAGGTGAAAGTTTAGGTTCAAATAATACAAATCCCTTCAGGACAACCTCTAGAGAAGAGGTTGGTATAAAGCTTTCAGTAAAGCCTCAAATTAATGAGGGAAATTCAGTCATCCTAGAGATAAAGCAGGAAGTGTCTGGAGTTGCTGGCCCTTTGACTGGGACTACTGATTTAATTACAAACAAAAGAACAATAGAAACGACTGTATTGGTAGATAACAATCAAATTATTGTTTTGGGTGGTTTGGTTGATGAAGATATACAGGAAGATATTCAGAGAGTTCCTGTCCTTGGCTCAATTCCAGTTCTTGGTAAATTATTTCAATCATCTAGTGAGTCAAAAGTTAAAAAGAATTTAATGGTCTTTTTAAGACCTAAGATTTTAGTTGACTCGGAATCGGTTTCTCAGATTTCGACAGAAAAATATAATTTTATTAAAGCAGAACAGTTACTCAAGCAACAATCTAAATTAATCGACCTCACAAAAGATAAATAGATGTCTGATATACCAAATGATGCTAAGGCTGAAAGATTAAGCATTCTTCCTTACGACTTCGTAAAACAGAATAATATCTTTGGAATAGATAATAATGGTGAAATTAAAATCTATTCAACTTCAGAACTAAGTTTTGATATACACCAGGAGCTATTAAGGTATATAGGTAAATCATTTGAAGTAGAGATTTGCAATGGCGAGGAACTAAATAACCTTATAACATCAAACTTTTCTGTAATTTCTCAAAACTCAGAACTTTCAGAAGAACTTAATGATAATTTTGATCTTAAAACTTTTGCAGGAACAATTACAGCCACAGAAGATCTGTTAAGTGGGAGCAACGATGCACCTATCATTAAGCTTATAAATGGTATTTTAAGCCAGGCAATAAAGTTAAGAGCATCAGATATCCACTTTGAGCCTTATGAGGACTCTTTATCTGTAAGATACAGAATAGATGGAATACTCCAGGAAGTTATATCTCAAGATCCTAGGCTCACACCATTAATAATTGCCAGACTAAAAGTAATTTCCAAACTTGATATATCTGAAAGGAGATTGCCACAGGATGGAAGAGTTTCGTTATCTCTTGGAGACAAAAATGTTGATGTTCGTGTTTCAACTTTACCATCTACATATGGAGAAAGAATTGTGTTAAGACTCTTAGATAAACAATCTGCACAAATTAATATTAATGATCTTGGTTTGCCACAAATAATACTTTCAACTTATAAAAAGTCTTTAAGTGAATCCGAAGGTATTATCTTAGTCACCGGACCAACTGGCTCAGGAAAAACTACAACTCTTTATGCAGGCCTTAGAGATCTAAGTGATTCATCTCAAAATATTCTCACTGTTGAGGATCCAATAGAATATACCTTAAAAGGCATTGGCCAAACGCAGGTTAATCAAAAAACTGGATACTCTTTTGCTACGGGATTACGTGCAATGCTTAGGCAAGACCCTGATGTTGTGATGGTAGGGGAAATAAGAGACACAGAAACAGCGCAAATTGCTATACAGGCCAGTTTAACAGGCCACCTTGTGCTATCAACTGTGCATACAAATAGTGCTGTTGGTGCTATTACTAGACTCAGAGATATGGGAATAGAATCATTTTTAATATCTTCTAGTTTAAAAACAGTAATTTCTCAAAGACTTGTGAGAAGGTTATGTGATAGTTGCAAAGTTAAAACCACTATAAACAAAGATATAGCTGATTTATTTGGTCTAAAGCACAATCTTGAAGTTTATGATCATGTAGGATGCGATGATTGTAATGGGACAGGATACAAAGGAAGGATTGCTGTTGCAGAGTGCGTAAATGTTGATAAAACTATAAAAGACATGATTCATAATGAAAAGTCAGAGAATGAGATTAATGAGTATGTGTTTAAAAATACTCCTTCAATAAATTCTTCGTGTTCGAATCTTCTTATTGAAGGTATAACATCTTGCGATGAACTAATTAGATCTAACAATATAAAAGAAGATGCCTTCGTATAGCTATAAGGCTTTTGACTCTGAAGGTTCAATTCAATCAGGATTTATAAATGCCGATAGTGAAAGATCGGCAAGAAAAGAAATAAAAAGTCTTAATCTAATACCCCACAAACTTAAAAAAATAAAATCTCAAACTACCAAAAGATATAAGATCAAAAATAAAGACTTGGTTCTTGCTACAAGACAAATTGGCACACTCCTTGAGGCAGCTGCTCAAATTGATGAGGCTTTAAAGATGACTGGTGAACAAGTTAAAAATAAAGATTTAAAGAATATATTATTTAATTTAAGAGATGAAATAATTCAGGGCAAAAGGCTAGGGGATGCAATGGAGGCTTACCCTCAGGTTTTTGATAATACATATATATCATTAATTAAAGCTGGCGATACTTCAGGAAGACTTATTGAGATGTTTAAATCTTTATCCGATTATCTTGAAGAAAGTTTATCTATTAATCAAAAGGTTCGGACTGCTTTAACATATCCATTTATTCTTTTTTCTTTTTCAATAATAGTAGTAATTTCGTTACTAACTTTTGTTATGCCTCAGGTTGTAAATCAATTCGTTAAATCAGGCGTTGATCTGCCCATGCTAACATCAATATTAATGAATCTATCTTCTAATATGATTTATATAATCCCATCTATTTTATTGATATTAGGTGCTTCTTTTTTTTATTATAAGAAGTTGCTAACTACTGAAAAGGCAATAAATATTCATAGAATGTTTCTTAAAATTCCAATTTTTGGGGGATTCTTATTAAAATCTGAGACTGAAAGATTCAGTAGTACTATGTACTTGTTGATGTCATCAGGGATAGTTCTAGATGATGCACTTCAAGAAACATCTCAAGTTTTGAATAATGCTTATCTTAAAGATCGCCTGAACAAAATAATAAAGTCAGTTAAAGAAGGGTCTGATTTTTCACGCGCTCTAACGCGCGAACAAATATTCCCAGATATCTTTAACCAACTTATTTCGAGTGGTTACAGGTCTGGTAATCTTGCACCTATGTTCAAAAAAGCTTCTAATTTTATGAAATCTGAGATTGAAACAACACGATCAACTGTTTTATCTCTCATAGAGCCATTAATCATTATTATTATGGGCGGATTTATTCTTTTAATTGTTATGGCTATACTTATTCCTATAATGCAAATGAACACACTAATATTAAATTAATTATGAAAAAAGGATTTACGCTAATTGAGCTCATGGCAGTGATTGTGATACTTGGAATATTAGCAACAGTTGTTGCAGTTAATGTATCTCCTTTTCTTCAAAGAGCGAACTTAGAAAAAGTAAGGGCAGATATTTCACAAATTGAGAAAGCGCTGGAACTATATAAATTTAATGAGCTAACTTATCCCACTACAGATCAAGGAATACAGTCATTAGTTGCTCCTCCGTCAGACCTTAAACGACCATCACTCTATCCTGAAGGAGGATACATTAAGTCTTTTCCTCAAGATCCATGGGGCAGAGAATATCTTTATCTGTATCCTGGCTTAAAAAACTCATCCTATGATGTCTACACTTTAGGTGCTGATGGAGTGGAGGGAGGTACAGGTGAAAATGCAGACCTCGGTAATTGGCTTAAATAAAAAACCAGGATTTACATTAATAGAATTACTTATTGTAATTGTCATTATTGGCATAATGTCATCAATACTTCTTTTAAATACCAATATTATTAATGTTAGTAACTCGCCTAGGACTTTAGAAGAAAGTTTTTCTGAAATTTCCCAAGAAAGCATAATTCGCGGAAAAGTTTTAGGATGGTATGCAAATACAAATGAACAGGCTGTTTATGAAATAGCTAATGAAGATACTGAAATAATCTCGAAACCTATATATAGCTATACCTGGAATGAATTTATTGAATTTGAAAAAGAAATAGAGACAAGCGATGGTCTTAAATTCAAGTTATCTAATGATGATTTAGATTTACCTTATATCCTATTCTATCCATCTGGCGAAACAACAGGAGCAAAATTCACTTTTTACAACAATAATCAGAAATATAATTTTGTTCTTACTCATGGAGGAGAATTCTTAAGAATCGATGAATTTTAAAAGAGGCTTTAGCTTAATAGAGGTTTCCGTTTCGCTTTTAATACTAAGCGTCGCTGTAATGTCGGTTTATCAAACATTGAGTTCAACAACCCTATCAATCTTCTCTTTAGAAAATAGAGTAATTGCCAGAGAGATAGCTAATAATAGGATTTCTTTAATTAATACGCTAGAAAAACCATTTAATCAAAAAAATAGAAGTGGTTCCTTGGTGTTTTACGGGGATGAGTGGGAGTGGAAAGAAACATTTAATGAAGCCCCAATGAAATCTTATATTGAATATCAAATAGAAATAACCAAAAAAGATAACTCTCAAGTTATATATGAAACTAAGGGTTTTTTAAAAAAGAATTAAATGAAAAAAGGTTTCACACTAATAGAAGTATTAATATCTTTAGTTATTCTTTCAATAATTGCGATTGTTTCTACTAACTTTCTTCAATCATCAATTGATTTAAGGAATCAAAGCAAATCAAAAGTAGATGATATAAAAGTATTTAACTTAGGAGTGAGCACGATAAGAAGAGATCTTATGTCAGCAGTGAATTTACCCATGCGAGATAACTTCGGGAATCAGCTACCAAATTTTATAGGGAGCAATACAGACAAGAAAATTACTTTCCTTGGTTTTATTAATAGAATTGATAGTTCAAGATCGTCCATCTCAAGAATTGAATATTTATTCGATGATACAAAATTTATTAGAAGAGTTTACTTCACAGCAGATCCTTATGACTACGATGATCATATAGATTCAGTTATTTTCAAAAATATTGAAGATATCGAAATATCTTTTTTATCCGACAATAGATGGTTCACGGAGTGGCCCGCTGGGCAAACTGCAGCATACAAGATTCCAAAACTTGTGAAAATTAAGATAAACGATAAGGACAGAGATTTTGAAATAATTATTAATCCAAACATAGATTATGTATACAGATAATAAAAGAGGAGTAGTGTTAATCTCAGTGCTACTGATTGTACTTATTCTTTCTGGAATAAGTGTATCTCTCGGTGAAATATTTTTTAAATCTATTAAAAGGTCAACATATATTGAATTTCAATCAACATCGATCCAGCTTCAAAGAAATATGGAAAGTCTTGGCATAGATCTCATCGATCAAAATTTAAGATATAACCAAGGATATCTTACAAAAGATGATCAATTATTAAAGGATGAAATATTTTTTGAAAGTAATGGATTCCTCATTCGCTCCAGATTAGTGGATACATCAAATTGCTTTAACTTAAACTCGTTATTAATTTCTGCTGAAAATAACAAGCTTCCTAATAATAGATCTATCTCTGTCTTGAGTAACATGTTGATATTTCTTAATTATGAAGATAGACAAATTGATTCATTAATTGACCAAATAATTGATTGGGTTGATTATGATGATCAGCCAAGATCAAACGGTTATGAAGATTATTTTTATACAGGCCCTATAAATGAACCAAGACAATATACATCCAAAAGAACTCTTTATGATTTCTCAGAATTAAATAACTTACCAGCTTCAAGAGAGTTTGATTTAAATGAACTGAAGAAATACATATGCGTTATTCCATATTCTGAAAAAACAAATATAAATGTAAATACACTTGAGTTAGAAGACGCTCTTGTTCTTGCATCTTATTTGGGTATATCAATAGATGATGCAGAATATTTGATCATGAATAACCCTATTGATGGATTCAAAACCATTGAAGAATTTAAAGATGCATTTACAAACTACTTGCCTGATAAAAGCATGAATAATTTTTCAACTAATACAGAAAGTTTTTATTTAATGTCTGATACGATTTATGAAAATTATACTTTCAAAAGTAAATCTTTAATTACAATAGAGAAGGGAAGAGCTACTATTACAACAAGAACATATAATAACTAGATGAAGCAATATATTATTTCAACAAATTTTTCTTCAAAGAAGTTTAATTCAGTTTGCTTTGAAGGTAATAAAAAGATTAAGGAAGAAGAAATATCTTTAAGTGATTTAAAAAATAATATCGATCCTGCTTCAATAATTTATCTTCTTTTAGATAGCTCAAAGATTTCAACGTTCAACTTTAAAAAAGAAGAAGGCGAAGCAAAAGAAAAATATGAAGCAAGGTTCTTTGCAGATAAAGAAGATATTCTTGTAAATGATATTTCTAACCAGGAATTTTTCTCTTTCTCAGAAAATAACAATGATTTAGTTTTTCTCATTGATAAGGAATATTATGAAGATATTCAGAATGAGCTAAGTAAACTTAATAATAAAATCTTTTTAATTCCAGAATATTTCTTAATTGTTGAAACAGATAATAATGTTTCCGTAAATACCAAACATAAATCATTAATTAAGCTTTTAGACGGTAGAGGATTCTCCATACCAAAAGAACACTCTGATTCCTTTTTAGAGTCTATAGCTATGGACGATCTTGAAGAAAAATCAGGAGATTTAGAGGAGTTGCAAGAACAATTTCTTGCATCAAATGACTCTAGTATTAATTTCTTTAAATTTAGGCCGACTATTGCAAATGTTTTAAACAAATTGATGATAACTAAAAGAGATGTTATAGCTCTGTCTGCAATATTTTTAATGATGGTTAGTTTTCCTTTTATCCAAAAAAATATCCTTCAAAGTCAAATAGATAATTATAAAAAGGAGACTCTTATAATTTTTAAAACGCTCAATCCAAGCTTTAATAGAGTGATTAACGCTCGTGCACAGATTGATCAACTTCTTGCAAATCAACAAACGCAATCTATTGAAAGATATAATTTTGATAATTCATACTTCAAGTATATTGATAGATTCAATTTAGATTATGTTAAATCTACTCAGATTGTAATTGAAACCCAACAACTTGTTATTGAAATTGATGATATGCCTGCTTCTCAGTTTAATCTGGCGAAAAGTTTATTTACCAACTTTGGTGTGGTACTTATTAATGAGGAAATTAACGAGAATGGTAATAAAGTCTCAGGGAAACTTACATTCAGGTATTCATAATGGATTTTTATAGAAACTTAAACGAAAGAGAAAAAAAGCTAGTACTTTTGTCTCTTGGACTTTTAGGCATCCTTTTAATTTCTTTTTTAATTAATTCTGTATCTTCAGATTTAAGGAATGTTAAAAGAATCCATAAAAGTACTGAAACTGATTATCTCTATGTGCTTGAGAAAGCAAATATTATTTCTGCAAATATTGAAAGTCAGAACATTAAACTTTCTGGTGTGAGTATTTATGAACATATTTCAAGTAATGAGAAGCTAAAATTACTTAATCAAGAAAGCGTCGAGCTTAGGAATATCAATGGTAAGGAAAATCTTACCTTTACAATTTCTAGATTAGATTTGCTAACCGATGTTGTAAATGAGCTCTCTCTTTTTTTCAATAAAAATCCTTATGACATAAAAATAGAAAAATCTATCAATGGGAGTTATCAAATTAGCATAAATTTTTAATTCTGGTGTATAGTTTGGTTTTTATAAATAAATGGATTTCTTTTTTGACTCACCTATATTAATTCTTGCTACTGCATCCGCTCTTGGTTTATTTATGGCTTGGGGTATTGGAGCCAACGATGTTGCTAATGCAATGGGAACTTCAGTTGGAAGTAAAGCTATAACACTTAAACAAGCAGTTATTATTGCTGCTATTTTTGAATTTCTTGGAGCTTATCTGGCAGGAGGTGAAGTCACCTCCACTATCAGAAAGGGAATAGTAGATCCTAAAATATTTCAAGATGATCCTGATATATTTATTTTGGGTATGATGTCTTGTCTTTTAGCTGCAGGATTATGGCTTCTACTCGCTTCTAGTAGGGGATGGCCTGTATCTACGACTCATTCAATCGTTGGGGCGATTGTGGGATTTGCACTAATCTCAAAAGGTGCTTCTTCTGTATCATGGGATAAAATATTAGAGATAGCTAGCAGTTGGGTTACTTCTCCTTTAATATCTGGCTTTCTTGCTTTCTTTATATATCTTTCTGCAAAGAAATTAGTCCTTGAAAAAGAAAATCAGTTAAATGCAGCAGTAAACATTATTCCAATATATTCATTTTTGGTGACTTTAGTCATTTGCCTAGTTACTACAAAAAAAGGTCTTAAGTATGTCGGCTTAGTTTGGAGTGATAGCGAGGTACTAACTTACTCGGTAATTATAAGTATTTTTGTTTCTGTTGTAACGGCAATTTTCTTGCGTATGAATAAAGAATCTCTTAGATCAGAAAATAAATATGGGTTAGGGGGTGTAGAAGGTGCTTTTGGTATTCTAATGATTATTACTGCATGCAGTATGGCATTTGCTCATGGTTCAAATGATGTTGCAAATGCAATTGGCCCGCTTGCAGCAATTGTAAATGTTGTTCAATCTGATGGTTTAATTGATACGACCTCTTCATCACCATCATGGATTCTTTTCTTAGGTGCTTTTGGTATCGTTTTTGGACTTGCTACTTTGGGACATAAGGTAATCAAAACTGTTGGAGAGAAGATCACAAAACTAACACCATCACTGGGGTTCTCTGCAAACATGGCAACATCCACTACTGTAGTTTTAGCAAGCTATATGGGATTTCCAATATCAACAACGCATACTCTTGTTGGAGCTGTTATAGGTGTTGGACTTGTAAATAGTGTAAAGGCTCTAGATTTAAAACAAATTCTAAAGATCTTCATGTCGTGGATAATTACCATCCCAATAGGAGCAATTTTTACAATTGTATTTTATTTAATATTAAGATTTATTTTAATAACTTAACTTACTCTTTTGCAGTGCATGCAATTAAATAAGATGTAGAAGCCCTAATAGCCTCACTTTTTCCAACATTATTTAACTCATTATCCATTTTATAATTTAGTGAAAGTATAGAAATGATTATTTGTGTAAGCACAAGAAAAACACCTTTTTCATTAAACATAGACGGAAGATCTATATTTAATGAAACATATTTATTCACTTGCTCTGACAAAGACATCAAAGACTCCAAATCAGAGTTAATTATGGAGCTTTGAAGAATAAGTTTTTTTGCTGGCACTGAACTGTCAAAATAATTTATAAGAATTGTTACAACTTCATCAAGAACGCTCTGAAGGTTAGCATCGTTATGGGTTTTAATATTTGATTTCATGAATGTTGAACATTCATGAATGAGTTCGTTTAATAAATAAATTTTTATATGATCAGGGGTTGGAAAAAACTTATATGTTGATGTTCTTTTAAGTTCAGATAACTCAGAAACCTTAGCAATTGTGATATCAGAAACATCACCATCTTTGAGAATCTCTCTTGCAGTTTTAATAATAATTTTAACTCTATCTCTGCTTCTCTTTTGTTTTGCGATCATAAATTATTAGACATATGTTTATTTAGTATATTATTACAAAAAAATTCTCTTCTTCATAGAAACTCACTGTCACACAATCTCAACACTTTGTTTGATAAATGTAACACCTCTGTAACAATCTAAATGTATATTTTTAAACATTATCAGTTATTAAATAAGCTTATGAAAAATATATATCTATTTCTATTAATTTTTATCGTCCCTTTTGCATTTTCTCAAGAAGATTCAGAAAATGTTGAGGAATTGATTGTAGTTGGAACAAAAGCTAGCATTATCTCTGCTATAGAAAAGCAAAGAGAATCTAACCAGATTGTGTCAGTTGTAGATTCAGATGCATTAGGTGAATTTCCAGATACTACTGCAGCAGAGGCCTTAAGAAGAATCTCTGGTATTTCAGTTGAAAACGATCAAGGGGAGGGCCGGTATGTAACTATAAGAGGTCTTTCAGGAGATTTAAACACCATTGCTGTTAATGGCGCAACTGTTCCTGCACCAGAAGGTGGAAGAAAAGTAATGCTTGACGGTCTACCAACAGAACTTCTAGATTCTATTGAAGTATACAAATCTCTTACTCCTGACCAAGACTCTGATTCCATTGGTGGAAGAGTTGAGTTTAATACTAAAAGTGCTTTAGATCTAGATGGTACTTATTTTAAGTTAAAAGCAAACACTCTATGGAATGAACAAACTTCAAACAGTAATAATCCTAAAGTTTCCATTACCTACGGAGATATGATTAGTGAAAATGTTGGACATATAATTGGATTTACTTCATCTGAGAAACAAATAATTACTTATAACAATGAAACAGGATTTCCTGGCTGGGACCTCTTTGATAATGGAAACTTCGCAATAGGTGATGATTTTGAAAGCAGATATTATGATTTAACCAGAGAAAGACTAGGCTTAACATATGACATTGACTTTATGATCGATGATGAAACTTCTATGTTCGCAAACATTCTTTGGAATGAGTATATTGATGATGAGCTCAGATATAAGGATGAGTACAAAATGAGAGATGATCAAACTGATGTTACTGCTTCAGGAAGTACTATTACAGAAATAAGAAGAGATGCAGAAACAAGAGTTAGGCAGGAAGTTAGAACAATCAGAACATTTATTCTTGGTGGTAACACAATAGTCAACGGTTGGGACGCAGAGTTTGCATATACTAATTCTTTTGCTGAAGAGGATGATACAGATAATGTTGATGCAAAGTTTAGAAGTAGTACCTTTGATGCAGATGATTGCGGAGGACCTTGTGGATATTTTGATTACTCAGATCCTAAAAAACCACTTATGACGCTAACTAATGGTGCTCAGGGTATTTATGATCCATCAAATATGGGAGTAGATGAGATTGAAGAGGAAGATTCCGTTATTGAAGATAGAGTCTCATCATTTAAGGTTGACTTTATGAAAGAAGGTTTTATGGTTTCTGATGTCCCAACAACTCTAAAATGGGGCCTCAAATATAGCACTCGAGAAAAAGAAAAGAATGTTGAGGGTTATAGCTGGGAGCCTGATGCTGTTCAATCAGATTTTAATGTAAACACTTCACCAGTTAACTGGCCCTGGCCAACTGGTTTTGGTCCTATGGCAGATCCTGCAACAATTTTTGCTCTTCAGGGCACCTTTGGCCCTTATGGAACAAGTGATTATGGTGATGACTATGTTTCTGAAGAAGATATCTTTGCACTATATGGAATGGGCACAATGGAATTTGATAATGCAATTGTAATTGCAGGTTTAAGGGTGGAGGATACTTCATTTACTACAGTTGGATACAATGATGGTGATCCTAACGATATTATTAATGGATCTAAAGATTACACATTTGTTTCACCAAGTGTAAACGTAAAATACTTTGTTGATGACAATACAATAGTCCGTGGTGCAGTTTGGCGTGCTTTATCTAGACCTGGATTTGGTCAATCTGCTCCTGTAGCAGATATTTCGCTGGAATCAGATGGCACTTATGAAGGAGAAATGGGTAATCCAGACTTAGAACCATATGAAGCTACAAATCTAGATATTAGCATTGAAAGATATAATGACAATGGTGCAATATCATTAGGCTTTTTCAGAAAAGATATTGATAACGCTATTTATCCTCAACTAACACAAGGTGTCGTTGCGGGGTATAACTTTAGCGAATTATTAACATTTGTTAACAGTGATGAGTCAACAGTTGATGGAATTGAATTTAATTTATTTAGGGAGTTTGAAGATCTTCCTGAACCATTTGATGGTTTATTTATTTCAGTCAATATGACTAAAGTTGACGCAGAAAGTGATATACCTAGTGACAATGGTGTGTTTACTGTTCCCTTTAGAAAGCTTGCTGATAGCACAAGTAATATATCAATTGGTTATGACAAGGGAAAACTAGATATAAGACTTTCATTGGCTCAAAGAAGTGATTACTTAGATTACCTTGCTGATGATGATATTGAAACTACTGTAGAAGATTTAAATTATGACAATATCAGATTTACTGACGATCATTCTCAAATAGACTTTACAGCTAAGTACTACTTGAATGATAATCTAACTCTTAAATTTGATTTAATTAACATAAATGATGAACCAGAATTTTATTACTGGGGAAATACATCGAGGTTATCGCAATATGATGAATATGGAACAAGCGCAACAATTGGTTTTACATACACTTATTAATCTTTTTCATAGCTTCAAAAAGGTAAGTATAGTACTTACCTTTTTTTTTACTACTTATTCTTTGGCAGATTATGCTGAGGTTGAGGCAATTTATGAGACACCACCTGTTGTAACTAAGGGTGATGCTGCAGATGATCCTGCAATATGGGTAAATAAGAGCAATCCCTCAAATTCAATCATCTTTGGTACTGATAAAAAAAGTGGAATTTATAGTTATAACCTTCAAGGGCAAGAACTGAGCTATACAAATCTTGGTAATATTAATAACATTGATACAAGAACTATCAACGTTGGAGATGATGAGAATGTCTCGGATTTCACTTTCCTTTTTGCATCTAATAGAACGTTAGGATCGGTCGATTTATGGGTATTTGAAGATAATGAAACAAGAGAAAAACTTGAAAATAACTCATGGGAAGTTCCATCAAAACCATCATTTAGAGGCAAATCAGATATTATCGTATATGGTATATGTGCTGGAATAGATCCAAAGTATGGATTAGTTGCTTTTCTAACAGAAGATACTGGTCCACGGGTTGAGGTGTGGAACCTAACTGAGAATGGCCTTGATCTCATAACAACTTTCAATAATGGTGGAGAATCCGAAGGGTGTGTTTATGATGATCTAAATAGGACCCTTTTTATATCAGAAGAAGAGGTAAGAGGGGTTTTAAAAGCTTATAGACTCGATGACAGTTTTGATTTTTCTGAGCCCTATATTGTCGATTCTAGGGAAGGCCAAATCGGTGGTGACCCAGAGGGTGTATCTTTATATAAAACACCAAACAATTCAGGTTATTTAATTTTATCCTCTCAGGGAGATAGTAAGTTTAATCTCTATGATAGAAATTATCCTTATGATTACATAACCAGTTTTAGAATTGGCTCTTCAAAAAGTATAGACAATGTGACTGATACAGATGGTATAGAAACAATTAACTACAAACTGAGTGAAGAGTACCCAGAAGGCATTATGATTGCACAAGATGGTCTTAATAAAGATGGGTATAGAACTAAAAGACAAAACTTCAAAATTGTCTCATTCAAAGATGTTCTTGATGCTTTAGATGTCACTAGATAACGTCTTAGAGTTTATATCGAATAATTTACAATACTCATATGTATTGATTCTTCTCTTTGCTTTTGCAGAGTCGTTGGTAATCGTTGGTAGCATTCTCTCAAGTGCAATTCTTTTTTCAATCTGTGTATTTCTTTATAACAACAATCTTCTTGATTTATATAGCATAGTTCCTTTAGCTATGATTGGAGCGCATGCGGGCGATGTTATCAGTTTTGTGTTAGGTAAAAGATTTGGTCCGCTTGTGCTTGAGACAAAGTTTTTTAAAAAAAGAGAGAGTATTATTGAGAGAGGAAATAATTTTATTGATAGATTTGGTCAACTTACAGTTGTATTAGGTAGATTTATTCCTGCCATGAGGGCTATTGTTCCATTTTTAATAGGGATGACAGGTATGGAATTTATGAGATTCTATAGAGCATCTATTTTAGCTATTTCGGTATGGGGTTTTGGCCTTATAATACTCACTACAGGATTAAGCTCAATTTTATAGATTTATTATGATTCAAATATTAATACTTACCGCATCACTCTTGGCCATTACATTTTTTATAATAAATTTAGTAAAAGCTAAAAGAAATGGAAGGCTAACGGCATTTTTAAGAGATCTTTTAGTAATTTTTCTAGGTCTCGTTATGACCGCAGGAATTTTTTATATCGCTATAAGGCTTCTGCCGAGAGTCTTCATGTAAGTATGACCATCTTTAAAAAAATTATCGATAAAGAAATACCGACAGATATTTTATATGAGGATGATTTTTGCATAGCTTTTAATGATATTAATCCTCAAGCTCCCATTCATATTTTAATAATCCCCAAAAAAGAAATTCCCCAGCTGTCTTTATCAGATGAAAATGATAGCGAACTATTAGGAAAACTGCTTATAGCAGCCAATAAAATAGCGGAAGATCATGATACAAAAGATGCTTTTAGAATTGTTATCAATAATGGAGCGAAAGCAGGACAGTCAGTCTTTCATCTTCACTTACATCTGTTGGCTGGAAGACCACTCTCGTGGCCACCGGGGTAATTACATATATATACTATAAAAATATGAGCCAACACCAAGGAGTAAGACTAACAGTGCTATGCCAACTAAAAAGAATGTTGCGAATTTCGTTGTTTCGTTATCGTTCATATTTAATTAAGGAAATATGAGGAATTTTAACAAAGAAATCAAGTCTTGGATATTCTATGATTTTGGTAACTCTGCCTATGCAACAACAGTATTAGCTGCATTTTTTCCTTTATTTTATGCTAGCTATTGGTCTAATGGCCTTGAGTCACTTCAAGCAACTCAATATCTTGCATTTGCGTTAACAATAATAAATTTAGTTATTCTTATTTCTGCACCCATTATCGGTGCAATAACTGACTATAAAAGACTAACAAAAATTCTATTCGTAGTTTTTACTTTATTATCAATTATAGCTGTTGCCTCCTTTTACTTTATTCCAATGGGTAAATGGCTTATGGCACTTATCCTCTATGGTATTTCATTCTTTTCCTTTGCTTCGGCGATTGTTCTCTATGACAAAATGCTAGTCTATATTGCTTCAGAAGATCAGCTAACAAAAGTATCAAGTTATGGCTACTCACTTGGTTACCTTGGAGGAGGGTTATTATTTGCTTTAAATGCCTTCATGGTTCTCCAACCTGAAACATTTGGTTTAAGTAATGAGGCTGAGGCAGTTAGATGGGCATTCATAACTGTATCAGTTTGGTGGTTTATTTTTATGCTTCCTTTAGTAATTAATTATAAAGAGCGTGAGGTTGAAAAAACTGGCAACTTTAAAGAAGTTTTAAGTGGATTTGTAAGCACCTTTAGAGACATACAAAAAAATAAGAATGTTTTGTTATTTTTATTTGCTTTCTTTCTATATATCGATGGTGTTCATACCATAATGTCACTTGCTGCAATTTTTGCTGAAAATATAGGCATTGATCAGTCATCGATTATTGTTGCATTAATTCTAGTTCAATTTGTAGCATTTCCATCAACTCTTTTCTGGTCTTACATTGGAAACAAGTTCAATGATAAAGTTGTTCTTTATGCGACTATTTTTATTTATATATGTGTTGTTATTTACTCAACAGCACTTTCTAATGCTACTGAGTTTTATGTTATGGCCGCTTTAATAGGATCGGTTCAGGGAGGGATTCAAGCAGCTTCCAGAAGCTTTTTCTCAAAAATAATTCCTACAGATAAGTCTGGAGAATTTTTTGGTTTTTATAATACTTTTGGTAGAGCCGGATCAGTAATGGGGCCAGCCTTAGTTGGGATATTTATTGGAATATTCAATAATTTTCAAATAGCACTTGTCCCAATTATTGTTTTATTTATTGCTGGCGGTTTCGTATTAAGATTTGTTAAATATCCAAATGAAATTATTTAGTAAAAATTCAATAATCTTTTATTCACTAATGGGTCTAGTCAGTCTATTTGTTGCAAGATTTATAAGATCGCTTATCGATTACAGTATTGGAGTAGAAATACTAATTTGTTCAATTATTATTCTTCCAATTTATTACTTTGCAAGAAAGGCTCTTGTTAAGTATTTTTTGAAGCAAGAAGATCAATCAAAGCTTTAGGCTTATCTGTTATTATTCCATCTACTTTCAAGTCAATTAGATAGTTCATTTCTTCTATACTATTAATGGTCCAAACAGAAATCTTGATATTTTCATGTTTGCAAAAATCAACGAATCTTTTTGTAACAATTTTTATTCCATATCTATATATTGGTATTTGAAGACAATCACCATTAACTTTACTTCTATATAATCCAAAGCTTTTAAGAAGAAGCTTTAGTACTTCATGAGGACCCATTGAATAAGTTATGCCACTAAGTTTTGATTTAATGTTTTGTAGTCTTCTACTAGAAAAACTTGCAACACATAAATTCTTTTTAATATGTGGAAATTTATTAATTATCTCAATTGCAGGATCGACTACTTCATCTGTCTTAAAATCAATTTGAAACCTAGTATTAGGAAATTGTTTTAACGTTTCCTCAAGTGTTGGTATTTTATAATCACCAAAAATATTTAATTCATCTATTTCAGAAGATAAAAGTTCATTAAAATTTTTATGTATACCTAGGATTCTTTTTAAGTCATCATCATGAAAGATGTAAGGAACTCCATCAGAGCTTAGCTGAATATCGGTTTCAATGATATCTGAGCCAATTTCTAGAGAATATTTAAAAGATTCAATAGTATTTTCAGGAGCCTCAAGAGAGCCACCTCTGTGAGCCATTACAGCTAAACCATCATAATTTAGGTAATCTTTCATATATTTTGTAAAATACACTTAAAAATCATTATACAGCTTGGATAAATTTGAAGAAATAAGACCTTATTATGATCACGAAGTTGAATCTAAACTTCGTGAGCTTGCATCCAATAAGAATGTTATAAATGCCTTTTTGCATTCTAGAGGCCATCACAATAGTTTTTTTAATTCCTTTTTAGGATTATTTCTGTCTTTTTATCTCAACAGACGACTAAAAAAAATTAAATCCATTCAACAATATCAAAATATGTATGAAAAGATTATGGAAAAGATCATAGCTGATTCATCAAGTGGTTTTACTTATGAGGGAATGGAAAAACTTCAACAGAATACTTCTTATCTATTTATTTCAAATCACAGAGACATAACTTTAGATCCAGCATTTTTAAATCTTGCTCTTCACAAAAATGATTTTTCTACTGTAAACATAGCTGTTGGAAGTAATCTTATGAATCAAAAGTGGGCTGCAGATCTTATGCGCCTTAATAAGAGTTTTATAATACCTAGATCTGGATCATCAAAAAGAGAAATCTATCGATCGCTAAATCTTGTTTCAGAATTTATCTTCAATAAATTAACAGTTGATAATGAGTCTATCTGGATTGCTCAACGTGAGGGAAGAGCAAAGGATGGAAGAGATATTACTGATCCAGCAATCTTAAAAATGATTCACCTTTCTAAAAGAAAAGAATTACCAGTCTCTAATTTTTTTAATCATGTGAAGGTTGTGCCAGTATCTATCTCATATGAGTTTGATCCAAATGATTTAAATAAAGCTAAAGAGATTTATGAGACTGAAGTAAACGGCTTTTATAAAAAAACAGAAAATGAAGACCTTGAGAGTATATCCAGAGGAATATCAGGATTTAAAGGGTCAGTGGTATTAAATATTGGAGATGTAATGAATTTTGAATCAGACTCTTATGAAGTAGTTGCTGAGCAAATAACTAATAAAATATCTAATCAGTTTCATAACCATCCTACAAATAAAGATGCTTTATCCATAGTGAACGAAGATTTAAGACTTGAAGATAATGAATACTTCTTAGAAAGGTTAAAGGATCAACCGGATGCAGTAAAAAACATTCTATTGAATCAGTACGCTAATTCTGCTGATTAATGGCGCGCCTGGAAGGATTCGAACCTCCGACCTCTTGGTTCGTAGCCAAGCACTCTAATCCAACTGAGCTACAGGCGCATAGTTAAATTATAAAACAAAGGAGCCATTACGGCTCCTTATATCTCGTCGAATAGGTAAAACAGGGGAAGCTTTCTAATCAACAGATAAATGGTTACTAATTAGTGTTTCTTCTAGGTGTAGATTTTGAAACGTATTGTAAATTTTATGTTACGAAATCTTACGAGCTTTTTCTTTAAGCATCGCAGGAATACCATCGATGATTGGATAAGCTAATTTAGATTCTTCACAGATGAGTTCATTTTTTTCTTCATCATAAATTAGTTTTCCTTTAGAAACAGGACAGACCAAAATATTTAGTAGATTTTTATTTAATTTAGCCATTTTAAAAGATTAATTATAAGTATAGTATTCTAATCCAAATGGTTATTTCAGAAAATACTAAAAAGATTATATATTCATCATTAGTTTTTCCATTTCCTGTAACTGGAATTCCTATCCTTGTCTACATCCTTCCATTTTATGCATCTAATTATAATCTTGGTCTTTCCCTCGTAGGGTTAATTTTTTTTGCGGGAAGGATTATAGATGTATTCACTGATCCTATTATGGGCGCGTTGGTTGATAGATATCCATCTAGATTTGGAAAGCATAAGCATTGGATTTTCTTATCGCTACCTGTGTTATGTCTTAGCGCATATTTTCTTTTTTTTCCTCAAGATGAATTCATTAGTGGTTGGTACTTATTTATTGCCTTATTTTCTCTTTATAGTGGATTTACCCTTGCTAACATAGCTCAGCTCTCATGGGCATCATTTATAGCTCCAGAATATGATGAAAGAACGAAATTATTAACATTAAGAGAAATCATTGCGATAATCGCAACGTTAATTGTAATTTCAATACCTGCTGTAATTGAGATTTATGAAGGATCATTTCTTTTAAAGATCAATGCAATTGGAATATTTGCTCTGATTGGTATTCCTTTAACAATTTTTCTTGGTCTATTTTTCTTAGATGATAAGAGAACTTCTTCAAATTATGATAATCCACTAAAATCTTTTAAGAGATTCTTTAAGAATAAAACTTTAAATAGACTTGTTTTAGCAAGTGTACTTCTTGCATTTGCCCAGAGTTTAACTGGTGGGTTATTTGTAATCTTTATGGACTCTATTCTTGAGCTCGGTGATTATGCATCAAGAGCAATATTTGTAAACTTCACATTTGCAGTTATAGGAATATTTTTTTGGAGACATATTGGTCTTAAATATACAAAACATTATGCTGCATCATTATGTCTACTATATGCAGGCATTCTTTTTCTACTTCAGTTTTTTGTTGTTTTATTCATTGCTGATGCAAGCGAGACAGTAAAGGCAGGAGTATTATTTTTTGTTCTGGCAGTTTATGGAATATCATTTTCTGGAGCAGCGCCACTAATTATTTCTATGATAGCTGACGTTTCAGATGCTGAGCAGGCAGAATCTGACATTAATAAATCTGGAGCTATGTTTGCATACTACACAACATTAACTAAAGTAGGTTTTACCTTTGCTGTAGCCTTCCCATATATATTTCTTGAGAGTGTCATAGGTTTTGATATCACCTTAGGTTCAGATAATACAGAATATACCAAGAATACTCTTTTATATATGTATCATTTTATTCCAGTTATCTGCTTTTTTCTTGCAAGCTACCTTTTATCAAAACACAATATTTCAAGAGAAGCTCACACAGAAATAAAAGAAAATATTAGTTAAAACATAGATATTAGTTATAATTAATATAGATTCTATGAATAAAACAAATTTAAGTATAAACTTGAATAAAGTTGCACTGCTCAGAAATGCAAGAGGATCAGACTATCCTTCATTGGTTAATTTTGCTAAGTCATGCATGAATCATGATATTTGTGGTTTAACTCTTCATCCTAGACCAGATGAGAGGCATGCCTTGTCATCTGATGTCATTGATTTAGCTAATTTATGTAAAAAAAATAATCTTGAATTCAATATTGAGGGCAATCCATTTAACATTGAAAGAGGATCATTTAGGGGGTATGAAAATCTTGTGTCAGATATTAAACCCTATCAAGCAACACTAGTTCCAGACAAAGAAGATCAAATAACCTCTGATCATGGCTGGCTCAGGGGAGGACATGATGATGAATTAAAATTAATTATAGGAAGACTCCGTGAAGATTGTAAATTTGTAAGCATGTTTATTGATGCCAATATTGAGTCTGTAAACTATGCCTTGGAAATGGGTGCAAATGCTGTAGAAATTTATACTGGGCCATATGCACAATTAAATAAAGATGAAAGAGTTTCATGTATTGAAGAAATGTATGAGATTTTTAAGTATACAAAATCCAATAATTTAAAACTTAATGCGGGTCATGATCTCAATTTAGAAAATCTTCCTGATTTAATTGATCTTAATATTATTGATGAAGTTTCAATTGGTCACGCTATAATAACTGAATCGCTTATCCATGGATTGGATAATATACTTTCACAATATATTAAAATAATTAGATGAGTCTAGAAGAAAAACTAAAACAACAAATTAAAGAAAATCCTGTGCTTATTTATATGAAGGGCACACCATATGAGCCAAGATGCGGATTTTCATCAAAAACGGTCCAAGCTTTGATAGATTGTGGGGCTCAATTTTCATTTGTTGATATCTTAGAAAATCAAGAAGTTAGAGCAACGCTACCTTCAGTTACTGATTGGCCAACCTTTCCTCAAGTTTTTATCTCTGGTGAGTTAATTGGAGGCTGTGACATAGTTACCCAAATGCATGAATCAGGCGATCTTCAAAAACTCATTGATGAAGCAGTAGACTAATTTATTTTATTTAAGATTTTACAAAAAACTTTTGCTGTTATTTCAGAATCGTAAGAAGCTGAATGTGCCAATTCATTTTCATATTCAAAGCCTAGTTCTTTAGCAATTCTTGCAAGCACAGTCTGACCAGTAAAAATCCCACCTATAGAAACAGTATCAAATACTGAGAAGGGGTGGAAAGGGGATCTTTTAATATTATTTCTTTTAACAGACTCATTTAAAAAACCCAAATCGAAGTGAGCATTATGTCCAACTAAAATAGCTCTACTGCATTCATATTTATTCTTATGTTTATTGATGATGCTAAAAATATCTATTAAAGCTTCTTTTTCATCAACAGCATTTCGTAATGGATGATTCAGGTCAATGCCGGTAAATTCGAGTGATTCCTCAGAAACATTTAAACCTTCAAAGGGAATTATGTGATGCCTATGAGTGGAGCCAACTCGAAATTCTTTGTCATAATCTATAAGAGTAATGGCGATTTCTAATAGGGCATCATTAACTGGATCAAAACCACCAGTTTCCATATCTACAACTACCGGAAGGAACTTTCTAAACTTTTCTTTCAATCAATTACGCCAAGTTTTTTTTGAAGTTTTTTATTTGAGGTTGTATATCCAAAGGGAACTCTTTCACCAGGATTTATTCTTTTAAAAGCTTCCTGAACAGCAAGTGTTGTTTCATGGAATCCGCATAATATAAGGTCAAGCTTTCCTTCGTAATGATTTATATCTCCTACAGCAAAAATACCTTTTTTTGAGGTTTCAAAAGTAGTGGTATTAACAGATATTTTTTTATCCTCTAAATCAATTTCCCAATCCAGTATTGGACCAAGTTTTTTATTTAAACCAAATAGGAATAGGAGTTCATCAGCATTGTGTTCTGATATTTCTAAAGTTTCGAAGTTCTTAAGTTTTACACCTGTTACTTTTTTATCTCCAACTATTTCATTGATCAAATGAGGTGTGAAAAGGCTTACTTTTCCACTTTTAACTAGGTCCCTCATTTCTTGTTCAGTTTTAAATGCACCTCTAAATTGATCTCTTCTATGAACTAAACTGACGTGAGAAGAAATTTTACTTAACTCAACTGTCCAATCTAGAGCAGAGTCACCGCCCCCAAAGATAAATACTTCTTTGTCTTTATATTGATCCATATTTCTAACAGCATAAGTTACTCCTTTATTAAGAAATAAATCAGGATTCTCAATATTTGGTGGTCTTCTGGGTTCAAATGATCCAGCACCCGCTGCTATAAATATGTTTTTAGTTTTAAATTTATTGCCCTCATTGGTTTCCACCATCCAAAAATCATCACCTTGAGAAATTGTTTGAACTCTTTGGGATAAATTTAGATCATAATCAAAAGGCTCTATCTGCTTTAATAGGGCATCAACATGTTCTTGTGCAGTCTGAAATGGGACTCCTGGAATATCATAGATAGGTTTTTCAGGATAGAGTTCGGCACATTGACCACCAGGCTTATCTAGATTATCAATCAGAGTGCAATTTAATCCTAATAGACCAGCTTCAAAAACTGTAAAAAGTCCTACAGGTCCAGCTCCAACTATTAAAATATCCGTTTCTTTCATTATTTAACTAACTGGCCTGGTTTTGCACCTTCATCTGGTGATATTAAATAAATTGATCCCTCATCACTCGAAGCTAAGACCATTCCTTCCGATACTCCAAACTTCATTTTCCTTGGTTCAAGATTTGCAACTAATACAACATGTCTTCCATTTAGATTCTCAGGATCATACGCGCTTTTTATGCCAGCAAAAACAGTTCTTTGACCAAGATCACCCACATCAAGATGTAATTTTATAAGTTTATCAGCTTCCTCTATTCCCTCAGCTTTAACAATTTTGGCTACACGAAGCTCAACCTTTGCAAAATCTTTAATATTAATTAAATCTGAATTTTCCATTTCAATTTCCTCATTTATTTTAGCTTTTTCTAATCTTTTTAATAGGGGCTTATATGGATTAATTCTAGTATTTACAAGGTTATCCCTAATATTATTAAAATCATAATTAGAACTTTCATTAAACATATTCAAAGCTTTTGATGTGATTGAAGGTAAAACAGGACTCAGCAATATTGAGATAACTCTAAAACAGTTGATTGCTGTTGTGGATACTTCTACTGCTTTCTCTTCACTAGATTTCCAAGGCTCATTCTCATTAATATATTTGTTAACTTCATCAGCCATCTTCATAATAATCTTTACAGATTTAGAAAGATTTAAGTTCTCATAATGTTTGTTTATTTCATCAATTTTAGTTAAATTTTTCTGAATAAAGCCTTCATCTATGGCTGCCGAGAGATTATTATTATTTTTCTCAATAAATTTTGATACTCTGCTAGCAATATTTAAATATTTACCAACAATATCCGAGTTAATTTTTTGAATAAATTCATCCTCATTAAAATCTAAATCGTCTATAGAATTATTAAATTTATCAGCAAAATAATATCTGAGTAATTCACCATCATATTTTTCAGCAAAATCATCAGCATTTATGAAGGTACCATTGGATTTAGACATTTTCTCATTATTAATAGTTAAAAAACCATGAACATTAATTGATTCAGGCAAACGTATGTTCGATGACTTCAATAGAGCTGGCCAGAATAGGGCATGAAAGTAAGCAATATCTTTCCCAATAAAATGATGAATTTCGAAGTCAGATGCCTCATCCCATAAATCTTTTATATTTATGTCATTATTTTCTGCCCAATTTCTTGCAGAAGCTAAATATCCAATCGGCGCATCAAGCCAAACGTAAAAAAATTTATCTTTTTCATCTGGTATTTCAAACCCAAAGTATGGTGCATCTCGGGATATATCCCAGGGTTTCAATCCATCCTCTATCCACTCATTGAGTTTATTCTTTATAGGATCTTGAAGTGATAAGTTTTTGAGATAATCCTCAAGAAAATCCTTCATTTGAGGCAAATCAAAAAATACATGTTCGGTTTTTTTCTTTGTTAATTTGGAATTTGACAATGATGAATACGGATTTACAAGATCATCGGGCGAATAAGTTGTTCCACATACAGAACAACCATCACCATACTGATCCTTAGCTCCACATTTTGGACATTGACCTTTAATAAATCTATCCGATAAGAAAAGACCTTCCTCTGAATCATAAAATTGCTCAATTTCTTTCTTAAATATAAGGTTTGCTTCTTTACATTTTTTATAAATATTTTCAGCATATTCCTTATTCTCATCAGAATGAGTAGTATAAAAATTATCAAAATTGATATTAAACTTTGAATAACTTCTAATATGTTCCTCTCTTATTCGTCTTATTAGTTCTTCAGGTTCTATTCCAAGTTCTTTGGCTTTCAGCATTACTGGTGTTCCATGTGTATCATCTGCACAAAAATAAAGACATTCATTACCATTAATTTTTTGATATCTTACCCAAATATCTGTTATTACAGATTCCAGAACATGCCCAATATGTATAGAGCCATTAGCATATGGCAAAGCGCTTGTTACCAGAATCTTACGTGATTTCATTTTGTGATAAGTTTTAATATATTATAAGTTAATTAGATAATGACTATAAAAAAAACTATTGCAATTGCTTCAGCGAAAGGGGGTGTTGGTAAATCAACAGTATGCTCTTATTTAGCAACAGCACTCTCAAAAAGCAGTAAAGTTGGCGTACTAGATGCAGATATTTATGGTCCTAATCAAGATATATTATTCGATATTAATGATAAAAATATTGAACTAGATAAAAAAAATACTAAAAGACCATATACGCCAAAAAATGTTGATAATATTTCAATAAACTCTCTTGGATTCTTGCTCGATAAAAATGCTGCTATCTGGAGAGGGCCTATGTTAAGTTCAGCAATAAATCAGATCTATGAAAAAACTAATTGGGGCGACATCGATTATTTACTAATTGATATGCCTCCTGGAACAGGAGATGCTTATTTGACAGTATGCCAAAAGATTATTCCTGATTATGTAATTCTAGTGACTACTCTCTCTAAATTATCAATTGCTGATCTAAAAAGATCTGAACAGGTTTTTAAAAGCCTTAATACTGAAATCCTTGGGATAGTATTAAATAATGTTCATCAAAGTGATCAGCTGAAAAGTTTTTGTTTAGAGTCAGAAAATTTAATTTTAGATAGAGTTGAATTCAATGAAAAATTTATAGATTTAGTATACCCATTTGATGATTTAGAATTAGATACTGTATTTATAAACACAATAAAGGCAATTAAAGAACATGAATAAACTTTTGCTTGTTTTATTATTTTCGTTTCCACTCTTTGCCAAAGAAATCAATGATCCATTTGAGGACCTAAATAGAGATATTTTTGTCTTTAATGAAAAATTAGATGAAAAAATTTTAAAACCAACTGCCTTAGTATATAGAAAAGTCACACCTCAATTCGCTAGAACAGGTGTAACTAATTTTTTTAACAATCTTGAGGAAATTGACACTACAATAAATCAAGTTCTACAAGGTGAAATTAAGTATGCATTTAATGATGCGGGAAGATTTGTAATCAACACCACTATTGGACTATTTGGCTTAATTGATATTGCATCAAAAATGGGTCTTGAAAAACATGAAGAAGATTTTGGACAAACACTTGGTGTTTGGGGTATTTCTTCAGGACCATACATCATGCTTCCTTTTTTAGGTCCAAGTAATCCGAGAGATTTATTGAGCAGACCAATTTCAAGTTTTCTTTCAGGAACATTTGCTATGGAAGATAATGATGTAAAGTTCACTTTGGTGGGTATTGACGCTCTCGAGACAAGAGAGCGTCTTCTTGATGCCGAAACACTTATTATTGGCGATAAGTATATGTTTGTTAAAGATGCTTATGTCCAATCGAGGGAATACGAAATAAAAAATGGTTCAACTGAGGATGATGTATTTTTAGACGATATGGATGATATTTTTGGTGATAACTAAACCATCGACAATAATTCATCTTTGTTTTCAACTAGACTCGGTGATCTCATAACCTCTGTTACTTTAACCCTGAATCTTTTCGCATCTTTCTCACCTTTTTTAAGACCAAATACATGTTTCAACATAATTTTGGGATCATAACCCTTTTCAGTCATGAGATGCACATAATCTAAGTATTCTGAAAGTAGGTCTTTTTTGCTGATATCAGTCTTTGCGTTTGAGTAAATCTCAGAATCTATTTCACTGAGCATAAAAGGGTTATCGTATGCAGCCCTTCCTAGCATTACTCCATCAACATAATTCAAATGATTTTTTGCTTCATTTATAGACTTTATTCCGCCATTGATAACAATTTCTAAATTTGGAAAATCATTCTTTATTGAATAAACTTTTTCATAATTTAAAGGTGGAATATTTCTATTTTGTCTTGGGCTTAAGCCTTTTAGTATTCCTTTTCTTGCATGGATTATAAAAGTTTTAATGCCAGAATCTTTCACAATATCTATAAATGATTTCAAAAACAAATAATCATCATTATCGTCGACGCCTGTTCTGCATTTAACAGTAATAGGAATATCAACTGACCTTCTCATTTGTCTAACACATTCCGCAACTAGTTCTGGTTCAAGCATTAAACATACACCGAAATTACCTTTTTGGACTCTTTCGGATGGACACCCGATGTTTAGATTGATTTCATCATATCCCTTTTTTTCAGCCATTATTGCGCATTTAGACAATTCAAGTGGCGATGATCCACCAAATTGAACTGCTACTGGATGTTCCTCTTTATTAAAATCTAATTGATAATCACAGTTTCCATGTATAAGCGCCCCAGTTGCAATCATCTCTGTATAAAGAACTGCTTTTTTAGTGATGAGCCTTAAAAAGAATCTTTCATGCATATCTGTATATCTCATCATAGGAGCTACACAGAACTTTCTATTTAGTGACATTTAGATGAATAAATAGACTGAAATAAGGGCTACTATAGTTAGTACAATTGTATATGGTAGCGCCATTAAAACCATCCTAAAATAGGACAAATTAATTAACGGAGCAAGAGAAGAAGTCAACAGAAAAAGAAATGCTGCTTGTCCATTAGGAGTAGCAATACTTGGTATATTTGTTCCTGTATTGATAGCAATTGTAAGATTGTTGAAATGTTCTAGAGATATCTTACCTGCATCTAAAAGTGCCTTAACTTCATTAATATAAATTGTAGCTACGAAAACATTATCACTTATTGCTGACAAAACTCCATTTGCAATAAAGAAGATACTAGTCTGACTTTCGATACTAAATGTAAGCACATAATTAATAACTGGGGTAAATAAATGTTGTTCATGGATAACACTTACGATAGCAAAAAATACACATAACAATGCTGTAAAAGGTAAGGCCTCTTTGAAAGCATCCCCTAAATAATGTTCATGAGTTATACCCTTGAATGAAGTTAATAGAATTATTACACCTAATCCTATAATTCCAACCTCAGCAATGTGGAAAGCAAGAGCTAGGATTAATAAGACTAAAACAAATAACTCAACTGAAAGTTCAGCTTTTTTCTTTGTATCATTTTTACTAATTTCGTTTTCATATGCAGCATATTCAGAAAAAATAGTTCTTATACTATCTGAAAGCTCTGATCCAAAACCAGCAAGTTTGTATCGCTCAAGACAATAACAAAGAATTAATCCTGTCACAAAAACTGGCATAGTAACTGGAGCCATATACAAGAAGAATTCAATGAAATCCCAACCTGCAATATTTGCAATTAGTAAATTTTGAGGTTCACCTACAATAGTGCACACCCCACCAAGAGCTGTTCCAACAGCACCATGCATGATTAGTTGTCTTAAAAAACCCTTAAAATCCTCAAGCTCCTCAATTTTTACAGAATTAACCAATGAGTCATCATGAATATCATGACTAGAGTCATCAAAATATTTATTTGAAATTATTAAATGGTAAATTCTATAGAACCCAACAGTTACTCCAATTAAAACTGCTGTTACAGTAAGTGCATCGAGGAAGGCAGACAAAAAGGCTGCAGTAAAACAATAAAGTACTGAAAGCCATACTTTTGATTTAACCTGCAAAAGCAATTTAGTGAATATCGTAAGCATAAGGTTTTTCATAAAGAAGATCCCAGCTACCATAAATACTAGTAAAAGGATTACTTCAATATTTGCCTCAATCTCATGCATCATTGAGTATGGATTTGAGAGATCCATTATTAATGCTTCAATTGCTAAAAGACCACCTGGCTGCAAGGGATAGCATTTTAAAGCTAGAGCTAGAGTAAAAATAAACTGTAATAAGATAACCCAGCCTAGAATAAATCCACCATTAAGGCCAAACGAATTTAAGGCTATAAGCAAGATAGGATTTATTAAAAGAAATAAAAGGATTGCTTGTTTGTACCATTTAGGCGAGTCACCTAAAAACATGCTATACATTAAGGATATATTCATTATGATTACTACTTATGTCTGGATCTCGTTTTAAAAAATTTTCTGAATCAAATAACAACAAGTATATTTTTATTTCAGAAAATAAGATTTTATACGATAAAACAGAGAAATCTTATAAATTTGATGCAAATTATTTAATTTTAGATGGCGATGTTGAAACTGGAAGGATAGGTATTTATAGCGATGATGAAGAATATATTTACGCAATTAATCTCAAAGACATAAGCTTAGTAAATAAACCTGAGGATGCAGAATTAATTGAAATACGAAGTTTAGCTAATTTTAATCCTGAAAGTGATGGAATCATTTTTACAGCCAAGCAGCTTGTTCATTGGATTGATGAAACCAAATACTGCTCTAGGTGCTCGGGAAAGTTATCTTTCCAGGAAAAAGAGGGTGCCTTTGTAAGGCCTTGCAATCAAGAATTTATTTATCCAAAGATATCACCATGCATAATAACTTTAGTAACAAGAGAAGATGAGATTCTGCTTGCAAGAAATAAATTTTTCCCTGAGAACTGGTATAGCACCTTAGCTGGCTTTATTGAGGCTGGAGAGACGGCTGAAGATGCCCTAAAAAGAGAAGTAATGGAAGAGGTAAATATTGCCGTTAAAAATATTAAATATTTTGGCAGTCAACCTTGGCCATTCCCAAGCCAGTTAATGCTAGGATTTTTTTGCGAATATGAATCCGGCGAAATAAAAGTAGAGGAAGCAGAGCTAGAAGATGCCAAGTGGTTCAAAATAAATGATCTTCCTAATATACCTCCAAAATTGTCAATTTCAGGTCAATTAATTTCTAGTTATCTCGAGGATCATTTAAAGCTCTAGTTGGCGGTTCGGGCTTCTTTTTAGATTCCTTAACAATATCCTGTCTACCAGTTATTTTTTTTGTAGTATCTTCTTTTACTTCAAATTTTTTTGTATTTTCCTTTTTTATAATTGACTTTCTTGGAGTAGCTTTTTTTCGGGTATTTTTTACATCAGAATCTTTATTAGTCTTTTTATCTTGTCGTTTTGCTGGTCTTCTTGTATTTTTTGATGCAGTTGGTTTTCTATTAGATTTTGATGATGAAACTGGTTTTCTGTTAGATCTTGTTTTAGAAGCATTATTTTTTTTACTTTTATAATTTGTTTTTCTACTTCTTCTTTTCTGTGTTGATTTTTTCTTAACTGGTTTTTTAGTTTTAGTATCCGAAGTCAAACTTTTAATCCAACTCAAGATCCCACCACCAGATTTATGATTTTTCTTATGATCAGTTGCATCTACAAGGGGACTAAGCTTTGAAACTGACTTTTCGTCTCTCCAACCAGTATCAGGATTTGGACTCTCGGGTGTTAAATCATATGAAGATTTTTTTCTAACCTCAGAATTTTTTATTCTTATAACTTTGTAATATGGTCTTGACTTATATGGATCAGCAATAATTAAAATTTTCACGCCTGATGAGTCTTCAATGCTAAGAATATCTCGCCTTTTTTCGTTGAGTAAATAGCTTGCAACATCAGCGGGAACAAATACTTGAATTTCTGCAGTGTTTTCTTTTGCTACATCCTCACCAATGATTCTTAAGATTGATTGACCAATGGATCTGGGCCCTCTAACTAAAACATGTTCTATGTCATACGTTTCATTCAATGATGGCTTTAGTCGTTGCCTTGAGATTTCAAGTAAACCGAATCTTGAAATACTAGCCATTTGAATTCTTGCCCTATCTGAGGATACTGCTCTTCTAAAAGCATTTTCAACCTTATTTTGAGATTCCTCACTTTGCATGTCTATAAAGTCGACAACTATTAGTCCGCCAACATCTCTCAATCTTAGCTGCCTGGCTATTTCTTTTGCTGCTTCTAAATTTGTTTTGAGAGCAGTTTCTTCTATATCTTTTCCTTTGGTTGAGCGAGCTGAATTAATATCAATAGTTGTCATTGCTTCTGTTGGATCTATTACAATAGATCCTCCAGATGGAAGAGAGATCTCCCTTTGGAAAGCTAGTTCAATTTGAGATTCTATTTGATATCTATTGAAAAGAGGGATTTCCTCATCATAAAGTTTTACCTTATCTTTTTGATCAGGAATAACTAATTCAGCAAAGTTTTTAGCTTCCTCAAAAACGGACTTATCGTCAACTAAAATTTCCTCAATATCATCTCTAAAAATATCTCTAAAGACTCTAACAATTAATTTGTCGTCTTTGTATATTAATTGAGGTGAATCAGCTGAGGCTTGAGTAGCATTAATATCATCCCATAAGGAAATTAGATAATTTAGGTCATTTTGGAGCTCTTCAAATGATCTATCAATTCCAGCGGTTCGAATAATGACTCCCATTCCTTCAGGGATATCAAGTTTTGCAATTTGATTTTTTAGATCTTCTCTTTCATCGCCAGTAATTCTTCTTGATATACCTCCAGACTTATTTGAATTAGCTATTAAAACCATAAAACGGCCAGCTATAGAAATCTGAGTTGATAAGGTTGCTCCTTTTGTTCCTCTTTCTTCCTTATTTATTTGAACAAGAATTTCTTGACCCTCTTTAAGAGTAGACTCTGTCTTGCCTTGTGAATTTTTTTTGTAGAAGTTTTTGGTTAATTCTCTTAATGGAAGAAAGCCATGACGAGTCGATCCAAAATCTACAAACGCTGCATTTAGACTCTTTTCAATTCTTGAAACTGTAGCCTTGAAGATACTTCCCTTGTAGAGGACTCTATCGGTAACTTCCGTATCTAAATCAAATAATTTAGCACCATCAACAAGCGCAACACGCAATTCATCGTTATAAGAACTATTTATTAATATTCTTTTCATACTAACTCCTTCAGTTAAGGAAATAGTTAATACAATTTAGGTTATTTTTAAGAAGTCTTACTCTTATTGCTTCTTAAACAGCTCGGGATGGAGAGCTGAAGGTAAAATTAGTATTTTTCTATCTCTATTATGTCGAACTATTCAACATAAACTATAATTATTGTGTTTATCGTATATATATAATTTATGTCTGTCAAAAATATAACCGTAGATCATCATAATGAAGGCAGGAGAATAGATAATTTCCTTTTTTCAAATTTTAAAAACATACCTAAATCAAAAATTTATAAAGTCATAAGAAAGGGTGAGGTAAGAGTCAATTCAAAAAGAGTTAAGCCTGATACAAAGCTTTGTGCAAATGATTTAATCAGAATACCTCCAAATCTCATTAATCAAGAGAGGATAATAGAAATAGATGCAAACAAATATGCATTTTTAAAAAATAAAGTGATATATGATGATGAAGATTTCTTAATATTCAATAAACCCTCAGATTATGCTGTACATAGTGGCACCAAGAATGATCATGGTCTCATAGATATTTTACGAGTAGTTTTAAAAAATAATTCATTAAATCTTTGTCACAGGCTTGATAAGGGAACATCTGGTTGTTTGGTAATAGCTAAAAATCAAAAATTTCTAAGTTTTTTTAATAATCAACTAAAACAAAGAAAAGTAAAAAAGATCTATCATGCCTTAGTAAAAGACTTCATACCTGAAGAAATGGTTTTAGAAGATAGCATTGATACAAACACCAAAGGATCATTCAATAAAGTTTCAATCAATAAAAATGGTAAAGAGGCAAAATCAATATTAAAACTTCTAAAAAAGCTAGATTGTAGTTCATTGATAGAAATAGAGATTCTAACAGGAAGAACACATCAAATAAGAGCTCAATGTGAAAAAATTAAGAAAAATATTGCCAATGACAACAAGTATGGATGTAATGACTTTAACACGCGCTTAAAACATTCAGGCATTAAAAGATTAGGTCTTCATTCGTCTGAAATATCTTTTTTAGATCTTGGCAATAAAAGAAATACTTTTGTTGCAGATTATGACGATCAGTTTCAAAAAATGTTAGTTTATTTGGATACTTAATTACTATTCATTTAAGGATATATTTGTTAGGATACGCTTTTTTATAATTATGGCTGTACAAAAAAGTAAAAAAACACGTTCAAGAATTGGCATGAGAAGATCTCATGACAAGTTAAAGAATCTGACATTGTCCACTGATCAAGTATCTGGTGAGAAACATTTGAGACATCAAATGACCAAGGATGGATTTTATAAGGGAAGACTTGTTAAAGACTTAAGAAAGCCAGTTAAAGAAGATCAAGAACAAGAGTAAATAATGAGCTCCATAGCTTGTGTATTCCCTGGTCAGGGCTCACAACATCCTGAAATGCTTCATGCTGATCTGGTTGATCAGTCCTTCATAAATGAAAAGATCGAAATTGTATCTGAAATACTTAGTTATGATGTTCATAATATTTTAAAGGATGAGTCTAAAATAAATGCAACCTCTTTTACTCAACCGCTCCTGGTTTTATCTTCTGCCATTTTTTCAGAAGCATATAAAAATTTATCTTTATCAGATCCCAAAGTTATAGCCGGTCATTCACTTGGAGAATACTCAGCCTTAATGTTTGCAGATTCAATAACTTTTGAAGATACCATAAAAATAACTCATCTCAGAGGTAAGTTAATGCAAAGCTCTGAAGAAGGTAAAATGATGGCTATACTTGGTCTTGATTCAAAAATAATCGATGAAGTTTGTTCAAAAATTACCGAATCTAATGAAAAAGCTTACGTAGCTTCTGCAAATTATAATTCTATGAAGCAAACCGTAATTGCTGGAAATATTGAAGGTATAGAAATAGCTAGTAATTTACTACCAGGAATTGGTGCAAAAAGATGTATAGAATTAAACGTTAGTATTGCATCTCATACCAGATTAATGACTGATGCCGCAGATGAATTTAATGAGTCTCTCCAAAATATTGTTTTTTCTTCTCCAAGATATCCAATCATCCAAAATCATACTGGTGAGATTGAGACTGATTTATCTTCAATTAAACAAAATCTCCTAAATCAATTAACTCAACCAGTTCTTTGGACTAAAACTATGGAAAAAATTGCTAATTCCGCTTCATGTTTAATAGAAATTGGTCCAAAAAATATTTTATGTGGCTTATCAAAGGGTTATGATTTAACAAGTATTCTATATATGGCTGATCAAAATTTTAGAGATAAGGTGCAAAATATATGAGTAGAATTGTTTTAGTTACGGGTGCTTCACGAGGAATTGGTTTAGAAGCTGCTAAACATTTCTCTAAAGACGGATATCAAGTAATTGGTACATCACGAAGTAATTTTAATTTAGGTGAACTTATAGGAGACGATAGCGCTATCTCTGTTGAGTTAGATCTAATGTCAAAAGAAAGCATAAAAAACTTGTTTGCAGACCTTAAGTCTAAAGATCTTCTCCCAGCAGTGCTCGTTAATAATGCAGGTATTACCAAAGATCAATTGTTTTTGAGAATGAAAGATGAAGATTGGGATGATGTTATAGAGACAAATTTAAATGGCTTATTCAGAGTAACTAAAGCATTTATTAAACCCATGGTAAAAAATAAATTTGGAAGAGTTATCAATATTTCATCAGTTGCTGGCCTTATGGGTAACTCTGGCCAAGTAAATTACTCTTCATCAAAGTCAGCAATGGTTGGTTTCTCAAGATCTTTAGCTAAAGAGCTTGGATCAAGAAATATTACATCAAATGTTATTGCGCCTGGCTTTATAGAAACTGATATGACAACCTTCTTGAATGATGATGAAAAAATTGAGGTAAGCAAGAATATTCCAATGAAAAGATTTGGTACTGTCGAAGATGTAGCAAAATGCATTTTGTTTCTTGCTTCTGATGAAGCTAATTACATAACTGGCCAAACCATTTCTGTTGATGGAGGTTTATTTATGTATTAGTTGGTATTTTTTAACTTGCACGTTAAAATATCCAAACTTTCAATTGAGGTACTATTATGGAAAGAAGTGAAATTGAAAAAACTGTTACTGGAATTGTTTGCGAACAACTCGGTGTTGCTGAGTCAGAAGTAAAAACTGATTCATCGTTTGTCGATGATCTAGGTGCTGACTCTCTTGATACTGTAGAGCTAGTGATGGCTTTGGAAGAAGAATTCGATCTTGAAATTGCTGATGAAGATGCTGAAAAAATTTCAACAGTTCAAGAAGCTGTAGATTACATAGTCGAAAACTCATAATATCTTAAATGCAACTTCCTCGAAGAGTTGTAGTTACTGGAATGGGTTTAATTTCTCCCCTTGGTAACTCTGTTAATGAATCATGGTCTAACTGCATAAAAGGTTGTTCAGGCATCTCTAAAAATGAAGTTGATCTTGAAGATATGCCAGTTAAGGTTGGTGGAAGAATTCATGATTTTGATCCAACTCAGTATATAGACTCCAAAGATGTAAGACGTTTAGATACATTTGTTCAATATGGAGTATCTGCTGGTATTCAGGCAATAGAAGATGCTGGTTTGGATAATAATAATGTGGATAAAGATAGAGTTGGTTTAAATATAGGGTCAGGTATCGGAGGCTTGGATAGCATAGAGAAAAACAAAGATATTCTTAACAAAAAGTCATTCAAGAGAGTATCTCCATTTTTTGTTCCTGGATCAATAATAAATATGACACCTGGATACTTAAGTATTATCAAAGGATATACAGGCCCAAATTTATCTATTGTGACCGCGTGCGCATCAAGTAATCATGCTATTGGAACTAGCGCAAGATTGATAGCCTATGGAGATGCAGATGTTATGGTAACAGGAGGCTCTGAAATGGCAACTACACCATTAGGGGTTTCAGGTTTTCTTGCATCAAGAGCTTTAAGTAAATCTGATGATCCAAAGACAGCAAGTAGACCATGGGACAAAGATCGTGATGGTTTTGTATTGTCAGATGGAGCAGCAATTCTAGTATTAGAAGAATATGAGCATGCCAAAAATCGATCAGCGAATATATATGCAGAAGTTATTGGTTTTGGCATGAGTTCTGATGCATATCATATGACTGCACCATCAGAAGACGGAACTGGTGCTTCTTTATCAATTTCTCGTGCAATATCAGATGCAAGCATTTCAACAAATGATATTGATTATATAAATGCTCATGCAACATCAACACCTTTGGGCGATCTTGCAGAATGTAATGCGATTAAATCTATTTTCGATTCACCTCCACCAATTAGCTCAACTAAATCTATGACAGGTCACACTTTGGGTGCGGCTGGAGCAGTAGAATCAATATTTTCAATCTTATCTATTGTTAATAATATTTCTCCACCAACAATTAATTTAAATAATCCTGATGAAGGTTGTGATTTAGATTTCATTCCTAAAGAAGCTAGGAACATGAAAATAGATGTTTCATTAAATAATTCATTTGGTTTCGGTGGAACTAACTCAACTCTTATTTTTAAGTCTGTCTAATTGATAAAATCTCTACCAAGACTAATCGCTTTTTTTCTATTAGCATCATTTACTCTCTATGGATCATTAAAAAGCTTTTACAATAATAAAATTACGATTGAATCATTCACATACGAAGTAAAACCCAACTCCTCAATATTAGATTTGTACAACGGAATATATGAATCTAATAATTTCTTTGAAAAATCCTTATTTTTACTTGGCATCTACTTATTTGATTTTAGGACTATCCAAGCAGGAGAGTATTTAATAGATGATAGTCTCTTTAAAGTTCTTACTAAAATGAAGTTAGGTGAAACCATTACTTATAAATTTGTTATAAGTGATGGGATGAACAAGTTTGATCTAAGTTCATATATAAATACCTTAAAACTTAATAATGATTGTGAGGATTTTTCATGTATTAATTTAATAAATGATTCAATTGAAGGCCTTCTTTTACCCGATACATATTTTTATAAAAAGAACACAAATTTGTCTTTACTACTTAATAAATCATCATCTGAACTAATAAGTTATGTAGACATGATTTGGAAAGATAAGCCAATAGATAATCCTCTAAAGTCTAAATACGAAGGAATCATCCTTGCTTCTATAATCGAAAAAGAATCATCAAGCTTTGAAGAAAAAATGAAAATTGGAGGTGTGTTTTTAAATAGACTTAAAATAAAAATGAAACTTCAAGCTGATCCAACAATAATTTATGGATTAATGCCGGATTTTAATGGAGATATTACAAAAAAGGACTTAAGGGATAAGAGTAATTTATACAATACCTATGTAATTAAAAGCCTTCCGCCAACACCCATCTCAATGCCAACAAAATCTTCACTTGACGCGGCAATAATGAATTCTCCAAATGCATATTTATTTTTTGTAGCAGATGGAGAAGGTAAACATATTTTTAGCAAAACTTACAATGAGCATTTAGAATATGTAAATCTTTATCAAAAAAAATGAAAATTATTAGCTTTGAAGGTATTGAGGGAGTAGGTAAATCTACACAAATAGATTTACTTCATGATTATTTATTGAATGCTGGAAAAACTGTCAAAAAGTTTCGTGAGCCAGGATCTACTATTCCGAGTGAGAAAATTAGAAATATTTTATTAGACGCCAATATAACTTTAACAAGCCAAACTGAGCTGCTGTTAATGTATGCAAGTAGATCGGAGTTGGTTGCTAATGAGATCCTATCAAATCAATTTGATTTTATTTTATTAGATAGATATTTTGATGCATCAATGGCTTATCAGGGATATGGAAGGAATCTTGATAAAGATTTTATCAACTCTTTAAAAACTTTTATTAATGCCCCTGATCCTGACTTAACAATTCTCTTAGATATTGATCCAGTAAAAGGATTTGAAAGAAAATCAGGAGACTCTATGGATAGAATTGAGTCATCTGGCTTAAAGTTCTTTAATGATGTAAGGAATGGGTATTTAGAATTAGCAAATCAATATCCTAGGATAAAGTGCATAGATGCGGAAAAAGAAGCAAATACAATTAGTTTGGAAGTTATCAATCTAGTAGAAAGCTTATAAGATGAAAAATTTTCCTTGGATTGATAAAAAAATCTCTTCAATCAATTTGAATAAACTATCACATGCATTAATTGTCGAGGGTCAGGAGGGAGTCGGTAAAAATCAAATATGCCAATATTTAATTAATAGTTTGTTAAAAGAGAAAAATAGTCAAAACCTTATTAAAAATAATTCACATCCAGATTTATTTTGCATAAACAATGAAACACTAATTTCATATTTTCAAAGAGTGGATAAGGATAAACTTAAAAATAAAACAAAAAAAATCCCAGTAGGTTTTATTAGGGAAGCTATTGACTTTATAATGTTAAAGTCTGGTTTAAGCAAAAATAAGATTCTTTTTATTGATGGGGCTGAAAATCTAACAATAAGTTCTCAAAATGCTCTTTTAAAAACTTTAGAAGAACCACCTAAAAATACCTACATAATTATTCAATCAAATAGATTTAAGTGCCTAAATCAAACAATCTATAGCAGATGTCAATTAATACATTTTAATAATCTTTCACAAGATGAACTTTATAACTGGGCAGAGGACATTTTTCAAAATAAAAATGATTTATCTGTAATACCAAGTTACATGACTCCAAAACAAGTTTCGCAACTCATTGATGATGGCTTATTTGAAGACTTAAAAATATTAAACAATCATTTATATACTTTATTTAACAAAGGAATCGATGGAAAAGTGATAAGCGATGTTATTGATCTAAATATAGATTTTAATGAAAAACTAAATTACATAATAGATTTTGCTTTATCAGTATCAAAGAAAGGTGCTTCAAATACTCATCCTGTAAGGCTTTCTGATTTTATAGACGAACTATCAAACTTTAGGGAGAACTTATTTGAAATAAATTCTTTAAACCAAAGATATTCACTTCACCATTTACTCTTAAAAATACCCTGTTAGATTATGAAATTTTTAATTTTTACTAAATATAGATGTTCATATTGTGATCGAGCTAAAGTTTTGATTGAGCAAAAGGGTTATGAGTATGAATCAATTAACATAGAAGACGATAACAACATAGATATTCTGCTTGAAAAGAATAAATATGCTAGAACAATGCCACAAATTTTTATTAATGATAAGCTTATTGGCGGTTACACAGATTTGGTCAAATTTTTTGAGGAATAGATATGGTTCAGTTTAATGATTTTTTAATAACTCTTGATGGATATCTCAGTGGTTCATGGTGGTTCCCAATATTGCTAGTTGGAACTGGTATTTTTTTTACCGTTTATCTTGGCTTTCCTCAATTTAAATTTTTTGGAAAAGCTTGGAATTTAGTCTCTGGAAAGAATCAAAAAGATGATGCAGAAGGAGAGACTTCTGGTTTTGAGGCCCTCACAACAGCTATGTCGGGTGCGGTAGGAACAGGAAATATTGGAGGAGTTGCATTAGCTATATGGACAGGTGGTCCTGCAGCAATTTTCTGGATGTGGATAACAGCAATATTTGGAATGACTACCAAGTTTGTTGAGGTGACTATGGGGCACAAATATAGAACAAAACTGGATGATGGGTCCATCTCAGGTGGTCCAATGTATTACATAGAGCATGCACTAAACATGAAATGGGCTGGAATACTTTTTGCTTTTCTTATGATGATTACTGCAATTGGCTCGGGGAACATGCCTCAAATTAATAATATTGCACTGGTGATGAGTACTGAATTTTCAGTCCCAAAAATATTCACTGGCTTATTCTTGGGTGCTCTGCTTTGGGTAATTATTATTGGCGGTATTAAAAGAATTGCATCGGTAGCAAGCAAAATAATTCCAATTATGGGGTTAATATATTTTAGTGGAGCTTTGGTAATACTTTTAGAAAACTACCAAAATATCATTCCTTCCTTTAATGCAATATTTGCTCAAGTATTTACTGGATCAGCAGCGGTGGGTGGATTTTTGGGAGCAAGTTTTGCAATGAGTTTAAAATATGGAGTAGCAAGAGGTTTATACTCAAATGAAGCAGGTCAAGGTTCATCACCAATTGCTCATGCTTCATCAAAAAATACATCAATAGATCAAGGTATTGTTTCGATACTAGAACCTTTCATAGATACTATTGTTGTTTGTAGTGTTACTGCTTTGGTGATTCTATCAAGTGGTGTTTGGACAGAAAAATTCGATACTACATTTTCTAAAACGGATATGGTAATTCTTGAGGGTACATATAGCGATGAAGAAAATATTGATGGAACATATAAATATCCTGATCATATGTCTCAACTTACATACTATGTTCAGTCATTGGATTCAGATGTAAATGAATTTTCAGGAACTATAGAAATCGAAGATGGTAGATTGACAGAAACAGAAGTTACGGTCTTACACTCAAGATCAATTGCCGAAGATATTGTGATTAAAGAAGGTAATAATCTTTTTTCAGGAGAATTAACTATTTCCAAAGGAAAAATTACTGAAAACGTTGTAGTTGAGGGTAAATCCTTGGTAAGTTCAGCTGAGCTAACTGCAAAGGCTTTTTCTCAAGGCACATTTGGTGAATATGGAGGAAAATTAGTAGCAATTTCCTTACTTTTATTTGCTTTCTCTACAGCGATAACCTGGTGTTATTATGGAGATAGATCAACAGCATACATTTTTGGCGAAAAAGCGGTTTTTTGGTACAGAAATTTTTATGTTTTATGCTTTGTTTTAGCTGCTGTTATTGATACAACAATTGTATGGAATATTGCATATGTAAGTGTGGCATTGGTTTCGATACCTAATTTAATAGCTTTATTCTTTTTAAGGAAAGAGGTGAAGGAGCTTTCTGATGAGTACAGTTAGAAAAATTGATTAGATTATATTTTCTAATTTGTGTCTTTATAATTGCTGGTTGTGGAAGCGGAGGCTCTTCAGCAATTATTAATCAAATAGTTGATCAGCCACCTTCATCTAGTAATCAACTCGTAGAATGCACAAATTATGACGGTCCCTTGGATAAAGTAATTTGGTTGGATGATTTTATTGAGACAAGCTATACAAATAATTGGACCTCAATTATTGGGAATGGAGCAGAATATGGTATTCCAGGCTGGGGCAATAATGAAAGACAATATTATACAAACAGTGTAAATAATATTTATATTCTAAATGGATGTCTTCGAATAACTCCTCTTAATGAATACACAAATGGATTCAACTACACTTCAGGAAAATTGGAAACTAAAAATAAAGTTGATTTTACTTACCCAGGTAAAATTACTGTTAAATTTAGATCACCTGAGGGTGTAGGGATGTGGCCTGCAATTTGGATGATGCCAAGCGAATCTATATACGGAGGTTGGCCTGCAAGTGGTGAAATAGATTTAGCTGAAATTAGAGGCAACAATATGCAAGAAATACTCTCAACCATTCATTTTGGAAGTGACCCATCAAACCATAAATACTTGGGTGGATCTCATTATCTATCCCAAGATGATAATTTAAATGAGAAATTCCATACGATTTCTTTAATTTGGGAGGAAGATTCACTTAAATTTTTTCTTAACGATGATATTTCTGTTTTTGAGATTACCAAATCTCAAATAGGATTTGACGAAAACTATCCATTTAATGAAGTTTTTTACTTGATTTTAAATGTTGCAGTTGGGGGAAACTTTGTAGGAAACTATGTCGAAAATAATGATTTATGTAGTTTTGATGATCTTGCAAACTGCTCAGACAACAAAAGATTACTCATAGATTGGGTTTTATATGAGACACTTTAGATATCACCTTTTTATTTCTATTAAACTCACTTAAAATAGCTTTAAGATGAAACTTCGTTTATCTATATTTTTAATTTCTTTACTTGTAATCTCTAGCTGTGGTGGTGGAGGTGGAGGAGGAGAACCCTCAACACCATCTGTTCCATCGGCATCAATTACAATGTCTATCTCTGCACCTCAAATATATATTTCCGGTGATTTAACAATTACTTGGTCAACATCTAACGCAACTTCATGTACTGCCTCAGGCGACTGGACAGGAGCAAAATCTTTATCTGGGGAAGAAACTTTATCCTTTACCGTTGCTGGCCAAAAGTCATTTACGCTTACGTGTCAAAATTCTGCAGGTAGCAAAACTTCAAGAACTGTCACAAGTAATGTTATAGGTAATGCACAAGGAATAGTTGTTGGCATAAATGGTATATCCGGAGCCAATGTAGTTCTTGACTTAAATTCAAGTTATACCATTGATGATGGTGAGCCAACCTCTTCATCAGATGGTTCAGGTGTTTTTGAACTTCCTGATGATCCACAAGATATCATTTCATTTGATGGTGGTGATGATACATCTGGTGTTTCTTTTAGTAATCTATCTTTATCCCATAAATCTTCATCAAATGAATCTAGGGTAATTTCGTCCCTTACGTCTTTAGATTATGTTAATAATGGAGATACAGACCTTAATACTCTTTTTAATCTAGATTCGTCTATAAATATTTATAGCACAAATCCAATTTCCGGTCTTAATGAGAGTTCTGCCTTAAATAAATATTATGAAACTAATGCACAAGTATTTGTTTTAATTTATTCACTTCAAGCATATGTAAATGAACTTATTACATCATCTCTTGATTCAAGCACTTTCTTTGAGACTTTTTATGCAAACATTCAGCAAAGTTATGATGCTGGAGTTTCTGATCTGTCTGAACATATTGAAACTTCATCTTTTATAAATAATTTTACGGAAAGTATTTTAACGTCAAATGGCTTAGATTCTTCCGCTTCTGATCTCAAGAGTATTCTTCAGTCAGTTATCAAAAAGATTTCTGTAAGAAATAATTCTTCAGCAACAGCTGCAATTTCTAATTTTGCAACAGGTGCATTTATTACAGATGTTATTGCTCTTGCAAATGGATCCATTGAATCATCTCGATTATCTGCATACGCCTCAAATCTCAATGCTTTAATTGCTTCAGACCAAAATGTTGATGAAGCTATATTGGATCAATCTATATCTTTAGAGGATGATTCAATAATAACTAATGAAGATAATATTATTCAGTTTCCACCTCTATCAAATGATGTAATTGACGCAGGAAACGATTATTACGGCTTATCTGTATCAGTATCAGAGGCTCAAAATGGCCAAGTTTCAATTGATGCATCTAATATTATTACCTATTCACCGGATGAAAATTATTTTGGACAAGATACTTTTTCTTATTCTGTCAATGTTGATGGTACATCAGCAACAGCAAATGTTGATGTTGAAGTAGTCAGTGTAAATGACCCACCAGTTTTCAAGGATTTTATAACTGCATCCTCAATTGATGAAAACACACTAGTTGTTCTTTCAATTGTAGTGGAAGATGTTGAAGATGATCCTATTGGTTTTTCATTGACCGGTACCGATTCAAATAAATTATCAATTTCAAGTTCAGGTCAAATTACTTTCAATTCAAATCCGGACTTTGAGGCACCAGGAGATTCAGATGGAGATAATCAATATGATATTACTGTTGAGGCTTCAGATGGTTCAGATATTACAACTGATAACTTATCAATTACTATTTTAGATGTTGAAAATGAGGGTAATCCTATTATTGAAGGGCTTGCATCTCAGTCAATTTTAGAGAATGAAGAGATTCTTATTAGCTTTTCTGTAACTGATCCTCAGGAAGATTCAATATCTTTTTCACTGTCAGGTATAGACAGTAATTTATTTAACTTGTCATTTGATGGATTAAATGCTGTCATCACTTCTTCACAAAAAGATTATGAGCAGCCAGAGGATTCAGACTCTAATAATGTTTATTTGTTCAATGTTAATTTTAGTGATGATCTAAATACAACGTCACAGGAAGTTGAGATTTCAATAACAAATGTTAATGACAATGATCCAGTTATTACCTCAAGTGATTCCTTTACTGTTCCTGAAAATCAACAATCTGTAGCCACTATTTCTGCTACAGATGCTGATAATGATGTTTTATCATTTTCAATAAGTGGTTTAGATGCAGCAGCTTTTACAATCGCAGACACAGGTGCTCTCACTTTAAATGAAAATGCAAACTTTGAAGTACAAAATACTTATTCGCTAATAGTTACTGTCACAGATGGACTTTATAGTGCTGCCTCAACTTTGACTGTTAACATTTCTGATGTTAATGAATCTCCACTATTTGGTGCAATTGCTAGTGAAATAAGTGTTGATGAAAATATAACAATATCTTTTGGTTCTATAACAGCATCTGACGAAGATGGAGACAAACTTTCATACACTTTAACAGGTGAAGATGCATCGGCATTAAGCATTAATAGCGAAGGTGGAGTTTCTTTTGCTGACACTCCAGATTTTGAAAATCCTGCTGATTCAGATGAAGACAATATATATTCATTTGCAGTAATTGCCAGTGATGGTTCATTGACTGCTACTTCTCCAAATATATTAATATCTGTCAACAACTTAAATGATAATGCTCCAGTATTTGTTGATCTTGTTACAAGTGTTGAAGTTACAAACGGGCAAACAAATGTTTTTGATATTTCTACATCAGATGCAGATGGTAATGATGTTAATCTTGGAAAAATAGGTACTGATGCAGCATTATTTTCTGTTTTAGATAATAGCCTTTCATTTATTTCTGCTCCTGACTTCTCTAACCCATTAGATAATGATGGTGATAATGTTTATAAGATTTCTATTACAGCCGAGGATGGTTCTTTTACAACTACCAGCGAAGAGATTAGTATCACAGTTCTTGAAGTAAATAATCCACCAGTAATTAGCGGTTTAGAATCCTCATATACTTTAAGTGAAAATACTGAAGATATAGCTACATTTTCTGTTACTGATCCAGAAAATAATTCTATTACAGTTGGTGTATCAGGTGATGATTCAACAAATTTTATAGTCCTTGATGGGGTTTTAAAATATTCTGGTGGAGCTAACTTCGAAAATCCAACAGATGCAAATAGTGATAACGTTTATGACTTAATAATATTTGCCGATGATGGTTTTAATAGAACAACACAAAATGTTCAACTCACCATTACTAATGTTGATGAAGGACCTGAATTTAATTTAAATGAGGAAATATCAATTGAAGAAAATATTCGATTGATTGCTGCAATAAGTATTAATGATCCAGAAAATGATACATTCACATGGTCTATTACAGGTGGAGATGACTCTGGAATAATGTCATTAGCAAATGTCTCAGGCGGTGTTGGTAATTTAAGATTTAATAGTTTTACCGGTGTTGACTATGAAAATCCATCTGATGCAGATACTGATAATGTATACCTAGTTCAATTAACAGCAACAGAAGATAAAGCCAATGGTTTATCAACTGTTCTAGATTTGAGAATAACAATTACAGATGTTAAAGATACTTGGTCAATATCAGGTACATTATATTCAAACCCATTAACTGCTATTGATGGAGATGTTCCGGACATTATTTATTATCCACCAACTCCTAATAATGACATTGACTCTGCTCAAGTAATACTCAATCCCACAGATGTTATCGGTCATATTGGAGACAATTCGATAGAAGTTCTAAATATTGGAGATGATGGATTCTGTTTAGAAGATCCGGATAATCCAGGATTTTGTGATTATATTGAGATTTTTAATGAAGATGCCATAGATTGGTATAAAATTTCTGGTGCTCCTAATTTATTACTAACACTCAGTATCGAAGGTTTAATCTATGAGCAGGGCGGCAGTTATTACTGTTGTACAACTGATGGATTAAACGCAGATCTGTACATATATGATGAAAATGGTGAACTTGCTGACTTTGCATACACATCAAATTCTACAGATACCTTTAGACAAATTGTTCTTCCTGAATCAGGTACTTTCTATGCTGTCATTCGCGCTATTACAGGACATACAAAATATGTATTAACTCTTGGATCTAATGTCACAGGAGTTTCATCGCAGAGAGATATAAAGGATCAATACGCCGACAGCCGTTTTATTTCATACATTCCTTTTGGTGATGATTTTGACATTAATACTTATGTTCGACCTGAATTTGATTTATCGCTTAATGATTTAAATGCAAAAATAATAGAGTCTAACCAAATTCTACCAAAAGGCTTAAGGGTTATAGAATTTGATATAGACAAAGAGTTTAATGATATTTTTGGTGATAATTATTTAAGTGAGTCAAGTAATATATCTCAAGTCAGATATTTGAAGCATTGGAAATTACTTCAACACTATAGACAAAAATATCCAAAATTAAATCTTGAACTAGATTTTAAAGCTAAGGCTCATTTTACAAATGATCCTTATTGGCCTTATCAATGGGGTCTATCTCAGATTGGTCTAGATTCTGTGCTAACTACCATAGGGCAAGATGTAAAAGATGTTGCAGTAGCTGTAATTGATACAGGTTCTCCTATAATCACATCAACTGCATGGACTACATCTGCATTTGCAGATGGCGGGTTTGATTTTGTGCCTTTCACTAATGCTGGTGATGGAGATGGATATGATTCAGATCCAACTGACTCGGCAGCAGCTTCTGACTCACATGGTACTCATGTTGCAACAACAATTTCTGCATTAAATGATGGTTTAAATATTAATGGCTTTGGAATTCAAACGGTTCCTATCAGAGCCCTTGGTCAAGATGGCACTGGTTTTAGAAGCGACATTGTCCAGGGCATGTTATATGCTGCAGGTCTTCCTAATGGAAGTAATACCATTTACTCTGGTTCTGTTCCAATCAAAGTGATTAATATGAGTTTAGGAAGTACAGGAGGCTCATGTGGAGCCACCTATCAAAACGCAATTAACGATGTTTATAATACAGGTATTACAATCGTTTCCTCATCAGGTAATGAAGCTCAAGAGGCCCCAGGTTTTTACGGATACCCAGCATCATGTAACAATGTCATATCGGTAGGTGCTACTAACTATTTAAGAGGTAGAGCATATTACTCGACTTATAATGATCAGGTTGATATTGCCGCTCCTGGAGGTGATTTAACTGCAGATGTAAATGCAGATGGTTATAGTGATGGGATCTTGGCATTCAGCACAAATGAGGATCTTAATTTTTATCAAGGAACATCAATGGCATCTCCTCATGTTTCTGGTGCAATTGCTGTACTTTATGCCCTTGTTCCAACCTTACAACCATTTCAAGTAGAAGGTCTTTTAGTCGATGGACATCTAACTGATGATGTTGGTGATGAAGGAAAAGATGATGAGTTTGGTTATGGAGCTCTAAATCTTCAAAAAGCAGTAAATAGAATAATAAGTGATGAGGGGCTAGATTTTACCTATGCGACTATTGATACAACAACCTATAACATGGGTTTAGAAGTAAATAACTTCGATTTCAATATTAATAAAGTTGGAGATGGTGAGTTATCAGTGGTTTCTATAGAATCAGCCATTCCATCAGCTGTTACTATTAATTCTACAAGTGCTGACTCAGAGGGTTTTGGTAATTATACTGTTTCCTTAGATCGCTCTTCTTTACCTGACGGGCTATACCAATCAAATGTAACTGTTACTTTTAGTAATGAAAATTCAGTTGTTCTATCAATATCATTTCAAGTTGGTCCTGATAGAGAAATTATTCCAGTACCAACTATTTACCTTACTTTAAGAGATTCAAATGGTGAGTCACCTGTATATGACTATCTTGAAATGCCAGAAGGATCACTTGCATTTACAGCTAATAATATTCCTCCTGGTGACTATTACTGGGTCTTCAGTACTATTATTGATGACTTCATAACAGATCCTGGCGAGTTCTATAATTATTATCCTGATATTAGTAATTCCGATGAATATTTTAATTTAGGTGAAAACGATATTGAAAATTCAGCTGTTACATTAAGAGTAAATAAATCTACCGCAGGCTTCTCCCTAAATAATCAATTAGTGTTTAAGAGAAAGCCTATAAAAGTAGAAGACTATAATAAGCAGAAACGAAGAAAGACTGATAACTAATCATTCAAAATATTTAGAATGAATGAATAATCTAGGGCTGTTTCATTTAAAGAGTCAAGCCTTCCACTTTTACCACCATGACCACCAACTAAATTTATATTGAGAAAAACAGGATTACCAGAAGTAGAATTTTCTCTTAACTTTGGAACATATTTAGCAGGTTCAAAATACTGCACTTGAGAATCAAATAAGCTTGTAGTTACTAAAACTGCTGGATAGTTAAGCTTATTGATATTGTCATAAGGCGAATATGTTTTCATATATAAATATTCCTCCTTATTATTTGGATTACCCCATTCGTCATATTCGAATGTCGTTAGAGGAATTGATTCATCAGACATAGTTGTTAAGACATCTACGAAGGGGACTGCACTTACGATTCCTTTATAGAGTTCTGGTTCATAATTTATAACTGCACCCATCAATAAGCCACCAGCACTTCCACCCATTGCAAATACTTTATTCTTATGTCCAATATTATTTTCAATAAGGAATTTTGTAGAATCTATAAAATCAAAGAAAGTATTATTCTTTTTCATCATTCTTCCTTCTTCATACCAAAATCTACCCATATCAGCACCACCTCTAATTTGTGAGATAGCAAATATGAATCCTCTATCAAGAAGGGGAACAATCGATGATCTAAAACCAGAATCCATATTTATTCCATATGAACCATATCCATAAATAAGCATAGGAGCATTCTTTGTATCAATACCTTTTTTATAAACGATTGAAACTGGAACCTCAGTCTTATCTCTAGCAACAGTTTTAATTCTCTTTATTTCATAACTTGAATCTAAAAAGTTTTTAACTTGTTTTTTCCATACGATAGTATTTGAAGTTTTAAATAAATCATATTTATATATTTGAGGTGATGTATTTAATGATGAATAGGAATATCTAAAAAAAGATGAATCAAAGTTATTGTTATATGCTAGGCCAACATCATAAACTTCATCTTTCATCTTTATTTGAGTTAGTTTTTTTGAATCAATATCTAATATTTCAATTATAGGTATGCCATCAAATCTTGATTGAATAACTATATGTTTATTAAAGGTGAGCATATCTTCAATGTAGTGAGTATTCCTTGCATCAACAATGATTTCCCATTTATTTATGTCACCGAAATCTGATCCTCCAAACCGCATGATTTTAAAATTCTTTGCATCATTGTGATTTGAAAGTGCATAAAAATAATCACCTCCATCCTCAATTGAATAAAGATGATTCTCAGATCTCTTAAGTACTAATTGAATTGGTTTCAATGGATTTGATTTATCCATTAACCAAACCTCACTAGCATTAGTTTTTTCTATATAGATATAGATATATTTTTTAGTTCTTGATTCAGATAACCAAATATTGAATTCATTATCTCCCTCTTTATAAATTAATTTATCTTCAGATTGTTTCGTACCCAATTCATGAAGATAGATTTGATTTTGTATTAATGTCTCTTCATCTTTTTTTGCATACACTATATATTTTGAATCATTTGACCAAACTGCATTAGGAGAGACTTTAACTATCTCATCTGACAATAATCTATTATTTCTTAAGTCCTTTATTCGTAAAGTGTATTCACGTCTTCCATTTAAATCCTCCCCATAAAGCAAAAGATTTTCATCAGGAGAAATATTTAATCCAGCAGCGTTATAGAACTCTTTACCCTTAGCTTCTTCATTTGCGTCCAGCAGGATTTCCTCAGTTGAATCATTTCTATAATATGTTGAATATTGCTGATCTGATCTAATCCTGGAGTAGTAGTAAAAATTACCATCCTTAACTCTTAGAGTTTCCTCCTCGATAGGGATCATATTTTTAAGCTCCTTATAGATCTCACTTTGATAATTTACTTTCGCATCATGCCACTTTTTAAAATATTCATTTTCAGATTCAAGATATGCGATAAGTTCAGGATCAGATCGTGAATCATCTCTCATCCAATAATAGTTATCGATTCTTGTGTCACCATGTGCTTTTAGCTCATAGGGAATTTTTTTTGGACTTGGAGGATTATTAGAACTCATTTCATTACAACCATTTAAAATTAAAACTGATAGACTCAGGTATACACATTTATTCATAACTACAAATTACAAGGAATATTATCACGCCTTTTATCTTGATGAACATTATATTATTGTGAAAATAAATAAGTTATAACTTTTCTTATTCCTTGAAAAGCAGTTAAAATCACCTCAAATATAAATATTATGAAAAACAATATAGAAATTACTAATTCAGCAGAAGTTTATTTAAAAAAACTTATTGATGCCAAGGATGAGGATAATTTAGCTATTAGATTGTTTATTGATAAACCTGGCACACCTAAAGCTGAAACTTGTCTAGCTTTTTGTAATATAAGTGAGGCTTCCAAGGACGACTTAATAATGCATCTAGAATTGATTGATGTATATGTGGATGCAAAAAGTATTGATTTTTTAGATGATGCAATTGTAAATTTTGATGAGGATAACTTTGATGGACAGCTCACCATCAAAGCACCAAATGCTAAGATGCCAAATATTGGTGAAAATAGCACAATAGAAGATAAGATTAATTTTATTTTATATAACGAAATTAATCCGATGCTTGCTTCTCATGGCGGTGAAGTTTCACTTGTAGAATTTACCGATGACGCAGATGTTATTCTTCAATTCGGTGGTGGTTGTCAGGGATGTGGAATGATTGATGTTACGCTCAAAGATGGAATTGAAAGTACATTGATTGAACAAATACCAGAAATAAGATCTGTAAAAGATATTACAGATCATTCAATCAATGATAATGCATACTATCCGCAAGAACAGGAATCTTAAGTCTTATCTATTTTAACTATTACGCCCATACTTGGGTGATCAAAATAATTTATTTCGGAATTTTTTACTCTTCGATCTTCATCTATAAATTCTTTTATTTCTCTATCTAAATCAAGTTTTCCAAAAAATACTTTTAGATTAAGATGTAGATATCTTGACTGATATAGGTTTAAGTAGAAACTAATATTATTCTTATCACTAAAATGAAACGTATATTCATTCTTACTTTTAACAGGTTGATACCAAGATATAGAATCAAGAATTTCAATATTATCTCTCCACCTCAATCTGCCAGTTAGAAAATCAAGATTTTCCAAATCTTCATACTTATAAAGATTATAGATCTCTGTGATTGATTTATTATCTTCTTCACCAGTAATTATTTGGATTTCATTTATATCTAAATCCAATAGATCAACGGATGATAGAACATTATCTATAAATTTCTGAGGAATAAGCTCAATCTCATTTTCTTTTAACTCCTCAACACTTTGGGGTATGAAGTTTAGGTTTTTAATGAATTTTTCATCCGTAGTAACATCATTAAATTTAATAAATATTACTTCTACTTTATATATTTCTTCAGCATATGACGCATTAGTAAAAAATAAAAATAAAAGAATTATTTTATTAAAACTCATTAATAACTTCATTAAGTAAATTTAACACATCTTCGTCAGCATAATTTATCCACAGTTCACCATTCTTTTTAATTTGATAAGAGCCTGAAGAATGACTAGTTAGTTTAATTATAGTTTCTAAGATATTATCAGAGACATTTTCTAAAAAGCCAATCTTTATAAACTTTGATGTTTGAGTAATTTTTTTAATATCCAAATTCTTAGCTTTTATGGCTAATTCAGTTATTTGAAATAAGTTTTTTAACTCCTGAGGATGTTTTCCACATTTATCTAAAAGATCTAACTTGATTTCATTCAGAGCTTCAAAAGTAGCAATGGATAGTTTTTTATAAACTTTAAGTCTCTCTATTGGCGAGGGAAGGTAATTTTCAGGAATTAGATTAGTAATTGAAAGTTTAATTTCGCAAGACTTCTCAATATTTTTATTATCATTATTTAAAGCGGTTTTAAGCATTGACATGTATAAGGACATCCCAATTGTATCAATGTGTCCAGACTGCTTAATACCTAGAATTTCTCCAGCACCTCGTATTTCAAGGTCTTCTTCAGCAATATTAAATCCTGCACCTAAATGCGAGTTATCAACGAAGCTTTTAAGCCTTGATTTTGATTTGTTTCCTATGTTGGGAGAGGGTATTAGTGCATAACAATATCCTTGTCTAGACGATCTTCCAATTCTTCCTCTAAGTTGATGTAACTGAGATAAGCCAAAATTCTGAGCATTATTAATAATAATTGTATTAGCCTCAGGAATATCTAGGCCCATTTCAACAATCGTTGTGCATATTAAGACATTTATTTCTTTATTCCTGAATGCATCAATCCGTTTATCTATGGTTTTCTTATTTAAGCTGGCATGCACAATACCAATTTCCTGATTTGGCAGTAATTTTGATAGATTTGTCTTGAGCTTCTCCATTTTTTCTACATTATTTTCTATGAAGAATGAGCAGCCATCTCTATTGAACTCTCTATTAAGAGATTCCTTGATGATTGCATTGTTACTAACTTCTAAGAAGGTTTTTATTGATAGTCTCTTTGGTGGCGGTGTTGAAAGAAACGAAAAGTCCTTTAATCCAGAAAAAGCCATATTCATTGTTTTAGGAATGGGTGTTGCAGACATATATAAGATATGGGTAGAAAGTTGCTTATGTTTAATAAGATTTTTTTGCTTAGCTCCAAACCTATGCTCTTCATCTACAACTATCAATCCGACATTTTCAAATGATAAATTCTCATTAAATAATGCATGCGTGCCTATCAATAAATCAATTTTCTTATTATTAAAGTCATCATAAAGTTTTTGTTTTTCTTTGATAGATGTATTTCTTGAAAGTTTTTTTATAGTTACTGGAAAGTTTCTAAACCGTTGTGTAAATGATTCATAGTGTTGCTCGGTTAAAACTGTACTGGGACTTAATATTATGACTTGTTTTTCTGAGTAAACAGTTATGAATGCAGATCTTATTGCAATTTCCGTTTTGCCAAATCCTACATCACCACATAATAATCTATTCATTGGTTTAACTAATGATAAATCTTTTCTAATATCACTTGAGACAATTCTTTGATCATCTGTGTCTTCAAAAGGAAAATCTTTAAGAAATAAAAGATAATCTTCATCAGATACTTTCAATGAATAGGATGAGGCTTTTAATCTTTCAGATTCAATTTCTAGAATTTCTGATGCATGGTCATAAATCCTTGCTTTAGCTTTTTCTTTTTTCTTCGACCAATTGGTATTTGATAGAGAATCGAGCGTAACATCATCATTTTTCTTATGAAACTTTGAAAGCATATGGAAGTTATTTGTAGGCACATATAAAAGTTCTTTTTGCTTATATTCAATACATAAATATTCATTGATTTTTGAGCTTGTTTTGATTGTTTTTAATCCTCTAAATATGCCTAGACCATAGTTTTCATGAATTACTAAATCATCTAAGGAGAGAGAATTATCGTAACTTACATAACTATTAGTTTTTTCTTGAATTATTTCTTGTTTTTTAGTTTTTAAAATACTTGAGAAATCTTTATTAACAAGCTTTATTGATCTTAAATTTTTAATAACAAGATCTTTCTGAGGATCATAAAAAAGCTTTGATGGTGGGATGAGCTCTCTCGAACCATTATCTTCGTCATCGAATCTTTCTTTTATGAAGTTGCTATAGTTGGTAATACTAGAATCATTTGTGATAAAGATTTCATCACACTTAATTAAATTAAAAAAATTGATAGGATTTTCAATCAGTATTGTTAGATAATTTTCATATCCTTCAGGAAGATTTTTTTTGGTTAAATTTGTAAAAAAAGCAGAAGTCCTTTCATCAATTCCATGAAACTCATCTCTCCACTTTTCTTTAAATAAATTAACAGTATGATTATCTAAGAGTATTTCATAACCTGTATTAAGTTTAAATGATTTAACTTCTGAAATAGATCTCTGTGATTTAATATCAAATTCTCTTATAGATTCTATGTAATCATCAAAAAAATCAATTCTTACAGGATTTTTATATCTGCCTGAATTGATATCTATAATTCCACCTCTATGTGAGTATTCATTCAAGGTCTTAACCTTATCAACTCTTATGTAATTTAATGTTTCAAGAGCTTTCTTGAGGTCAGAAATTGATATTTTTTCACCAACACTATATGTTTTAAGAGAATCAAAAAAACTATATTCTGGATAGAATTCAAAAAGATTTTTAACAGAAGTTAATATTAATTCTGAGTTAGGTATTTTAAAAATTTCATTTATTCTTTTTTTTACTATATCGTCTGGTGTTGAAAAATGATCATAGGGAAGTATTTCTCTGTCATAAAACCTAGAAATCCTTATATGATTATATTGATCTAATATATTCGAATACACATAATCAATTTCTGAATTAGATGAGCAAATTAATAGTGTTTTTACCTGTTTATCTATTAAATTTTTTATGGGTTTAAAGTTTTCTTTATTCTGTTTTTTCAATCTAGTGTCTTGTATAATAAGTGCTCATTATAAGTAATCATTTATAGGAAATATATTATGGAATTAAGCTTTTCTTCAAAGGACTTAGAATTCAGAGATGAGGTTAGAAACTTTTTAGCAAATGAATATCCAAAACATGTTAAAGAGAAAACAGATAATGGCGAGCCATTGACTAGAGAGGATATAGTTGATTGGCATAAATCCCTTTCCGCAAAAGGCTGGATGGGCTTTAATTGGCCTGAAGAGTATGGTGGTACTGGATGGTCACCAGCGCAAATTTACATATTTCAAAATGAGCTTGGGCTTGCTGGGTGTCCACCACTTATTCCTTTTGGTGTTAGCATGGTTGGCCCAGTTATTTACTCGTTTGGAAATCAAGAACAAAAGGATAGATTCTTACCAGATATTCTTAATTTTGATACTTGGTGGTGTCAAGGTTATTCTGAACCTGGATCAGGATCTGATTTAGCTTCGTTAAAGACAAAAGCTGAACTTGTAAATGAAGATGGTAAAGATTATTACATTATCAACGGTTCAAAAACTTGGACTACTTTAGCACAACATGCTGACTGGATATTTTGTCTAGTTAGAACTGATTCATCTGGAAAAAAACAAGAAGGCATATCATTCTTATTAATTGATATGAAATCTCCAGGTATTGAGGTTAAACCGATTATTACAATAGATGGGGATCATGAGGTAAATTCAGTATTTTTTACTGATGTAAAAGTTCCTGCTGAAAATCTTATTGGAGAAGAGGGCAAAGGTTGGACATATGCAAAGTTCCTCTTAGCCCATGAGCGTTTTGGTATAGCAGGTGTAGGTGCGTCTAAAAGACAATTGGAGAGACTAAAAGAAATTTCTAAAGACTTAGGTGATGACGATCTCATTGCAAAAGTATCACAACTGGAAATTGATATTATGGCTCTTGAGTTTACAGAACTTAGATTGTTATCTGCTCTTGAAGGTGGTGGTAATCCTGGAGCTGAATCTTCTATATTAAAGATCAAAGGAACTGAGATTCAACAACGTCTTACTGAACTTTATGTCGAAGCTGCTGGTGAATTTGCAATTCCTTACGGAGGACCAGATGGCTATGGCTCAAATATCAAACCTAATGGACCAGATTATACTAATGATGCTTTATCAAAATATCTAAACATGAGAAAAGTAACTATCTATGGAGGTAGTAATGAAATTCAAAAAAATATTATCTCCAAATTTGTTCTAGGTGTTTAATGAATCTAAATTTTTCTGATGAACAAAATCTTTTAAGAGAACAAATACAAAAGTTTTGTAATTCTGATTATGATTTTTACGATAGAGAGAACTTCGCTAAAAGTGAATCCGGTTATGATTCAGAAAAATGGAAACTCTTCGCAGACCAAGGTTGGCTTGCCATGCCGTTTTCAAGCGAATCCGGTGGTTTTGATTTTGGACCCATAGAATTATCTATACTTTTTGAAGAATTTGGTAAATTTCTAGTACTAGAACCATATCTTAGTAATGTTGTTCTTTCAGGATATATTCTTGATAACTCTTCGTTTGATAAAAAAAATGACTTTATTGAAAAACTCATTTCAGGTGAAGAGCAGATATCTCTTGCATATATGGAACAAAATCGGAACTATGATTTTAATAATATTACATGTCTGTTAGAAGGTTCTGATTCTCTTAGCCTAAATGGAACTAAAAATCTTGTGTTAAATGGTTCAAATGCTGATCACTACCTAGTTACTGTTAATCATAATGATGCAACTACAATAGTTATTGTAAATAAAGATACAAATGGCTTATCAATCAATAATTTTAAAACTGTTGATGACAGAAGAATATCTCAGATTAATTTTGAAAATGTTGCAATTAATGCTGATCAAATAGTTGCAACCGGTGATGAGGCAGAACAATTGATAAAAGATGCAATTAATTATGGAACCTTATGTGTATCGGCGGAGGCTGTTGGTTGTATGGAATCTTGTTATCTTAAAACTGTTGAATATACCAAAAGTAGGGAACAATTCGGTCAACCAATAAGTAACTTTCAAGTCTTGCAACACAAAATGGTCGATATGTTTATAGAGGCCGAGCTTTGCAAATCCCTTTTATATAAATCTATGATTGATATGCATGAAAATAATGATTCTAAATATAGATCAGTTTCTGCTCTAAAATCTCAAGTTGGGTTATCGGGGAAGAAAGTTGGTGAGGATGCAGTTCAACTTCATGGAGGTATGGGCGTTAGTGAAGAAATGTCCATAGGTCATTATTTGAAAAGATTTATATCAATTGATTCACAGTTTGGTAATTCACATTTTCACCTGAAAAAATTTAACAATTCCTAATGTCCGATCTCACAAAAAATCCAGATCTCAGGTTTAGAGATAAACCAGATGATTTTTTTGGTGACTGGAAATGGCGTGAAGGCTTAGCAGAATTAATGGTTCCTATAATAGGAAGACTTTATAGAAATGGCGTAAACGTTCTTATGTACGGACATTCACTAGTAAATTTATCGCCAATTGAAATAATGAAATCCCATAGATTTATAAGAAGAGTTGAAGATACTGAAATTTCTGAGCTTGAGACTTATCCTTTTTTACTAAGAATTGAATTACAGGATATTAAAGATTGCGAAATTGATTTAGGAGAGATTTTAGTTAATTTCATGAAAGAAAATAGGTCTCTAGATGACTTACAAATTGATTCTTACATAAAATCATTTATCTTAGATCCACTAGATCAAGTCGATCAACAAAGACCTTCAAAGCCACAGGATATTGTTTTGTACGGGTTTGGTCGAATAGGTAGATTAGTTACACGTATTATGGCTCAAATGACAGGTCCGGGTAACTATTACAAACTAAGAGCAATCGTTGTTAGAAAAGGATTAGATACAAATGATCTACTTAAACGAGCGAGTTTGTTGAGACGTGATTCTGTTCACGGCTCATTTCATGGAACTATTAGAGTTGATAATGAAACTGAAACTTTGGTAATAAATGGAAATCCTGTAAAGATTATTTATGCCAATGGACCGAAAGACTTTAATTATTCTGATTACGACATAGAGAAACCAATTGTTATTGACAATACAGGCGTCTGGAGAGAGGAGAAAGATTTATCTCTTCATCTAGAATCCGGTGCTAGAAAAGTTGTTTTAACAGCTCCTGGCAAGGGTCAAATAAAGAATATTGTTAACGGTATCAATAACAATATATTGAATGAATCTGACAACATAATTTCAGCTGCTTCATGCACAACTAATGCAATTGTTCCTGTTTTAGATATTTTAAATAATGAATATTCAATAACGTCAGGACATATTGAAACTGTTCACGCCTATACGAATGATCAAAATCTAATCGACAACTATCACAAAAAAGATAGGAGAGGAAGAAGTGCTGCATTAAATATGGTAATAACATCTACAGGAGCAGTAAAAGCAGTTTCTAAAGCATTACCTGAACTCGATGGAAAGTTAACTGGCAACGCCATAAGAGTTCCAACTCCAAATGTAAGTTTGGCTGTTATATCAATAACAGTTGAAAAGAGTAATCTAAGCAAGGATGACATCAATGAATTCCTCAGAAAGACAGCCTTTAACTCTAAGTACAGAGAAATTGTTGGTTTTGTTAACTCAACTGAGATTGTTTCTTCTGACTTTTATTCCAGTCCTTTTGCTTCTGTAATTGATTCACAAGCAACTATAGTTTCTGACAATAAGATTACACTATATTGTTGGTATGACAATGAGTATGGTTATTCAGTTCAAGTTGTTAATTTAGTTAAAAGTATTGCAGGAATAAATCTCATTAGATTGCCTGTAAAGGTTTGATATTAGTAGTATATAGAGACTTTAAATAATATAATTCAAACGTTTTTTAAGATAGGAAGTTAAAAGTTGTATAACTTAAAAAAAGGCTTAAATATACCGATTTCAGGGTCACCTGACGGCACTGTCTCCGACTCAACAAAAATATCTCATGTTGGCATTCTTGGACCTGATTATATTGGTATGAAACCAACAATGATGGTTGATGTTGGTGACGAGGTTAAAATTGGTTCAGTTCTCTTTGAAGACAAGAAAAATCCTGGTGTATTTTTTACTTCTCCAGCAGGTGGCCTAATTAAATCCATTAATAGAGGTGAAAAGAGGCGTTTTATCAGTATAGAGATTGAGGTTGCTGAACAAGAGAATCAAGTAGAAATTTTAAATGATGATAATGAGATTCTTCTCAAAAACCTATCAAAATTTGGAGTCATTAATTATTTTAGAACAAGACCCTTTAATAAAACACCAAAACTCAAAGATATCCCTGATGATATATTTGTTAATATTTGTGATACAAACCCTTTATCTGTTGATCCATATATTTATCTTCAACATGAAATAGACTTATTTAATAACTCGTTAACCAAATTGAAGGAAATTTACAACTGTAATATTCACGTTTGCTATCAAAATAATGACTTTAATAATTTTATTGATGGCATAAATTACTATAATTTTAATGGTCCTCATCCAGCAGGGCTTTCAGGTACACACATACATTTTATAAAACCTGTTGATCTAAACTCTAAATGTTGGTACATAGATGGGCAGGGCGTTCTATCATTAGGTGACTTTGCTTTGAATAATAAAATACGAACCTCCAGGTATGTAGCTATTGGCGGCCCATCAATTATTGAACCAAAAGTTGTTAAAGCTAGAATTGGATCTGATTGTAGAGAACTTGTTGCAGGTAATTTAAAAGATAATTCTCGATTGGTATCTGGATCCGTTCTAAATGGATATGAAATTACTGATTCACTATCATTTTTAGGCTTCTATCATAATCAAATTTCTGCTATTTCAGATGAAATACCTGATACTTTTCTTAACTGGCTAATGCCGGGATCAAAACTGCATTCTAAGCTTGGCGCGTTCATATCAAGCTGGATAAAGCCTGATGAGTTTGAGTTCAATACTGCACTTAATGGGAGTAATAGGGGAATAGTTCCGGTTGCAGCATATGAAGAGGTTATGCCTCTCAATATAATGTCACTCCAGTTATTAAAATCAATTGTTGTAAAAGATATTGAAAATGCTATAAAACTTGGTGTTTTAGAGTTGGCTCCTGAAGATTTATCCCTATGTAGTTATGTATGTCCAAGTAAATATGATTACTGCTCAATTTTGGATGAAAACTTAGAATTAATTTATAAAGAATTACAATGAAATTCCTTAGAAATCTTTTTGATGATGCAAAACCTTCTTTTTCAAAAGGGGGTTCAGCTGAAAAGTATTTTCCAATTTATGACATCTTTGAAAATTTATTTTTTCTTTCAAAAAATAAAACTAAAAATCCAATTCACATAAGAGATGCATTAGATATTCAAAGAATGATGGTCATAGTCTGGCTATCGACTTTTCCAGCAATGTTTTTTGGAATGTATAATATTGGAAATCAATCTCTTGAATATTTAGCACTCATAGATACACCTAACACGGGAGATTGGCACCATTATCTTGTAAATATTTTTGGATATGAGCCAAATAGCTTTATAAATAAAATATGGTTTGGTGCTGTCTATTTTATTCCTATTTATGCAACAACATTTTTAGTTGGTATAACCTGGGAGATTTTATTTGCAATTATAAGAAAACACGAAGTGAATGAAGGTTTTTTTGTATCTTCAGTTCTCTTTGCTTTAAGTTGCCCACCAGATCTTCCTCTATGGCAAGCTGCATTAGGTATAACATTCGGAATTGTTATTGGAAAAGAGATTTTTGGTGGAACTGGTAAAAACTTCCTCAATCCTGCATTAACGGGAAGAGCTTTCCTTTATTTTGCTTATCCATCTGATCTATCAGGCGATAAGGTTTGGATTTCAGGACTAGGAGATCAAATGATAATTCCACAAGGTTACTCAGGCGCTACACCTCTTGGAGTTGCTGCAGAAACTGGTGTACCTGGGCTAACTGATAAATTTAGCTGGTTTGATGCTTTTGCTGGAAACATTCCGGGTTCAGTGGGTGAGACGTCCATTATTGCAATCTCAATTGCTGCAGTAATTCTTTTGATGACAAGGATTGCCTCTTACAGAATCATGCTGGGAACACTTTTAGGAATGTTTGTTACAAGCTCTCTATTCAATATTATTGGTTCAGAAACTAACCCTATGTTCAATGTTCCATTTTATTGGCATTTAGTTATAGGTAGTTTTGCATTTGGTTTAGTTTTTATGGCTACTGAACCAGTTTCAGGCTCAGGAACAAATAAAGGTAGATGGATATATGGAATAGTTATAGGGGTTACAGTAGTCCTCATACGTGTTGTTAATCCAGCATTTCCTGAAGGAATGATGCTTGCTATACTTTTTGCTAACCTTCTGGCACCCGTTATAGATCATTTAGTTGTAAACAATAATACTCAAAAGAAACTTAAATACAGAGAAGCATTATGAATGAAACAATCATTAGGACTTTAGGTGTGACCCTTGGGGTTTGCTTGTTATGCTCGCTATTTGTTTCTTTTACTGCTGTATCACTCAGAGACCAACAAAATACAAATAAACTTAATGATAAAAGAATTAAGATTCTTGAGGCTGCAAATATTTATAACGAGTCTATTTCAGTTGAAGATCAATTTAAAAATCTTGAGATTCGTTTTTTAGATTTTGATACAGGTGAAACATATAGAGAGTATAAAGATTTTGATATCGATAAGTATGATCAACTGCAATCATTAAGATTCTCAGATCAATCTAAACCTGTTCCAGCTGATAAAGATATTGCAATTATTAAAAATAGGGAAAATATTGGAAAAATTTATTTTTCAACTAAAGATAATAAAATAGATAAATTAATTCTTCCGATTCGTGGCTATGGTTTGTGGGGAACTCTTTATGGTTATATTGCTATAGAAAATGATTTTAATACTGTTGTAGGTATTGAATTTTATGAACATAAAGAAACACCTGGTCTTGGTGGAGAGGTCGATAATCCTAACTGGAAAAATATTTGGGTTGGGAAAGAGATTTATCAGTCTGGAGATGTGAAACTTCAAGTAATTAAAGGTGCTGTTGATCAAAATATGAATGATGCTAAATATATGGTTGACGGTCTTTCTGGAGCTACTCTGACAAGTAGGGGTGTTTCAAATATGATTGAATACTGGTTCAGTGACTCGGGCTATTTAAAACTTTTAGAAAATTTTGATTATGAGTCTTAAGCAATATAAAGAAGTACTAGTAAATCCCCTAATCAAGGAGAATCCAATAACGCTACAAATCTTAGGGATTTGCTCAGCTTTAGCAGTAACAAGCAATTTAAATGTCACATTGATAATGTGTATTGCTTTAACATCTGTTGTTTCACTATCAAATCTATTTATTTCAATTATCAGAAACTATATACCTTCATCTGTCCGTATTATTGTTCAAATGACTATTATTGCCACATTAGTTATTTTGGTTGATGAACTTCTTAAGGCTTATGATTATGAAACAAGTAAAAAACTATCTGTATTTGTTGGTCTAATTATTACCAATTGTATTGTCATGGGAAGAGCTGAAGCTTTTGCAATGAAAGAAAAACCTTTTGTAAGTTTCTTAGACGGCCTTGGTAATGGCATTGGTTACAGTTTAATACTCATTGGAGTTGCATTTATTCGTGAGCTTTTTGGAGCAGGAACTTTGTTTGGTATTCCAATTTTTGGTGATTGGTACCCAACTAATAATCTCCTTCTTCTTCCACCAAGTTCATTTATTATTATTGGTTTATTTATTTGGTTAATTAGGGGTTATAACAATGATCAAATTGAAGAGGATGAGTTTGACTTGTCAAAACATTCTGTATCACCTGATCTAAATAAGAGAGAACTAAATGTTTGAACATTATTTAAATATCTTTATTAATACAGTCTTCATTGAAAATATTGCTCTATCTTTATTTTTAGGAATGTGCACTTTTCTTGCAATCTCGAAAAAGATTGATGCTGCATTTGGTTTAGGTGTAGCTGTAATTGTTGTATGTGCTATTACTGTACCTTTAAATAATTTAATTTATAACTATGTATTAAGAGAAGGTGCTTTAACATGGGCAGGTTTACCTAATACAAATTTAGAGTTTGTTGAGTTAATTAGTTATATTGGCGTTATTGCAGCAGCGGTTCAAATTTTAGAAATGTTTCTGGATAAATATATACCCGCTTTATATAATGCTCTAGGTGTATTTTTACCATTAATAACTGTTAATTGTGCAATTTTAGGTGCCTCTTTATTCATGGTAGAGAAAGATCTTATGTTTACTGAAAGTATTGCCTATGGTCTAGGTGCCGGTGTTGGTTGGGCAATGGCTATAGTTATATTGGCTGGAATAAGAGAGAAATTAAAATATTCTGATATTCCCGAGGGATTAAAAGGTCTTGGCATGACATTTATAATTGTTGGTTTAATGAGTTTTGGTTTTATGTCATTTGGTGGAATATCTTTATAGGAGATTTTAAATGGATTTAATATTGGGTGTTGTTTCTTTTACAGGCATAGTTTTACTTCTCGTAGTTGTAATTCTACTTGCAAGAAGTCAATTAGTTGCCTCAGGTAATGTTTTAATAACAATCAATGGAGACGAAGAAAACAAACTAGAAGTAAAGACAGGCTCAAAACTTCTTCAAACTTTGGCAGATAATAAGATTTTTCTCTCTTCGGCTTGTGGTGGTGGTGGTACATGCAGTCAATGTAAATGTCAGATACTAGAAGGTGGAGGTTCAATACTTCCTACTGAAGAAAGTCACTTCAATGCTAAAGAAAAAAATGATGGTTGGAGACTATCGTGTCAGGTTGCAGTTAAAAATGACTTAAATATAACTGTTCCTGATGAAGTTTTTGGAGTTAAGGAGTGGGAATGTGAGGTGGTATCAAATGATAATGTAGCCACTTTCATAAAAGAACTAATATTAAAACTTCCCGAGGGAGAAAAAGTAGATTTTAAAGCTGGAGGCTATGTTCAACTTGAAGCACCAGAATATAAAATCGATTATAAAGATTTTGATATTGCTAATGAGTATCATGAAGATTGGGACAGATTTAAGATCTGGGACAACAGTGCAGTTAACAATGAACCAGTAATAAGAGCTTATTCAATGGCAAATTATCCAGAGGAAAAAGGTGTTCTCAAATTTAATATCAGAATAGCATCACCACCTCCTGGCTCAGATTTTCCTCCAGGTTTAATGTCATCTTGGGTATTCAATTTAAAAGCAGGAGATAAAGTTAAAGTCTTTGGTCCTTTTGGAGAGTTTTTTGCAAAAGAAACTAACAATGAAATGGTGTTTGTTGGTGGAGGGGCAGGAATGGCACCAATGAGAGCTCACATTTTTGATCAACTTCTTCGAATAAACACAAATAGAAAGATAACCTTTTGGTATGGAGCAAGAAGTTTAAAGGAAATGTTCTATGTTGATGAGTTCGATAAACTAGATGCAGAAAATGAAAACTTCTCATGGCATGTAGCACTTTCTGATCCACTACCTGATGATAATTGGGATGGAGATACTGGATTTATTCATCAGGTTTTATTTAATAACTATCTAAAAAATCATCCTGCTCCTGAAGATTGTGAATATTATCTTTGTGGCCCACCAATGATGAATAAGGCTGTTATTGATATGTTAGTAGATCTTGGAGTTGAAAAGGAAAATATCGCCTTAGACGATTTTGGCGGTTAATTATCATTACAAGACTTAACATATCTAAGTTTTTAGCTCTAATAGTTGGTTTAATCTGTATCTATTTTGCCTATGATTATAATCAGAGGACTAACTATTTATATCAGGGTGAAATCTATGGAACATATTGGAAAATATCATCTAAGGAATTTATTAATCAGCAATATCTTGATGAAGTTGTAAATATTCTTAATAAAATTGATTTAATTGCATCTAATTACAAACCAAACTCAGAGGTTAATAAATTAAATTTTTATGAAACTGGTAATGAGTTTTTACTTTCCGATGATTTATATGAAATCTTTAAGTTAGCTTTTGATGTATCAAAAAAGACTAATGGAGTTTATGACATTACTGTAGGCTCTGTAGTAAACAACCTTGGTTTCGGTCCAAATCTATTTCTAGATAATCAATATGTTTTTGAGCCTTATTCATTAAAGTTTTCTATTAATGATAGTAAAAAAAGTATTACTAAATACAAAGATTTAGTTTTTGATTTATCTTCTATAGCAAAGGGTTTTGCTGTTGATGCTGTATCTAACTATCTTTTGGCAAATAATTTTAATAATTATCTCATTGATATTGGTGGTGAAATCGCAGCAAATGGATCATCTAAGACTGGTCTTTGGACTATTGGTATCCAAGATCCTCAATTATTTCAGCAAAAAGTCTCCTTTACAGTTCCTAACTCTGATAACTTTATTGGTGTTGCAACATCAGGAGATTATTTGAATTTTAAATATATTGACGGACAATTAGTTTCTCATTCTATTGACCCAAGAACTATTAAATCTAAAGATAATAATATCCTTTCTGTAACTGTTTTAGATGAAATATCTGTCGCCCGAGCTGATGCATTCGCAACTGCATTTAATGTTATGAATCTTGATGAATCTATTGAGATATCTGAATCACTAAATCTAAAAATTAAAATAATTTATATTAGTGATGGCTTAATTAAGTATTTTGAATCAAAATCATGGCAAAATATTAAATATGACTGAGATATTAATAGCATCTTTTGTTTTCGTGCTTGCAATTTGTGGACTGGCTGCAGGCTTTATTTTTAATAATAAACCTCTGCAAGGTTCATGTGGTGGTCTCTCAACCTTTGAGGAAGGTGCACCATGCGAGTTTTGTGGGAAAGAACAGGGCGATTGTCTTAAAACTGATTCATAGTATTATCTTCACCAGCTGCTTTCAATGCAGCATCTCCAGCAAAATACTCCTTATGGTCATCCCCCATATCTGATCCTGCCATATTTTGATGCTTCACACATGCAATACCTTGTCTAATTTCCTGTCTTTGGATATTTTTTACATAACCTAACATGCCATCATCACCAAAATATGCTTTAGCTAAGTTATCAGTTGATAGGGCAGCAGTGTGATAGGTAGGAAGTGTTATTAGGTGATGAAAAATACCTGCCTCTTTAGCTGCATCAGCTTGGAATGTTTTTATTTTCAAGTCAGCTTCGTTAGCTAGTTCAGTTGAATCATATTTTTCAGACATTAGATCATCTCTTTCATATTGAGTTAAATCTTTGCCTTCACTTTCCCAGCTATCAAAAACTTGTTGTCTAAAATTAAGAGTCCAATTAAATGATGGACTATTGTTATAAACAAGTTTTGCATTGGGAATAACTTTTTTAATTTCAGTCATCATTTCAGCAATTTGACCAATATGTGGTTTTTCTGTTTCGATCCAAATTAAATCAGCACCGCTTTGAAGACTTGTAATAGAATCTAAAATACACCTTGCTTCACCAGTACCTTCTTTAAATTTATAGAGATTTGATGGCAATCTTTTTGGTCTAACAATCTTTCCATGCTGATTGATCATGACATCTCCATGTTTCATATCGGCTTCATTTACTTCTTCAGTATCTAAGAAAGAGTTGTATTGATCACCTAAATCACCAACCTCCTTTGTAATTGCAATTTTTGCAGTTAATCCAGCACCTAGAGAATCCGTTCTCGCTACTATAACTCCATCATCAACACCAAGTTCAAGGAAAGCATATCTAACAGCATTAATTTTTGCTAAAAATTCAGCATGTGGGACTGTTACCTTTCCATCTTGGTGGCCGCACTGTTTTTCATCAGACACTTGATTTTCAATCTGAATTGCACAAGCTCCAGCTTCTATCATCTGCTTTGCCATTAAGTATGTAGCCTCTTCATTACCAAATCCTGCATCTATATCTGCAATTATTGGTACTACGTGAGTTTGGTAATTATCAATTTTTTCTATTATTTCATTTTTTGTATTCTCATCACTTACCTTATCTAATTCTCTAAAAAGACCGCCAAGCTCTCTAGCATCAGCCTGTCTAAGGAATGTATAAAGTTCATTTATCAAACTAGCAACAGAAGTCTTCTCATGCATTGATTGATCGGGTAATGGACCAAATTGTGATCTAAGGGCTGCTATCATCCAACCAGAAAGATAAAGATATTTTTTGTCATTAGTATCAAAATGTTTTTTTATTGAAATTAGTTTCTGTTGGCCTATAAAACCATGCCAACAACCAAGAGATTGAGTATATTTTGATGAATCATTATCATAATCATCCATATCTTTTCTCATAATCTCAGCATTGTATTTAGCTATCTCAATTCCAGATTTAAATCTATTTTGTAGTTGCATTCTCGCTACATATTCAGGATTTATAGAATCCCATTCCGAATTTTTAAATTTATCGGAGTTTTGAATTTCTTTAATTAGATCAGTATATTTTTTCATATTGAAACCTCAAAAGGTTTTCCATAATAATATTTTATGCTTGATATTTAAACACTTATTTAAATTTCGATGCAATGCCAATATAGTTTCTTGGATTTAGTTTTCTTAAGTATTCTTTATTCTTTGTTGATAGGTCGAGGCTTTCTATAAATTCTAAATACATTTCTTGGTTAAGATCCTTACCCCTTGTTAATTCTTTAAGTTTTTCATAAGCATTTTCTATATTTTCTAAACGCATTATTGTTTGAACAGCTTCACTAAGTACGGCCCAGTTATAATCCAGTTCTTCATTTATTTTTGTTTGGTTTGGTTTTATCTTTTCTAATCCTTTTAAAGTTGACTTATAAGATAGAACAGAATAACCAAAAGCAACTCCTATATTTCTTATTGTGGTTGAATCACTTAAATCTCTTTGCAATCTTGAAATTGGAAGTTTATCAGCAAAATAATTAAGCATTGAATTAGCTAATCCAATATTTCCCTCAGAATTTTCAAAATCTATTGGATTAACTTTATGAGGCATTGTTGATGAGCCAACCTCATTTTTTTGTGTTTCTAAAATAAAAATATCATTAGCGATATACATCCACATATCTTTATTTAGGTCATCTATTATATTATTAACTCTAATAAGAGCATGACATGTTTCAGCAATCCAATCATGAGGCTCGATCTGTGTAGTTACTATGTTATGCTCAACTTTGAACTTCTTAATAAATTTTGTTGCTATTTTAACTGGATCTTTATTTTGATTAACTAAATGAATTGTATGGTAATTTCCGGTTGCTCCTCCCCATTTTGCCATAGGATTAATCTTTTTTAGCTGATCTATCTGTCTTTGCAATCTTTTATTAAATACAAGTATTTCTTTACCAAGTGTTGATGGAGAAGCAGATTGTCCATGCGTTCTTGCCAAAAATGATATTTTCTTATATTTGGATGCTAAATGTTTAATTTGTTTATTCAAAGAATTTAGCGAAATCATAGATGCATTTTTTAGCTCTCTAATCATAAGTGCATAAGAAAGCGAATTTACATCCTCTGAGGTAAGACCTAAATGAACATAAGGTATAAATCTTTCTAGTTTATTTTTCTTAAAATAATTATTTATAAAATATTCAACAGCTTTTACATCATGATTCGTTTTATTTTCAATTGTTTTTATTTTTCTGGCATATGATTCATTAAAATTATTTTTAAATTTAATAATTTTTTTAACATCACTTTTAGATATTTTGACTGTTTTATAAAATTTATCGGTTAGTACAAATAACAACCATTCAATTTCAATAATAAATCTTTTTTGGATAAGTGCTTTTTCACTAAAAAGTTTAGTAATTTCAGATACTTTTTTAGAATATCTTCCATCAAGAGGAGATAAATTATTTATAGAATTATTCACGTATAGAATTATAAATCATTATTTCTATCTTCTATAACACCACCACCTAAACATAAGTTATCTTTATAGAAGACAGCTGACTGACCAGGTGCTACACCTCTGATTTTTTTATCAAATGTAACTTTAAAATTTTCATTAAATTCAATATTACATTTAACTGGTTTATGTCGATGTCTAATTTGAACCAAACATTCTAAATTTTTGAAAGGTTTAAATTTATTTATCCAATGAATTTTATCAAGTGAAATGCAGTCAGTATAAAGAAGTTGATTATCAACACCTTGGCATACATATATCTCATTTTTATCTATATTCTTTGCATAAACATACCAAGGTAGTTCATCTTTATCTTTAATTCCACCAATACCTAATCCTTGTCTTTGTCCAATTGTGTATAGAACAGATCCGTTATGCTCGCCGATAACCTCGTTATCAGTATTTAATATTTTGCCTTTTTTAAATTTAATAAATCTATTTAAAAAATCTCGTAAATTTTTTTCACCCACAAAACATATCCCTACTGAATCTTTTTTAGAATGTATATTCAAGTTTAGATCTCTTGCTATATCCCTTACTTCAGATTTATAGATATCTGAAAGAGGGAAAATAGTTTTACTAAATTCTTTAGAACTAACTTCATGGAGAAAATATGTCTGATCTTTATTAATATCTTTAGACCTATATAGTTTTGTTTCTCCATTATCATTCTCAACTTTTGCATAATGCCCTGTAGCTATGTAGTCAGCTCCTATCTTTAAAGCATAATCATAGAAAGATTTAAACTTTATTTCTCTGTTGCATAAAATATCTGGATTAGGAGTACGTCCTTTTTCATGTTCTGAAAGGAATTGCTTAAAAACTCTATCCCAATAATCATCAGAAAAGTTGGCTTTATGAAGTGGAATATCTAGCATATCGCAAACTTCTGCGGCATCTTTAAAATCAATTTCAGATGTACAAACCTCTCCTGGTTCAGATTGCCAATTTTTCATAAATAATCCAATTACGTTATAACCTTGTTTTTTTAACAAATATGCTGAAACAGATGAATCTACTCCACCTGACATTCCTACAACTACTTTTTTATTGGACATAATTATTTAATATTATCTCTTAAAATAATTTTTATAAGGAGTATAATTTGCAACACAAAATTTGTTAAATATTAAAGGGTAAAAATTGTCTTACAAAAATATAAAAATTCCTGAATCAGGTGAAAAAATAACATTAAAAGATGGTAATTTAAATGTTCCTAATAATCCTATAATTCCATTTATTGAAGGTGATGGTATTGGTTCAGATATAACACCAGCCATGATTGATGTTGTTGATGCTGCTGTTGAAAAAGCTTACGGAGATGAAAAATCTATATCTTGGATGGAAATATATTGTGGTGAAAAATCTACTAAGGTTTATGGTAAAGATGAATGGTTGCCAGATGAGACCTTAGACGCTCTTCGTGAATATGTTGTAAGTATTAAGGGGCCTTTAACAACTCCAGTGGGTGGAGGCATAAGATCACTTAATGTTTCATTGAGGCAAATTCTTGATTTGTATGTATGTTTACGTCCAGTTAGATGGTTTGTAGGTGTTCCTAGTCCAGTAAAAGTTCCAGGCAATGTTGATATGGTTATCTTTAGAGAAAATTCTGAAGACATATACGCTGGTGTTGAGTTTGCATCTGATTCAAAAGAATCAGCAGAGTTAGTTAATATACTTCAAGATAAATTCAATGTTGACCAGATAAGATTCCCACAAAATGTTGGGTTAGGGGTAAAACCTATATCAGAAGAGGGTACAAAAAGACTTGTAAAAAGGGCCTTTGAATATGCTATAGAGCAAGATAGATCTTCAGTTACTTTAGTTCATAAAGGAAATATTATGAAATTTACTGAAGGTGCATTTAGAGATTGGGGATATGAGCTTTGTAGAGATGAATTTAAAGGTGATGATCTTGATGGAGGTCCATGGCATTATTTTATAAATCCAAACAATGGCAGAAAAATAATAGTAAAAGATGTTATATGCGATGCTTTTCTTCAACAAATACTTTTACGACCAAGAGAATATGATGTTATTGCTACCATGAATCTAAATGGTGACTATCTTTCAGATGCTTTGGCAGCAATGGTTGGTGGAATAGGTATAGCGCCCGGAGCAAATATTGGAGACGAAGCTGCAATGTTTGAAGCTACACACGGTACTGCACCAAAATATGCTGGCTTAGATAAGGTTAACCCATTATCTTTGATACTCTCTGCTGAAATGATGTTGAGACATATTAATTGGAATGAAGCCGCAGATCTTCTAATAGATTCAATAGAAAAAACTATTAAAGATAAATTTGTTACTTATGATTTCGAGCGCTTAATGGACGACGCTACACTTGTATCCTGTTCTGGATTTGCCAAAGAAATGATTAAAAGAATGTAATAGCTTTTAATGTCTGAAATCACATCATTTGAAAATAAAACTCAAGAAGTAGTTCCTAAAACAAAAAAGCCACCAATGTTTGATGTTATTTTGTTGAATGATGATTTTACCCCAATGGATTTTGTTGTTTACGTCTTAAAAGAAATTTTTAACCATAATGAAGATAAAGCAAATGAAATAATGCTTAAAGTCCATAATGAAGGTGAAGCATCTTGTGGTGTTTTTACTAAAGACCTAGCAGAAACAAAGTCATTTGAGGTAAATAATCTTGCTAAAATTAATGATCATCCATTGATTAGTATAGTGAAACCAATTTATGATTAGGTATGTTTAGTAAAGAATTAGAAAACTCAATCTCTTCATTATTTGATCAAGCTACACAAACAGGTCTTCAATATATCACTGTAGAGCATCTTCTTTTAATGATTATGGAAGATTTTGAGGTTAGAGATGCTTTAAAATCTTCTAATTGTAATATTTCAGCATTAAATAATGATGTCAAAGAGTTTATACAAGATACTGCAATTACAAAAGGAGAGAATGCTAAATCTTCACAACCAACATTAGGTTTTCAACGAGTACTCCAAAGGTCTGTTTTTCATGTTCAATCATCGGGCAAGGGTTTGGTTAAACACGTAAACATACTTGTTGCAATTTTTTCTGAGAAGGAATCTCATGCTGTATATTTATTAACAAAACATGGTGTTAGTAGATTGAGTATTGTTACATTTTTATCACATGGAAAGAAACAAAAAAAAGATGATGTTGAAATTATTGATGGTACAAAACCTAAAGATAAAACAAAAAATGAATCATCAAATCATTTAATTAATTTAAAAAATCTAGCTAGAAAAAATAAGTTAGATACCTTGATAGGAAGAGAGGAGGAGCTAAATAGGCTTGTTCAAATTCTTTCTAGAAAAAATAAAAATAATCCGATACTTGTTGGAGAATCTGGAGTTGGAAAAACAGCAATAGTGGAGGGCCTTGCTCAAAAGATTTATGATGGTTCAATTCCAAAATCTATTCAGAGTTTTTCTATATATTCGCTAGATATAGCTTCACTAATTGCCGGAACTAAATATAGGGGAGATTTTGAAAAAAGAATAAAGGAAGTTATTAACTTTTTAAAATCTCAAGATAATCCAATCTTATTTGTTGATGAAATTCATACTATCATTGGAGCTGGATCTGCAGGAGGGGGTTCACTAGACGTCTCAAATCTCTTAAAACCTGAACTAGCAAAGGGAAATATTAGATGTATAGGATCAACAACTTTTCAAGAGTACAGAAATGTATTTTCTAAAAACCAAGCATTATCAAGGAGATTTCAAAAAATTGATGTCAACGAACCTTCGGTTGATGAATGTATAACAATTATTAATGGCGTAATTAATGAGTTTGAAAAATATCATAATGTTAAATTTACGGATGATGCAATTATTTCAGCTGTTAAGCTTTCTGATAAATTTATTAATGATAAGTATCTACCTGATAAAGCCTTTGATGTGATTGATGAAACTGGCGCATCCAAAAATTTATATAGAGACAAAGATGATCCAATTAAAATTAATACACATGATATTGAAAATACAATTTCATTTATTACACAGATCCCCAAAAAGAATCTTAGTTCAACAGATGTTGAAAATCTAAAAGATATTGAAACTAAGCTAAAGACGGTTATTTTTGGTCAAGACGAAGCCATAAAAGTTTTATCAAATGCAATTAAATTATCAAGAGTTGGTTTAAGAGATGACAATAAAACAATAGGTTCATTTTTATTTACTGGTCCAACTGGTGTTGGTAAGACTGAAATCTCAAAACAATTATCTACTATTTTAGGCGTTCCGTTATTGCGATTTGATATGTCTGAGTATATGGAAAGACATGCAGTATCTAGATTAATTGGAGCACCTCCTGGATACGTTGGTTCTGATCAGGGTGGATTGCTTACGGACTCTGTAACTAAAAGTCCAAATAGTGTAATCCTCCTAGACGAAATTGAAAAAGCACACCCTGATATCTTCAATATACTCTTACAAGTTATGGATGCAGGTATTTTAACGGATAATAATGGTAGAAAAGCTGATTTTAGAAACTGCGTACTTATCATGACTACTAATGTGGGTGCTCAGTTACTATCAAAAAGAAATATTGGTTTTAATGATCAATCTAATAAATCTGATGCAATGGAGTCACTAAAAAAACTATTTGCTCCTGAATTTAGAAATCGTTTAGATGAAATAATCGAATTTAATTCATTAGACCTTCAAATTATTTTATCAGTTGCTGATAAATTCATGACCAAACTTCAAGCACAACTTGACGAAAGGAATATTGAAATAGTTTATAAAAAAGATCTACTTAAATGGATTGCAGAAAAAAGTTTTAATAAAGAGATGGGTGCAAGACCCATGGAGAGATTCATAACTGATAATATTAAAAAACCTCTTGTTGATAAGATTTTAGATAAAGATCTAAAAGAAGGGGGAGTTATAAATATTAATTTAAAAAATCAAAAAATTAGCTTTACTAAGAAGAAAGTAAGCATCAAAGTAAAAAAATAATTATCTACCTCTAAAAGTTATTCTGCCTTTTGATAGATCATATGGAGACATTTCAACCTTAACTTTATCTCCTGTAAGTATCCTTATATAATTTTTTCTCATTTTTCCTGAAATATGAGCTGTGATTATATGATCGTTTTCTAATTTTACTTTAAAAGTTGTATTTGGAAGTGTCTCAATAACTAAACCTTCTAGTTCTATATTATCTTCTTTTGCCATCTGCGCTATAATACATTAGTAAAAGAAATATGAAAAATAAATTTATATTAGCTCTGGTTTCTTTATTTGTCCTTGCATCTTGTGGTGGAGGAGGTGGTTCAGCACCTTTAGTTATAAGTGTTACACCTTTTAGTTCATTGTCAGTTAATGAAGATGATACTTATGAAACAATATTAACTGCAACAGCAAACCAGCCTGCTAATATTTCTTTCTCAATATCATCCCAACCATCAAATGCTTATGTATCTATCACAAATTCAGGTGAACTAACTTATCAACCACTATCAAATTATTTTGGATCAGACAATTTTGTCATTACCGTTTCTGCAACTAGAGAATCAGATCCTTCGTCTGTTTTAAGAAAAACATTAAGTGTTAGCGTTACAGTTAATCCAATAAATGATGCACCTCAAATTGTTATTATCGATGATCTGTCCTCCTATGATGAAAATGTCTTAATATTTGATGATTCTTTCAGTGTAAATGTTTCAATAAGTGATGTTGATAATGATATTAATCAATTAGAAGTTTTTGGCTCAATTGAAGGTAGATCATTATCTGGTATTTTTACAGAAAGTCTTATTGTTCCTGGTAATGGTACTGCAGATATATCAATAAGCGAAAATCAATATGCTGGATATCTTCCAATGGAAATATGTGTATCTGATGGTTTAGATACATCATGTGGTGGTGAGTTAAATGCATATTTCCCAGCGAATAGGATCATAAAAACTGTAGATTATTGTGATAGTACTGGAAATAATTGTTCTGTAAGTGATCAATACTTGTATTATCTGGTTGGTGGAGAAAACACAGATGCAAGAACAAACTACTTATTTATCGGTGATCAGCTAACAGGTCAAGCTGATAGAGATTCATTCCATGAAGCTCTTCTGTCATCAGTTAACTTACTTATGGACTCTGATGCAACAGATTTAATTGACGGTTACTTTAATATTATGGTTCTTGAGGAAGTTGATTTAACAGGTATTTCGCTTTTTGATATAAGAACTGGATGCTACACATTTGATACAAATGTTTATTGTATAGGTGAAGTTGATAGGAACTTTATGAATGATGTTGTTCCTAACTGGACTGTTACATCATTTCTGACAACTCTTGGAGGAAGAGGGGTTGCTCAAGGAGCTGTCAATATTCAACCTATCTCAAGTAGATCAAGGAATGTAGTCATGCATGAACTTGGCCATTCTCATGGTTACATGGGTGATGAATATGATTCTGGTGGTGAGAGAACTGCTGGTAGTGAATGGTGGGGTGACTGGAGTATAAATACAACTACAGTTATTGATCCTAACTTAGTTAAGTGGAAACATCATATTGATTTTTCTAATCCAATACCTGGTATTGAATTTGATACATGTTACAACTATCCCAATGCAGACATTTATTACAGAGATCGTGATGATCCAAGTGTTGAAGATCAGCAAGATGATGTTCAAGGATACGATGATTGCGAATGTTTTATGAATCAATGGCAAAACACTGATGAGAATGCAGATTATTATTTTACGACTGATAATTGGCCAGATGCAGATTTCGAAAGACTTGGTCAAAATACAGATCCTGGATGTAAAGACAGAGTTGGATTAGTCGAAGGAATTTATTATGCTGAACAAGGAGGTTATAGGCCTAAGTGGTGGAGCATTATGTGGTGCTGCACATTAGAATACGGTGTAGTAAATATTGAGGGGTTTGCTATTGGTTCAATTATGAATCAGGGCTTTAGAAACTATTCAATTAATGGAGGAGATGGCTTTGATAACTTATCAAGTCCCAACGGTCTTGAAAATACCATTACTCTTGCTGTTGATGCGGTATATGATCAAACTAAGCTTAAATTAAAGTGGTTTGTTGATGGAGTTGAAAGCCCTGAACATCAAAATAAGCTATCTGTAACTTTTGACAGACCCTCTTCTAATTCATGGGTTACATACTCTTACCAAGTTGAGGACTTGTCAGGAAATTTGTTTGCACCAAATGATCCTTTAAGCCCTATTGATTTCTATGAAGGCAATTTTGAAAGATATTATTACTATGAGCCAAACCCAGAACTTACACCTATTGCTTCATTGATGCCATATATTGGGTCATTTAGATGGTATGATCCAAATTCTGGTTGGTCCACTGATCAATCTGTTAACTCTTCTAATATGGATAATTATTTATTTGCAATATCTTGTTGTTCTATGGGCTCTTCATTCAAAATTAATTGGTCTAATTATCAGCAGACATCTGGACAAAAATCTTTAAACAGAAATCGACAAAAATTTTATTTTAATAGGCCTAATAAAGATATTACAAATAAAACATATAACTTGAAGCTTTCAGATAAAAGTATCGACGTAGAATCTGTTGTACTAGAGTTACCTAATCCAAGACTTATTCGTGATCCAGTTTTATATAAAGATGATATATATGGACTCGAATTCTATGATAACCAAAATAATTTAATTTATAAAATGGGAATAGGGGATCCATTTTTGGCAAGATTGCAGCATGTTGATATGGAAGATGAAGAACATTTCACATTTCAGGCTCCAGTTTCAAATTTCAATGTAGTTATACCCAAAGATATTGAACCATCATATATATCTCTAATAAAAAGAAATAATGAAAATGTCTACAGTGAAATTTCTAGAATTAATTTCTAATGATGTTTGTTGAGGCTGAGAGGAGTTTTAATAAACCAAAATCTTATTTACTAGATATTATAAAAGAACCAGGTAATTTGTCTTACTATCATCCATTTTGTAAAAGACATGAAGCTATACAGTGGCCTGGCCCTGGTTCTATTGATGAACTTGAGTATTTAAATGGCAGAACTCTTATAAGAGATTTTTTTAATTGGCATGAAAATGGATATGACCTAGAGATTGGTCCAAAAAATAAATCTAAACTTGCCCTTGTTAATTGGATTGTGGAGGGAAACAATGAATCATCCTCACTGAGAGTAAGGGTGAACCCCAGATTAAAATATTATTCGCCATTTAAGAATAAATTTTTACAAATAATATCCTGGTATATTTATATTAGACCAATGTTACAAAGCTATATAGACCATGTTATTAATGGCTTTGAGTACTTTATTAATGAGGATGAACTAGTTAAGCCTAATCAATTTGGAAAACATTCCTGGTTCTCATAATATCTTTAGATGAATAGACGAGCTTTTATTAAAGTTTTAATATTCCTATCATCTATTTTAAGTTTTAAATTATATCCATCTATAAAAAAACCTAATATATCTTTTAATCATGGTGTTGCAAGTGGTGATCCTACAAATAAAAATATCATTTTATGGACAAAGATAACTACAAATAGTAATAAAAATATCCAAGTCAGATGGGAATTATCTAAAGATAAAAAATTTAATAAAGTACTAAGTTCAGGTTTTTTTATAGCTAAAAAGATTAATAATTTTACTGTAAAGATTGATGCTAAAGTTCCTCAAATGTTCAGAGGTAAAGAGGTTTTTTATAGATTTAATATAGATGGCATATATTCTGATACTGGTAAAACTAAAACTCTACCTATTAACGATCCTGAAAAATATAATATAGGTTTTTGTAGTTGTTCAAATCATCCTGCAGGTTATTTTAATGCTTACAGGGAAATGGCTAAAAATAATGAAATAGATTTAGTGCTTCATCTTGGTGATTATATTTATGAATACGATAAAGATGGATATGCAACTGAAGATTCTGTTATGTTCAATAGAGTTACTGAGCCAATTCATGAAATAGTTACTCTTAATGATTACAGAAAACGCCATGCTCAATATAAAAGTGATACAGATTTACAATTATTACATAGATCCAAACCAATGATTGCTGTATGGGATGATCATGAATTCACAAATGATTCATGGAAGTATGGAGCCGAAAATCATCAAACAGAGGAGGGGTTTTTTCTTTCAAGAAAAGCTAATGCGATTAAAGCATATTTAGAATGGATGCCTATAAGAGAAAACAAATCAAAACTTAAAATATGGAGAAAGTTTGAAGTTGGAAGCTTATTTCAATTACTTATGATTGATACAAGGTCGATATATAGAGATAGACAATTAAATATAGATGATTATTTTGATGAAGATCAAATAGATGATACTAAATACATAAAAGATTTATCAATTGATAGGAAATTAATTGGTCTTGAACAACTACTTTGGCTAAAAAGTAATATTAATAATAAATTCAAATGGTCAATCTTAGGACAACAGGTTTTGATCTCAAATGTAAATCTACCATCAATTTTTAGAAAAATCGATAAAGAGACATTCCCGGATTATCTTCATAAATACTTTAAGTTGGGGGGTTTAAAAGTTCCTTATAATACTGATGCTTGGGATGGTTATCCAAAAGAAAGAGAGCGTATATATAAGATATTAAAAGAAGCTGATTCTATTCTTGTATTAACTGGAGATACTCATAACTCATGGTTAAATAATTTATATGATAAGAAAAATAATTTTATTGGGGTCGAGATTGGGACACCATCTATATCTTCACCGAATACAATTGATACTTTTGGTAGTTTAACGAAACAAATTGAGGAAGGATTTATAAAAGAAAATAAAAATGTAAAGTGGACAGATGGGAAGTATAAAGGCTATGTATTATTAAAACTAACAAAAAAAGCTGCTAATGTTTCATTTATATATGTAAGTACAGTAAAATCTAAGTCTTATAAGGTTATAGACACTAATAACTTTAGCTTGCAACATAATGAACCTATTATTTAACATAATATATATTATGCGAAGTTATATATATTACTCAGTCATAACTAATTAAAATTAAATATAAAAAATGAGGTTAGATTGTAATTATGATATTCAATGATCTTCTTAATTCTATAGGCAACACTCCTGTTATAAAAATCAGAAATCTATCTCCTAAGGATATTAATATATTTGTAAAAGCAGAATATTTTAATCCTGGTGGATCTGTAAAAGATAGATTAGCTCTCAGTATTATTGAAAACGCTGAAAATGATGGAATGCTCTCCCCTGGTCAAACTGTAGTAGAAGCAACTAGCGGTAACACTGGAATAGGTTTAGCAATGGTATGTGCAACCAAAGGTTATCCATGCGTTGTAACTATGCCAGACAGTACTTCAATTGAACGAAGAAAGTTAATGAGATTCCTTGGTGCTAAAGTTTTATTAACTCCTGCTTCTAAAGGAACAACTGCAGCGTATGATCTTGCAAAAAAACTTTCAGACAAAAATAATTGGTTCTATGCACAACAATTTGAAAATAAAGCTAATGCTGATATCCATGAGAAAACTACAGCTATTGAAATTCTTAATGACTTCAAAGACATAGGATTAGATTATTGGGTTTCTGGTTATGGTACTGGTGGAACTTTTAGTGGTGTGTCTAGAGTATTAAAAGAAAAGTCACCAAGTACAAAATTAATTATTACAGAGCCTGATAATGCTCAATTAATTAATAGCAAAATATCACAGGAAAGAAATTCAGAAAATGCTCCAATATCAACTCATGAAGCATGGAATCCTCATCCAATTCAAGGATGGACTCCTGATTTTATTCCTTTTGTTCTCCAAGAAACTATAGACAATAATTATTTTGATCAAAATATTCCTGTTTCTGGTGATGCTGGAATATTTTGGGCTAAAGAACTTGCTTCTAAAGAAGGAATAATAACTGGTGTTTCTG
>CACBGD010000001.1 GCA_902538705.1 uncultured SAR86 cluster bacterium | reverse complement strand
CTCTAAGATTTTCGGACTTGAATATCTTTTTTAAGTCACTTTGGAGTTGTCCCTTGAGAGATTTTTTAGCAAAGAAGAAGCCGATACCAAATTCTTTTGGGAGTTCTAAAGAGTGTTCAGATTTAATGGTTTTTCTATAAAAGTCATCATTTATGTCAAACAATAATCCAGAACCATCACCTGTTTTTCCATCAAAACCAACTCCTCCTCTATGTGCCATGCTTGAGAGGGCATCAATTGATTTTTCAACTATCTTTCTGGAGGGTATTCCATTTTTATTGCAGATTAATCCATAACCACAGTTATCTTTCTCAAGTTTTTTGTTATATAGCATAATGGAAAGTTATAGATTTTATCATAAAAGTGTCATACTATGTCATACTTTGTGAAAAGGAAGAATAAACAATACAAAATTGAGAAAGGGCTTTTGCTGTTTACCCAGCCAAAGTCTCCTTATTTTTATGGAAAAATAAGACATAATAAGAAATATCTAACAAAGTCATTTGCTCCCATTACTGACAAACAAGAAGCAATATATGAGCTTTATAATTGGAAAAGTGAACTTTTATTAGAAAAAGACAAATCTTTAGCAGAGCCAAATAATTTAAGATCCGAGTATGTTGATTTCAAAGAAATTGATAACGACTTTCAATTCTTAGACGTCGGCAGATATGATCCACAGAAAAAAGATATAGAAAGTAGAAAAATTCATTTTGTTGAGATCTATGGAGAATATAATCAAACACAAGCTGCGAATCAGGCACATAGATGTCTGGACTGCGGTAATCCCTATTGTGAGTGGAAATGCCCTGTTCATAACTACATACCAAATTGGTTGAAACTCGTTAATGAAGGAAATATTCTTGAAGCAGTAGAGCTTTGTCACCAGACAAATAGTCTCCCGGAAGTTTGTGGAAGAGTTTGCCCACAGGATAGGCTTTGCGAAGGAGCTTGTACATTAAATGATGGATTTGGAGCAGTCACGATTGGATCAATTGAAAAATACATAACTGACAAAGCTTTTGAAATGGGATGGAAACCAGATTTATCAAATAGATCATGGTCTGGAAAAAAAGTTGCAATAATTGGAGCTGGTCCAGCTGGACTATCGTGTGCTGACGTTCTTACGAGGGCAGGTGTTAAAAGTCATGTGTATGATAAGCATCAAGAAATTGGCGGCTTACTTACTTTTGGTATACCAGAGTTTAAGCTAGAAAAAAGTGTAGTTAAAAAAAGAAGGCAAATTTTTGAAGAAATGGGAGTGAAATTCTTCTTAGGCAAAGAAATAGGTGCAGATATAAGCTTCAAAGATATTTACAAAGAATATGATGCTGTATTTTTAGGAATGGGAACATATACGTCTTTAGAAGGCGGTTTTAGGGGTGAAAAACTTCTCAATGTTCACAAAGCAATAGACTATTTAGTTGAGAGTAATAAAAAGCTCCTTGGAATTCGTCAAAAAAAAGGAGATTTTATCAACCTAAAGGGTAAGGATGTTGTTGTTCTGGGTGGAGGAGATACCGCTATGGACTGTAACAGGACTGCTATAAGACAGGGGGCTAAATCAGTTACATGCTTATACAGAAGAGATGAAGACAATATGCCAGGATCTAGAAAAGAAGTCATAAATGCCAAAGAGGAAGGAGTAAACTTTGTTTTTAATAGTCAACCAATAGAAATATTAGGAAATGACAAAGCAGAAGCTATTAAAACTATATCTACCAGGCTAGCTGATCCAGATCATAACGGTAGACGAGTCCCGATGCCAATTACAAATACAGAAAAAATTTATAATGCAGATGCAGTTATTATTGCATTTGGTTTTCGTGCTAGCCCACCAAGTTGGACTGAGGATTATGCAATCAATCTAAAACAAAATGGTCTAATTGATATTGATTGTCATGATGATCTTGATTTCCAAACTACTAACCCTAAGATATTTTCAGGTGGTGATATGGTAAGAGGGTCTGATTTAGTTGTAACCGCGGTATGGGAAGGAAGAGAAGCTGCTAAAAGTATTATAAAATACGTTCATGAATGAGTTGGATCGTAATTTTATAAATGCACTTAATCGTAAGGTTCAAAAAACACCCCCTGTATGGATAATGAGACAGGCAGGAAGATATCTTCCTGAGTATAGAAAAGTTAGATCAAATTTTAAGAATTTTCTGGATATGTGCAAAACTCCTGAAGTTTGTTGTGAATTAGTCTTGCAGCCTATTCAAAGATACGATTTTGACGCAGCAATTATTTTTTCTGATATTTTAACTATTCCTGACGCTCTGGGTCTCGGAGTTTCTTTTGTTGAAGGAAAAGGTCCAATATTTTCAAATCCAATAAGAAGGCCTGAGGATATTTCAAACATAGCAGATTTCAATCCCGAAAGCTTAGACTATGTTTACACGACTGCTGAACTAACAAGAAAGGAATTAGACACAAGCATCCCTCTTATTGGATTTTCTGGCAGTCCATGGACACTTGCAGCCTATTCAATTGAAGGAAGTAGCTCCAAAAACTTTGATCTAACAAAATCATTCATAGAAAATCATTCTTTAGATGCACATAGATTTCTCGAGATTTTGACAGATGCATGTTTTGAATATCTTAAGAGACAAATTATCAGCGGTGTAGATGTAATTCAGATATTTGATTCTTGGGCTAATCTTCTTTCTGATCAACAATATTTAGAATACTCTTTGAAATACATAAAAAAGCTTCTAGACAAGTTATCAAAGGATCCTATTACATGCAAAACTCCAACTATACTTTTTGCTAGAGAACCAAAATGTAATCTAAATGAATTTAAATTAAATAATCTCAGCTGTTATGGAATGTATACTTCAATTTATCCAAGCAATGCTATAAATATATTTGAAGGCTCGCATGCCCTTCAAGGCAATTTAGATCCAAAGATTCTTCTTGATGAAGATGCAATCATTAAAGAGACTGTTTTAAAATTGCTTTCTAAATTTAAAAATTATCCTGGTTACATTTTTAACTTAGGACATGGAATAACTCCTGATATAAATCCAGATAAAGTAAAAGTTTTAGTTGATGCTATTAGAGAGTTTGGGAGTTAGTCTTTCGGCTTATCCCACATCCTCATTAATCCCTCTTGAACACAACTTGCAACTAACTTTCCTTTAGAATTAAAAATTGATCCTCTCGAAAATCCTCTTGCATTTTTTGCAATAGGGCTATCAATGCGATAAAGCATCCAATCAGAGAAATCTACCCCAGAATGAAACCACATTGCATGATCTAAGCTAGCGCTTTGAAAATATTTAGACATAAAATTAATACCATGAGGTAATTGAGCTGTTCCTAGTAAGCCTCTATCTGATGCATATAACAAAAGGGCTTGATTAATAATTAAATCTTTGGGGACCTCTCCATTTGGTCTCATCCAAATATCTCTTACTGGCTTACTTTTTTTTGGATTAATGTAATCATTGTTTTGACTTGCTCTCATTTCAATCTCTTGCTCTCTGAGAAAAAACTTATCAATTTTCTTTCCATGAAGTTGCTCAATTGCTTTATTTCTTAGCTCCCAATCACTTGGAAGATCGTCAGGTTTAGGTATTCTGTTTAGGTCGATATCTATCTGATGCTCAAATCCTTTTTCTTCTTTTTGAAAAGATATTGAGCATGCAAAAATAGCTTCTCCATTTTGGATAGCTCGAACTCTTCTTGTAGTAAAACTTTTCCCATTTCTTATTCTATCAACATCAAATAATATTGATTCCTCCATAATCCCTGGTCTTAAAAAATAGGAATGAAAAGAATGTGCTTGGTGAGGCTCCTTTACAGTATGATTCGCGGCGATAAGGCATTGCGCCATAACTTGACCACCATAAATTCTTTGCCATCCAAAGTTTTGCCCTTTCCACTGAAATACGTCTCTATCAATTCTGTCTAGATTAAATAATTCTAAGGTACTCTTAATGGCCTCTTTATTGGGCACTTAAACCACCATCAATAACAAGTTCAGTTCCAGTAATCATAGAAGATTCATCTGACGCTAAAAATAAGGCGGCATAAGCAATATCAATAGGCTCGCCTAATCTTCTAATCGGAATTTGTTTTACAAGTTTCCCTTCAATATCAGCATCTGGATTCATATCAAAAAGGCCTTTTAAAATTTCTGTTCTAGTAAAGACTGGATGAATAGAATTACATCTAACAAGGTCGGTAGTTCTTGCACAGTGAAGAGCAACAGATTTTGATAAATGTCTTACTCCTGCTTTTGCTGAGTTGTATGCTGAAAAGTTATGTCCAGCAACAATCCCAGAGATGGAAGATATGTTTATAATCGATCCATTTCCCGACTTCCTCATGAGTGGAAGTGAAAATTTACATCCGTAAAAAACTGAATCTAAGTCGACCTTGTGAACTTGGTCCCACGTATCTAAATCGCATGATTCAACATCTCCACCACCACCAATGCCTGCATTATTTATCAAAATATTTAGCTTGGAGAATTCTTTTTCGACATTACCTAAAACACTTTGCCAATCCTCTGGCTTGGTAACATCCAAAATATAATAAGGTGCATTTAACTCATCGGCACTTTTTTTCAAAAGTTCCTCATTTATATCGGTCATAACTACTTGGGCACCTTCCTCAATTAATAATCTAGACATTTCTTTGCCCAAACCTTGGGCAGCACCTGTTATTAAACCAACTTTATTTTTAACTCTGCTGCTCATTTTATAAACTCAAAAACATTCTATAATTAGTGGAAGTTTAACCTCTCAGGATGTAGTATACAGGACTCAAAAATTGCTTATAAGATGAATACAGAAGAAAAAATTAATCTGCCAAGGAAGCCAGATAAAAAGGTTGATGTTAGATCAACTTTTAAAATAAATTCTGAGCTTACAGTAAAAGCCTTCAGTGATAAAACTGAGTGGGTTCCAGATATAGATAATTCTTATATATTCGATAAAAAAACTACCTTATCTATACTGGCAGGCTTTGAGCACAATCGAAGAGTAATTATTCAAGGCTATCATGGTACTGGTAAGTCTACTCATATTGAACAAGTTGCTGCAAGATTAAACTGGCCATGTATAAGAATTAATTTAGACAGTCATGTAAGTAGATTAGATCTGTTGGGTAAAGATGCAATTAAGCTTGAGGATGGAAAACAGATCACAAAATTTGTGGAGGGTATCCTTCCTTGGTCAATTCAAAATCCTGTTGCTCTTGTTTTTGATGAATATGATGCTGGAAGGCCAGATGTTATGTTTGTTATCCAAAGAATTCTTGAGGTCGAAGGGAAGCTTACCTTGCTAGATCAAAACAGAGTTTTAAAACCTCATTCAAATTTTAGGCTTTTTGCAACAACTAATACTATAGGAATGGGCGACTCAACTGGTCTCTATCATGGGACTCAACAAATTAATCAAGGTCAGATGGACAGATGGCATATTCTTTCTACTTTAAATTATTTAACTCCTGAGCACGAATCAAAATTAGTTCTTGGAAAACTTAAAGGCTTTAGCTCAGCAAAAAGAAAGTTGATTCTTTCTAATATGATCAAACTTTGTAATTTAACAAGACAGGGTTTCATAAATGGTGATATTTCAAACCTTATGTCTCCTAGAACACTTCTTACCTGGGCAGAAAACTTTATTATTTTTAAAGACATTCATGAATCTTTCAAGCTCTCTTTCCTCAATAAGTGTGATGATCTTGAGAAACCTATAGTCGCTGAATATTTCCAAAGGTGCTTTGCAGAAGACTTGGAAATAGATAATAGTTGATGACGATCAAAAGCGATGAGCAATTAAATGCAGCTTTGTCATGGACAAAGGCTTTAACAAAGAATAAAGATATTGTTTTAGAAAATTCCAATAGACTGATTCCCAAAGGTTCTAAGGTAAATCTAAAAAATCCACCAAAAATTAAGAGGAAGCTAGCTGCATGGAAAGGTAGATCAGACAGACAGGCCTTTTGGTTAAAGCATAATAATATAAAAAAAACACTTCTTGGAAATGCTGGGGAAGTTTTAGATGAACTTAAAATGGCCAGAGCAGAAATATTGGGTTCTGAGGAATATGATGGAGCAAAGCTAAATATTCAGGACTTTTCATATGACATTACTAAAAATTTAACAGAAGACGAAATACAGTTACCTACACTAATTAATCTTTGGTTTAAGAGTTTAAACGGATTTAAGTTAGAGAAGAGTCAAAAAACATTGATTGATCAAATACAAAATATAAACTCAAGCAACGCAAAGAAAATTGCAGAAAATATGATTTCTGAAATAAAAGATGAGCAATCTTTTCTTAAAAGCTCATTATCTTTACTTGATGCTCTTAAATTACTAGATCAAGAAAAATCAGATGGGGAAGATAATAATGAGAAATTTGATGAACAGCATGAAGAAAATGAAGAGAGCCTATCAAATGATATTAATGAAATTGAAACTGATGAGGATCCGAGCAATGAAATAGACTTAATGCAATCGCTTATTGATGAGATGCCAGATGAAAAAGAAATTTTGCAAGAAGCTGAAGTATCAATAGATGAAGAGCTGGAAGTAAATGTTGATTTTGATGATAATCAAATAGGAGGTGAAAGCTCTAATTACAGTATTTTTACTACTCAGTATGATGAGATTATATCTGCAGGTGAATTATCTAATATTAAAGAGGTTAATAGGCTAAGAATACAATTAGATAAACTCATCCAACCTCACTTGCAAACAATTGGGAAACTGGCCAATAGGCTTCAGCGCTTATTGCTAGCAAAGCAAAACAGATCTTGGAAGTTTGATCTAGATGAAGGGGTTTTAGATACATCAAAGCTAACTAGGGTAATTACTGATTCAAATAAACCATTAAGCTTTAAAGAGGAAAAACAAAGTGATTTTAAGGATACTATAATTTCGATATTAATTGATTGCTCTGGCTCAATGAGGGGGAGATCAATAAATCTTGCAGCTGTTTGTGCTGAGATTATAGGAACCACACTTGAGAGATGCTCTGTAAAGACTGAGGTCCTTGGCTATACAACAAAACATTGGAAAGGTGGAGACTCCAGAAAAAGTTGGCTTCAACGAGGAGGTTTTTCTTATCCAGGAAGATTAAATGACTTAAGGCATATTGTTTTCAAATCAGCTGAAGATAGTTGGCGAAAATCTCGCAAATCTCTTGGTGTTATCTTAAAAGATGGTTTGTTGAAAGAAAATATAGACGGCGAAGCTTTGCAATGGGCAAATGAAAGACTGAAAAAAAGATTTGAAGATAGAAAAATAATGATTGTTATATCTGATGGAGCGCCTGTTGATGATAGTTCTCTCTCTGCAAATAATCCCAATTATCTTGATAATCATTTGAGGAAAGTCATCGCCGATATTTACGAAAAAAATCAAATAGAATTATTAGCAATTGGTATTGGACATGATGTAACCAAGTACTATAATCATGCGATTACAATTAGCAATGCTGATAGTTTAGGTGAAACTCTCCTTGATGAATTGACTGGCCTTTTTGAATAACTTTATAATTAGCATATGAAAATAAAAAAACAAAGTGGGCCACCAGAAGACCTTATTTATTTCGATGAAGATCTTCCACTTTCCCAATCACAAGTTGAAGATGTAATAGAAATCTTTCATACGCCATTAACAGGTTCTTACAATTGGGACTATACCGTGGCTGATAATAGGATTAAAAAACTTTATGAGTTAGGTAAAGAGTTAAATTGGAATGGCTCAATTGATCTGAACTGGGACTATACGCATCCGGCAGATAAAAGAATTCTTGAAACCGACGATGAATTGCCACATGAAACCCTTGAAGCTTATAACAAGCTCACCGAAGAAGAAAAAATATTATTTGATAGGCATGATGTTGCCGAGCTTATGAGCCAATTCCTTCATGGTGAGCAAGGTGCTCTTTTAGTTGCATCTCAATTGGCTAGTTGCGCACCTACATACAATGCGAAGCTTTATGCTGCATCTCAAACATTTGATGAAGCTAGACATGTCGAAGTATTTAATAGATACCTCCAAGAAAAGATTGGTATTCACTATCCAATTAATCCTTCTTTAAAATCATTACTTGACAAAATTCTCACTGATGAACGCTGGGATCTAAAGTTTATTGGTATGCAAATTATTATTGAAGGTCTTGCTCTTGCAGCATTTTCGATGATGAAGTCTATTTCCAAAGATCCTCTTTTAAAACAACTTCTTCATTACGTAATCCGTGACGAGGCTAGGCATGTAACTTTTGGTATTAATTATTTAGAAGATTTCATTAAAACCCTGAGTCAAGAGGAAATTAATGAAAGAGCTGAGTTTGCATATGAAGCATGTGTAATTTCTCGAGAACGACTTATTAATACCAAAGCACAACAACGTTTCTTAAACATGTCTGAAGAAGAAGCAAGGGAATTCCAGTTAAATACTGGAAGTTTTGAAATGTTTAGAAACTTCCTTTTCTCTAGGGTCATACCAAATCTTTCCAGGATAGGCCTTCTAACCGATGAAGTTAGGCCAAAATTTGAAGCTCTAGGTTTATTAGAGTATGAGAATGCTCCTGATGACTTTGAATGTGATTGGGCGGAAATGAGAAAGCCGCTTGAAGAATTTGAAAAGATCCCAGTTTAATTTTTAATAGGTAAAATATGTCTAAGCACTCCGCTCTTAATAATTTTGGTAGGTCTGGAAATCCAGCTTTCCAAAGTCACTTTAACACTAATCAAACTGTTGCTGGAGCGACCATGACTCTTGAAGGAACAGTAAATAAAACAGGAATCCTTTTAGCTCTATGCATGGTTGGTGCATTTTTTGGTTGGAATGCTCCAGCATTAGCACTTCCAGCAATATTAATTGGTTTTGTTATCGCCTTATTCACTATCTTTAGGCCAAAGAATTCACCTTACACTGCTCCTGCTTATGCTGCTATTGAAGGAGTTGCTTTAGGAGCAATTACAATGGTTTTTGAGGCCCAATATCCTGGTATTGGCATTCAAGCTATTGGTTTGACCTTTGGTATCCTAGCTTCACTCTTGTTTTGTTATAAAAGTGGGATTATTAAGCCTACTGAAAATTTTCGTTTGATGATTTTTTCAGCAACTATGGGAATTTTCTTGCTTTACCTAATTAGCTTTATTATGTCTTTTTTTGGAAATAGTATCGGGTTTATTCATTCAAACGGATTGTTTGGAATAGGTTTTTCTTTATTTGTTGTTGGTATAGCTGCTCTTAATTTAGTTTTAGATTTCGACTTTATAGAAGAAGGCTCTGAGGTTGGTCTGCCAAAATATATGGAATGGTACGGAGCATTTTCTTTAATGGTAACTCTAGTCTGGCTTTATCTTGAGATTCTTAGATTGCTTGCAAAACTTAGATCGAGATAAATTTTGGAAAATTTATTTTTTTTAATCCTTGCTTTAGTTTCATTATATGCTTTTTTTAAATTTGGAAAGATTAAAGCTTCAAAGAAACAAACAAATAGGAATGACCGTATAAACCGATTTAAAGCTAATAGAATTAAAGAAGTTGAAGAGTAAAGTTTATAAAAATATCTGGAAAAAATTATGTCTAAGAATCAATCTATAAAAATCCTATTTTCATTTTGTCTATTATTTTCCTATACAAATATAGTTGGAAATGATGCTCCGATTATTTTGCCAGGAGCTCCTGGTGAGGAGTCAAAGAATCTAAATGCAGAGGATGCAACAAATATCGCTAATACCTCTTATATTGACGCAGATGTAAAATTCCTTCAGGGAATGATTGTTCATCATGAACAGGCAATACTTATGTCTAGCATGGCTGACAAAAGGACAAATAATCCAACTATTATCAATCTGGCCAACCGCATTGATGCATCGCAAGAAGATGAAATAAATTTTATGGAAAGTTGGTTAAAAGATAGAGATGAGAGTGTTCCAGGAACAGATAGTCATCATATGATGCAAGACAATGATAAAGCTCATCATAATATGCATATGCATCTTGATATGGTTGGGATGGCGTCTCCAGAACAATTAGAAGAATTAGGAGATTCAAATAGCACAAACTTTGACAGGCTTTTCCTTCAATTAATGATTGCTCACCATGATGGAGCACTTGAAATGGTCAAAGATCTTAAGAAATTCTCAGGTGCTACCTATGATCCTATCCTCAATGAATTTGTTTCTGATTTAGTAAATGATCAAGGAGTAGAAATTGAAAGAATGAATACCATTGCTGTTGGTTTATCTGATGATCCAAGATCTGGGCTTGCACATGGTCTTTATACTGCAGACGAAGCGATACTAAATTTAGAATTAATAACCTCATTAAGAAAACCAACAGGATTTTTTGATCCTACCAATCCTGAAGGTAAGGGCTCCGAAGACCTCACAGAAGATAATGAAGGAAAAACAACTGCTGAAATATCAAGATCCCTCAGATCGCCAATGCTTAGTTTCTCAAATACAGATATGGCATTTAGGGATGATTTGCTGGTAGCTGGAAGTTATCACGGTTTCAATATGTATAAAATTGATTCAAGCGGTATTCCAAATCTTATATCATCGGTTGTCTGTCCAGGTGGCCAAGGTGATGTATCGATTGTTAATGATCTTCTTATCATGTCTGTTGAAGAAAACAGAAGTCGAATAGATTGTGGGCTTGAAGGAGTGAGTAGAGATGCTAGTCCTGAAAGATTCAGAGGAATAAGAATATTTGATATTTCAGATTTAGAAAGACCAAAACAGGTTGGTGCTGTTCAAACTTGTAGAGGCTCTCATACACATTCTGTAGTTGAGGGTCCAACATTAGATGGGAAAATAATTGTTTATAACTCTGGAACAGGCAGAGTAAGAGATGATGAAGAAATGGAAGAATGTGTGGGAAATATTGCTGGTGATCAAAGGACAGCATTATTTAGAATTGATGTTATTGAAATCCCTATCTCAGATCCTTCAAAGTCTAGAATAGTTTCAAGTCCTGCCGTTTTTGCTGATCCAGAAACTGGATCATTAGCAGGTCTTTGGCGTGGTGGAGATCATGGTGATGACACCCAAGATACAAGAAGAACTGACCAATGCCACGACATTACAGTCTTCCCATCAGCAAAGATAGCTGCTGGAGCTTGCTCTGGAAATGGAATACTTTTTGATATTTCAGATCCTTACAATCCTAAGAGATTAGATGTTGTTACTGATAAAGGATTTGCCTATTGGCATTCAGCTACTTTCAATAATGATGGAACTAAAGTGATCTTTACTGATGAATGGGGTGGAGGCGGAAGAGCAAGGTGCAGAGCATGGGATCCTTTAGACTGGGGGGCAGATGCTATATACGATATTGTTGATAATAAACTTGAATTTAGGAGTCACTACAAGATGCCAGCACCACAAATGGAGACAGAAAATTGTGTTGCTCATAATGGCTCGATAATTCCTATTCCTAATCGTGATATTTTTGTTCAAGCTTGGTATCAAGGCGGTCTTTCTATAATGGATTTTACAGATTCCTCAAACCCTATTGAGATAGCTTATTTCGATAGAGGTCCAATTCTTAAAGATCTTTTAATATCTGGAGGTTACTGGTCAACCTATTATTACGAAGGTTATATATATGGTACAGAGATTAAAAGAGGTTTAGATGTCTTTAAGCTACTGCCGAGCGAATACCTAAGTAAAGAAGAAATAATTGCAGCAGAGAATGCTTATCCAGCTCAAGGTCCAAGAGTGTTTAATCCACAACAACAAATACCTTTAGTTTGGCCAAAAAATGAATCTGGATAATTTAAAGTAGAAAAAGGATGTCTGTTAATCTTTTCGTTGTTGGAAGAGTCTTAATTGGCATTTATTTTTTGCTGCCTGGCATTGCAAAAGTATTCCTTTTTTCAGCAAATCTAGAGGTTGTCATCGCTAAGGAAGTACCCTTTCCAGTCTTTTCTCTTTCACTTGTAGCAATTACTCAAATCTTGTTAGGATCATTTATTATATTTGGAAGGTACCTTAAAGTTAGCTCAATAGGCTTAGCAATAACTACATTACTTATAAACTTTTATATTCATGATTTTTGGAATTTAAGTGGTGATCCTAGTCAAGTTCATGAAACACAGAATTTCGTAAAAAACTTAGGAATCCTTGCGGGGTTATTAATTTTATCTAAAGAGAGATAGATACCTTTTTAATTTGATTTAAATAAAGTGTATACTTTCGTACTCAAATTTAAGCCTTTCCTTTTGGCTTAGATTTTTGTTTGGAAAACATTTAAAATAATTTTTATGGATAAGTCAGTATTAATTTTTTATGCAATACCAGTTTTTTTTCTGTTGATAATAATAGAATTTATTTACGGTCTAATTGTTAAGAATAATACTTACAGGATTAATGATACTTTTGTTAGTATCTCAATCGGTTTAATGAGCAGATTCCCAGTTATCTTGAATTTAGGATTTAATGCTTTTTTATTTACTCTGGCTGCTTCAACCTTCAACCTAAAACTTCTCCCCTTGGACAGTTGGGTGACTTGGGTTGTAGCATTCTTAATGTATGACTTAACCTACTATATTCAACATAGACTGCATCATGAGATAAAGATCTTATGGGCAACCCATGTTGTGCATCATCATGGAGAGGAATATAACTTAGCAACTGCATTGAGGCAGACTAGCACTGGTTTTCTTTGGAAATGGATGTTTTATGTTCCTATGATGGTAGTTGGAATACCTGCAGAAGTATTTGCAACAGTGGGTGGGATAAATCTTCTATATCAATACTGGGTTCATACCGAGCATATTCCAAAACTTGGCTGGATAGAAAAGATTTTTATTACGCCATCAAATCATAGGGTTCATCATGCAAAGAATCCCGAATATATTGACGCAAACTACGGTGGTGTTTTTATTATATGGGACAGAATCTTTGGAACTTACATCGAGGAAAAAGATGATATCAAGCCTGTTTATGGGACTGTTAAAGCACTAAATAGTTGGAATCCAATCTGGGCAAATTTCCAAGTTTTCTACAATATGTTCTTAGACTCTATGAGAACTAAAAGACTAGCTGATAAATTCAAGGTTTGGTATGCCCCAACTTATTGGAGACCAAGTGATGTTGAAGAAAAGTATCCAAGCAAACCAGTTGATTTAAAAAATAAATATAACCCGTTTATGTCAGCCTCAACAAAGGTCTTCGCCGTAATACAAATGCTAGCAATTATTTTAATTTCTAACTCATTATTTCTTAACATAAATAGTTTTTCATATGAGCAAGTAACAATATTTGGTGCCATTTTGGTTGTTATCCCAACAGTTACTGCATTGTTAATGCAAAATAACCCTTTTGCTCTTCATAGTGTGGTAATTCTGAATCTTGCTATTTTAGCTGTCTGTTTATCAGGACTAGTTCCGTTTCAGGCTCTAGCAACGCAATTTACATTATTCACTAGTTTGGTAAATATACTATTCTTTATTTATCAAATAACTTTTGCTGGTAAATATGAAAAATTCAAACTTAGTAATATCAGACCGTAGATTTCTAAGGTCCCCTTTTTTTGACTGTTACCATCACGAGAATGTCCTATATGGTGTCTACAACAATAGGCTATATCCTCTTAGCTGCGGATATGATGATCAAGAACACTATAAGCATTTAAGAAAATATTGTTGCTTGTATGATGTACCTGAGACACCTTTAAGAATTACTGGTAAGGACAAGAAAAAATTCCTAGAAAAAATATTTACTAGAAATATAGACAAAATCAAGATTGGAAGAGCGGTATATGCTTTCGCATGCAATCATGATGGAGGAATATTAATGGATGGAGTTTTGATGCATCCAAATGAAGATGAGTTTATTTATGTTCAAGCAAATGGTGATTTCATCAATTGGGCTTCTGCGAATATTGGCAATCTTAATGTAAAAATAGAAGACTTTAATTCTTGGGTTCTTCAGATCCAAGGACCAACATCATTAAATGTGCTCTCAAAGATCACTGATATAAATTTGGAAGAATTTACATATTATTCTTGCTCAAAAGTAAAGATACTTAATAAAGATTTTTATATTTCTAGATCTGGATGGACTGGAGAAAAGGGTTTTGAACTTTATTCCGATGGTGATAATTTCTTAGGAGAAGATCTTTGGAATTATCTTCTAGAGGCAGGGAAGGAAGAAAAACTCATTGCTTCAGATATTGCATCAATGCATATAAGAAGGATTGAAGCCGGAATATTAGACTATGGAACAGACTTTGATCAAAGATTTAATCCTTTTGATCTTGGATTACAAAAATTTATAGACTTTGATAAAAGTGACTTTATCGGAAAAGAAGCCTTAGCAAAAAAACATGAGAGCTCGATAAAAATTAGGGGAATAAAGTGCTCTTCTGAAAAACCAATTGTTGAAGATGAGTTACAGTCACTAGATGGGAAAGTTATTGGATCTGTAACAGCAGGAGCATGGTCACCATTTCTTGAAACAGGAATTGCTATAGTGCAATTAAGCTGTGATTTAGGAAATGTTAGTGAGGGTAAATTAAAAACTAGCACTGGTATTCATGATGTTAAAATATGTAATTTGCCATTCCATGATAAAGAAAAAAATATTCCATCGGGTTAGATATGTTTAATGACAAAGAATTAATTTTTACTGCTGAAACAACACCTGATCTCTCTATGGATTTAGAAAGTAGTGTCAATAAAATTATCCCTTTGGTTGGTTTAGCAGATGCTGTGAATATTACTGATTCACCAAACTGTAAAACTAAATTATCAAGCATTCTTGTTGCTGCAGAAATTAAAAAAAAAGGACTGGATGTAATTCTTCAGTTAACAGGAAGAGATAGAAATAGAATTGCGATTGAATCTGAAATAATTGGAGCTGCCTCCATAGATATAAATAAGGTTCTCTGCCTTACTGGCGATCAACCTGATGAGGATGGTCCTAAAGCTGTGAACGAATTTAATGGTGCATCTCTTATTGAGCTCATAAATATATTAAATTCAGGAAAAATAACAGATGGAACTGAAATTGATTCGACTAAAGAAATTTTCCCAGGAGCTGCAGATGATTTATACACCCATCAGTCAAAGCCTGAGGCAGTTGATTCCCTGATGTCGAAGATAAATTCAGGAGCAAAGTTTGTACAAACTCAGTACTGCTTTGATATAGAAGTCATTAAATTTTATTCAGATTTACTTATAAATAATGGTAAGGATGATTCTTGGAAAGTGTTAGTTGGTATGGGTCCTCTGAAGTCTGCAAAACAAGCAGATTGGATGCGTAAAAACCTATGGGGAATAAATATTTCTGATGAAATTATTAATCGTTTAGATGACAGCAATGATTCAATTTCAGAAGGTGAGAGAATATGTATTGAGCTTATTGATAAAATTATTGATCTCCCAGGAATCGATGGAGTCCATTTAATGGGCCCTAACTGTGAAACTCAATCTGCAAATATAATCAAAGCTTTAAGTTAGTTTTGTAGAATTTCTTTTTTCTTTTTTTATTGGCTTAATGTATATACAATATGCACTCTAATGTGGGGCTATAGCTCAGCTGGGAGAGCACCTGCTTTGCAAGCAGGGGGTCCGCGGTTCGATCCCGCGTAGCTCCACCATTTTAATTTAGATATTAAGCTTCTTTAAATGGATTCCATAAAACTAGATTTTTAGTTCTAATCCTATTTACAAAAAGTTTATACCTTGATTGTTCCTCACGCCATTCCTTTAGCCAGTTTTCACCATCTCTTTCCGCATCTATGAAAACTGCATTTGTAAAAGCTAATGGAATAAGTATTGATAGATGAACAATGATGCTTGTCATAATGTTATATCCGATAAAGCCTAACCAAAATATTGCAATCAATCCGAAAGCAACGCTCCAAATCGTAAACAGTATTAGCATAAAATAAGTTTGTAAACTTGGATCTGGAATATGCTTCAATGGATTGTATTTCACATCCATGACAACTCTCCAACTGTCAACAATGAACATAATAGATCTTCTAAATATACTTGGTCTCCTCATAGTTTTAATATTATCGAAAAAAAATACTTAATTAAAGGAGTAATGAAGATTTTTAATGCTAAGTAAAGACAACAGTTTTGTTTCCATTTATAAGCACTCTTTTTTCTGCATGCCACCTAACAGCTCTTGCAAGAACAATTGATTCTATATCATTACCTTTTCTAATAAGATCCTCAATACTGTCATAGTGACTTATTCTCTCAATATTTTGCTCAATTATTGGTCCTTCATCTAAATCTGGAGTAACGAAATGTGCTGTTGCGCCGATTAGCTTTACACCTTTAGAAAATGCTTGTTCGTAGGGATTTGCTCCCTTGAAACTTGGAAGAAAGCTATGGTGGATGTTTATACATTTTCCAAACCATTTATTACTCAACTCTTCCGTCAAAATTTGCATGTATCTTGCTAGAACAATCATCCCTGCGCCTGAATCATCTACAACTTTTTGAAAGAGGGATTCTTGGTTTTTCTTTGAATCTAAATTTTTTTCTATTGGAAGAAAGTGAAAAGGAATATCATTAAATTCAACAATCTCTCTAAAATCTTCGTGATTTGAAACAACTCCGACAATCTCAATTGGCATATTTCTATACTTTGCTCTAAAGAGAAGATCATTAAGACAGTGACCTAATTTAGAAACTGCTATTACTGTTTTTACTTTTTTTTCTTGTTCGTCTATTGACCAAACCATATCTAATTCAACACTGAGTGTTTGTAGCTCTAAATTAATTTTATTTATAACATCTTCAGTGGTGACTGAAAAAACTATTCTTGAAAAGAAGGTCTGTGTATCTCTATCTGAGTAAGATTGGACATCAGTTAAAAAAGCATCATTACTATATAAAAGAGTAGAGACTTTTGATTGTATACCTGATTTATCAGGACAGTAAAAGCCTAGAATAAACGATGCATTCAATTTTCTTGCTGACTTGCTTCTTCACGAATCTTTAATTTAGATAGGCTATTTTTATCTTTTAAACTCATGATATAAGCTGCGACTGACAATAGTAAGATACCAGAGGCCTCGTAAATAATATTTATTGCATCTAACCCCTTGCTTTGGAGAATAATCATTCTTGTTAAAGCCGTAATGGCAATTATGATTGGCAAGGTAACAGGTATCCTATTGTCTCGATAAAAGACTCCAACCATTCCTAGCACTTCTGCATAAATAAATAGCAGAAATAAATCACTGAGATTCACTGTCATGACATCAAATATTCGGATAAGCTCAAGAATAGTAGCTCCAATCGTGGCCAGAGCAATTATAAGAAGAATCCCCTGTTCAACAATCCAGATTGAAGATTGAATTGGATTATTTTTATTGTTCATATGAAACTCCAGCACCTTTAGAGTATGCAGAATAAAAACTATGTAAAAAATAGAACCAAAATGCATTAATAATTGGTTCTACAAATGCATCAACTGCAGCAAGATTAACCGTAGTTGAAAATATAACTACTGCACACATTGTCGCAATAAAAATATGGCCAATGGTATAAACAATTGTTAAAGTGAGCTTGCCTAGGATCTCTGCACAGAACTTATGAAGTGCATAAAACCAAAACCCATTTATTATTGGCTCTATGAATGCATCAACAGCAGCAAGATTAAGGGAAGCATCGAAGATGTATGCGGCGCAAAGTATTGCTATCCAGATGTGGCCAACAGTATAGATTATTGCCAGCCCAAAACTGCCAAGATTTTTTGCAAAAGAATTGAATCTGTTTACTAGGGCCAAGTAACTTTTAACTATATATTTAGTCATATGCAGATTCTATATTGATTTATTTAGATAATACAATCTTTTAATATAAAAAAGGGGCAGCTTTAAGCTGCCCCAGTTTATGATTAGAGAGAATAACTATATAAAAGGGGAAAGTATATTGCATCCTAATCATTGAAAGAGATTTTTAAGTTAAGGGCGACAAAGTCGCCCTTTTTAAAATGAAGAGCTAAGGGGTGTGTGATTAAAGGAAGTATTACCCGACTAACTCTTTATCCTCAACTTAAAAATCTAATGAAACTCCTAACTTAATTGTTCTAGGTTTCTGCGATCTTGCACCTTCAGAAGGAGCTCTAGATATTAAATCTTCTGCATCAAAGGCATTTTCAAGAATTACATATACATTAGTAGAATCGTTTACAGATTTTCTTAAACTTAAGTCCAGGTAGCTGTGTGATTCTATTTCGTTATAAATACCACATGCTGCTATCGAGCAAGAGCTTCCAACATTAACAAATCTTGCATTTCCACTCATACCATTATCACTAATAAATCCAGCTACAACAGAAAATTGTGTATCTGGAATATATGGCAAGTCATCACCAGCGGCAACAACACCAAAATAGTCACTTTCTGAGCTATTCTTAAATGTAGCATCTGTACTTGTAAAATTAACTGCTAATGGATATGAGATACCATCACCCTCCATTAACCAGGATGCGCTTAATTCTAAACCTGAAACTTCAGCTTCACCTCCACTAAACACTGCTGACTCGTCAGCGTCACATGCAGCTCCACTAACTAAGGTACATTCAGCAGCTAATCTTGAATAATCACTTGCAAAGTAAAAAGCTTCGATATTTGTTGTCCCACTAGAATATCTAACTCCAAGCTCAGTATTATCTGCTTCTTCCGGATCTGCTCCAAACATTGGAGTCATGCCTCCATGAAACCCTGCAACTAAAGTGACATTGTCATTTAAGTCATAAGTTGCGGCAAGACTTGATGTTGTATGATCATTTTCTGCAAAAGTATCTCTAACAATAGTTTCACGAACTGCTACTAATCCTGGAGCAGCACCCTCATCCCATCTTCTATGTCTTTGATCATATTCTTCAGATCTATAGCCAACAGTTAAAGTTAGCTTTCCAAAATCCATCTTATCTTCTATGTAAAATGAAGTTGCACTTGATTCTCTTAATCTATTATTGCTTCCTCCAAGACCAACATAACCATATAAATCTGATAAAGATCCATCAGCAGCTTGATCAGCATACTCATATGCTTGAATTCTACTTTCTGAATCTTCCATGTCTCTGTAGCCAACCTTAAGACTGTGTCTGCCTAAATCTGTGGAAACATAGAATTGATAGCCTTCATTGGTATAAACACGATTGTTATGTTTATATTCGATCTGAACTGCAAGCTCTCCATCGAGAATAGCTTGAGCATTTGCGCTTCCATTATTAGCATCGCTGATTAATTCATTGATATCGTCTCTTTCTCCATGATCAGAATTGTTATTAAAATCACTTACCTTGAACCAATCTCTTGCATAGTCATTACTCCATGAAGTAAAAACAACATCAAAGTTATCGAACTCACCAACATACGATAAAGAGGTTTGCTCACCTTCATTCATCATTTTGTCATATTTGGTTGCACCATATCTTTGTCTTGCATTTGCTTCAAAGCTGGCTTGTGATAGACCAACATATGATTGATCTGAGTTTTCATCAAGATCGACCATTTTGTAAGTAACTGAATGATTGCCTGAACTATATCGAGCTTTAAGCATTAAATCTGATTTATCAAATCCTGTATCTCCACCTACATTTGCAATAGTGTCAAAACCATCACTTGAATGCTCATGCACTTCAATTAAAGCTCCTAAGTTTCCTTGGGTCCCACCATAGTAAGCATGAGTTCTTGTCATACCATTATCCCCAAGCTCTTGAACAAATTTTCCTGAATTAACTTCAGGGATAGGAGTGCTTATCAAATTAATCGCACCGCCAATTGTTTGAGGCCCTTGAGAAACAACTGCTGGTCCTTTTAGAACCTCCACTGCGTGAATTCTTCCAGTTGTTGGAAAGTAATATGCTGATGAAGAAGTATATGGTGATGGAGCAACGAGAACACCATCTTCCATGATTGTAACTTTTGCAGATCTTTCTATAGCAGTACCTCTAATCGAGATATTTGGTCTTAAACCATATCCCTCTTCGGTTCTCATATACAAACCCGGAACAGCCGTAAGAATTTTTTGGATGTCAGTATCCATTACTTTTTGAAGATCTTCATTTGAAATAACAGCTCCTGCTCCGGCAAGATCGGCTACCTCAGAGATAATCGTTACTTCTTCAGTATAGGTATCCTCAGCATATACTGAGCTGGAAATAAAAAAGCCACAAATAGCGACCATACATAAAAATAATACTTGTCTCATAAAACTACCTCTTAAACTAAGTGATAGTGAGAATGATAATGATTCTCATTTAGATTTACAAGTATTTTTTCTTTTTTTTTTAGTTATTTCCTCTTATTGTGAAATATAAACCAATTATAAATAAGAATATCTGCTCACTTGTAAAGAGTTTTCTTAAATCTGCAAACCAGTCCATATGTGCTAGATAGACAGCACCAATCATAATTACGACAACCGCTCCACCAGAGAACCTTGTTACTAAGTTGCCAATATTGCCTGGCAGTAATCCACCAAGAATTATTCCTGCCCCAGCCCCTACTTCACCAAGCGCAACTAGACTTGTAACAATTTCTGGATACATAAAGCCCATGCTTTCGAACCAAGTAACCATTCTCTCAGGTGGAAGTGGAAATTTACCAATCCCATGGTAGATAAATGCTATACCTAGACCAAGCCTAAGTAACCAGGGTGTAATGGGCATAAGGGGTTTTGCAATTGCATCTAAATATTTATTCATAAGCAGTCCCATTTAAGAAAAGTAATTTAAATTTAATAAGAATCTAGAATATAGCATAGCAAAAAAGATGTTTAATTATCTTTTTTGATACTTCCAAAGACATCAATTGCTTTTTGCCTAGAGATTTTTAAGTCAACTATTGGATCAACATATCCAAATTCTTTTGGGTTATTTGGCATATGAACTTCATTGACAGGACATGTTTCCAATTCCTTAAGATATTTTTTTATGTATTTGCCCTGTTCGTCAAATCTAAGTGATTGAGTTTCTGGATTCATGATCCTAAAGTATGGCGCTGCATCAGTTCCTGTTGATGCACTCCACTGCCAGCCACCATTATTTGATGCAATGTCTCCATCTATTAGATGCTTCATGAAGAAGGCTTCGCCTATTCTCCAATCCACTAGAAGATTCTTTGATAAGAACATAGCAACGATCATCCTTAGTCTATTGTGCATCCATCCAGTTTCAATCATTTGCCTAATGCCAGCATCAACAATTGGAATCCCTGTTCTTCCCTCTTTCCAAGCATTTATAAAGTCAGGATTGTTTTCCCAAGGGATATTTTCATAACGCATTTGAAAAGGTTTGCCTTTTGAGACTCTAGGATTATTAAAAATAATATGTCGATAAAACTCTCTCCATAAGATTTCTGATACCCAATGAACAATACCTTTGTCTCCCTCATCCAAAGCATCATAGTTATTGTTTCTTGATTGATTTAAGCACCATTTGGAAGACACTACACCTGTATTTAAATAAGGCGATGCCATTGATGTTGCTTTCATAGATGGAAAGTTCCTGTCTGTTTTATATAAGCTTCCTTTTTTTTCTAAGAAATTAGAAATCATTGTTTTCACATTGCTCTCGCCGACCGGCCATAAATCTTGGTTTATTCTGGATTTATCGTAACTGTGTATATCAAATTCATTCTTATGCGTGATGCTTGAAGGAAGAACTGGTGAGGGAATCGGAATTTCTTCTAGCATTGAATAATCTAACTCAGCAAACCAACATCTTTTAAATGGGCTATATACTGAAAAGTCTCCTCCTGCTTTTGTCTTAAGTGTGCCTGGCTTATGTATCACTTGATCATGGAAAGAAAAAACTCCCTTTTTTGAACTTTCAAAGACTTTTCGAACGTCCTCATCTCTATCTCTTTCGTCAACAGGATACTCAATATTGAAAAAGATATTTTCTAAATCATATGTAGAGGAGAACTCTATAAGTTTTTTTGCATGATCTTTATAAAAATCTGATTTAAGGATAATTAATGGAATATTTATTTTATTCAGTTCTTTTTCAAGCTCTGAAAGACATCTAAACCAAAATGAGATCTTGTTGACTGAATCATTATGTTCTTTCCACTGAGGTTCACTCACAATATAAACAGCAACTACTTCATTATCTGCAGAGCATGCGGAACTAAGAGCGGGATTATCATGGACTCTTAAGTCATTTCTGAACCAAACTAAATTTTTCATCTAACTATCTATTTTACTCCCATCGAATGCAAATATTGATCCTGATTCATTGTCATGAAGATTACTTATTACCGAGGCCATTGAAATAGCTGCAAACTCTGGTGTAAAAAGCTTATTTTCTGGAACATTTCTTTGAAATGGCTTGCTCAGCCGAGTATCAACTGTACCCGGATGAAGACCAATAACTTTTGCTAGTTTATTAGTTCTATTTAACTCAATTGAGAAATTTTTTATGAGCATATTTAAAGCAGCTTTGCTAGCTCTATATGCATGCCATCCACCAAGTTTGTTATCTGAAATACTCCCAACTCTTGCACTTAAAAAGCTAAGAACACTAGGATTTTGATTATCCAATAAAGGAATAAAATATTTACCTATTAAAGCAGGGCCAAAAGTATTTATATTAAAAACTTTCTTTAAATTTTTAGCTGATATTTGCTTATAACTTTTCTCTGGGGAAAAATCATCACCATGTAAAGCTCCAGTTGCGACAATTATTAATTGATAAGGACCATAAGTTTTAGCTTCGTTTGCAGCATTTTCAATTGATTGCTCATCCTCCAAATCAATTAAATGATGTGCATCAAGTGACTCTTTATCTTTTTTATCAGTTTTTGATAAGCCAATAATTTTATTATTGATATCTTGCTTTCTATAAAAATTAATAAAAGCTTTTCCAATTCCTCCTGAGGAGCCAATAATTAGTATATTTTTTTTTATCATAAAAAATTTAGTGTTATTAATTCAAGATTAACTTATGTATTTGAGTTTAGTGACTGAGTACATGTTGACGTCATTTTTATTTTTTTCAAGTCATTTTTACTGTCTATACTGGAGAAGTAGATGTCTGCAGGTAACTAATCGACATAAACAGATAAAAAAACATAAATTTCTATTAAATTAAATTGAAAAAGAGTTTAGAATCTTCAAATAATATATATAAATTGATTAAAGGAGTTTTCAATGGAAAATGAAGGTAAGTGCCCTGTTATGCACGGTGCAATGACTAGCAATAGTTCAAGCGGAACATCAAATAAAGATTGGTGGCCCGATCAGCTAAATCTTAATATTCTGCATCAACATGACAAAAAATCTGACCCTATGGATGATGGTTTTGATTATAGGAAAGAGTTTAAAGATATTGATTATGCTGCATTAAAGGCGGACTTAAATGATTTAATGACAGACTCTCAAGAATGGTGGCCTGCAGACTATGGTCACTATGGTCCATTTTTTATCAGAATGACATGGCATGCGGCCGGGACATATAGAAATACTGATGGTCGAGGTGGTGGTGGAACTGGTGCACAAAGATTCGCTCCACTGAACAGCTGGCCAGATAATGGAAATCTAGATAAGGCAAGAAGATTGCTTTGGCCAATCAAGCAAAAATATGGGCAAAAAATTAGTTGGGCTGATTTATTAATCCTTGCTGGTAATGTTGCGATTGAATCCATGGGTGGAAAAACTTTTGGTTATAGCGGTGGAAGACCTGATATTTGGGGTCCAGAAGAAGATATTCATTGGGGAGTCGAAACTGGTTGGTTAGAAAATAATAGATATAAAGGAGATAGAGAGCTTGATAATCCTTTAGCTGCAGTCCAGATGGGATTAATTTATGTTAATCCACAAGGTCCTGATGGAAATCCTGATCCACTTGCTAGTGCAAGAGATATTAGAGAAACATTTGGACGAATGGCTATGAATGATGAAGAAACAGTTGCGCTAGTTGCTGGTGGACATACATTTGGTAAAGCTCACGGAGCAGGAACTGAAGATCATGTTCAGTCAGAGCCTGAAGGTGCTCCGCTTGAACAAATGGGCTTTGGTTGGACTAGCAGTTATGGTTCAGGCCTTGGTAGAGATGCAATTACGAGTGGCATTGAAGGAGCATGGACAGCAAATCCTACTCAGTGGGACAATGGTTACTTTGATCTACTTTTTGGTTATGAATGGGAGCTAACGAAAAGTCCAGCTGGTGCTCACATATGGCATGCTATCGATCAGAAAGAAGAAGATATGGCTCCAGATGCAGAGGATGGGTCAAAAAAAGTTCCTACAATGATGACAACTGCAGACATGGCAATGCGCGAAGATCCAAGCTACAAAGAGATATCTAAGCGTTTCCATGAAAATCCAGATGAATTTGCAGATGCATTTGCCAGAGCTTGGTTTAAATTACTGCACAGAGATATGGGGCCGAAAACAAGATATATGGGGCCTGAAGTTCCTGAAGAGGAACTTATTTGGCAAGATCCTGTTCCTGCTGGAGATTCAAGTTATGACGTCGAATTAGTTAAAGAAAAAATCCTTGCTAGCGAACTCTCCATTCAAGAAATGGTTGAAACCGCTTGGTCAAGCGCATCGACATACAGAGGCTCTGATATGCGAGGTGGCGCAAATGGATCTAGAATCAGACTTGAGCCGCAAAGAAGCTGGGAAGCAAATAATCCAGATCAACTTAATAAAGTGCTTGATATTTATGAAGCTATCTCCTCTGAAACAGGAGCATCTGTTGCAGACATAATTGTCCTTGCTGGAAATGTTGCTATCGAAAAAGCATCTGGTGTTGAAGTACCCTTCTCACCTGGTCGAGGAGATGCAAGTCAAGAAAATACAGATATTGAATCCTTCGCAGTGCTTGAACCTCAGTCTGATGGTTTTAAAAACTTTCATAAATCAGGTTTAAATGTTAATCCTGAAGAAATTATGCTTGATAAAGCACAACTCCTTGGTCTTACTGCACCTGAAATGACTGTTTTGGTCGGAGGACTTCGATCACTTGGTATCAGTTCAAGTGGTTATGGTTTATTCACTGAAAATGTGAATGAACTCTCTAATGACTACTTCAGAACACTCTTAGACATGTCAGTTAAGTGGAGACCTAATGGAACTGGTAATTCTTATGAAGCTTTAGATAGAGTTTCGGGAGAGAAAGTCAGGACAGCATCCAGAACAGATCTAGTTTTCGGCTCTAACTCTCAATTGCGAGCTCTTGTGGAGGTCTATGCAAGTGATGATTCGACTGATAAGTTCAAAAATGATTTTGTTCTTGCTTGGAATAAGGTTATGAACGCTGATCGGTTTGATCTAGAACTCAACTAACTTTTTAATCTATTAAGGCTTGAAATTATTATTTCAGGCCTTAACTATTATTTCTACTGCTTTGTCAGGTTTTTGTTTAAAGTGGGCACACTTTTTGTCTTATATATCCTGAACGCCCGGTAAATAGAAAAATTAACTTAAAGGGAAACTCTCTATTTATTTACGTTTAGGAGGCTTATATGAATAGATCTAATTTTGGTTACATATTAACTATGTCATTACTCGTTGCTGCATGCGGTGGCGGCGGTGGTGGCGGTGGCGGTGACTATGGCGATGGTGGTGGTGGTGACTACGGTGGAACCAATAGCACCCCAACTTTTACGAATAGTACGTCTGCATATTCAGCTCAAGAAAATCAAACTTCAGCTTTTACAGCAACAGCATCCGATGCGGATGGTGATTCATTAACTTTTAACATCTCTTCTGGAAGTGATGCTGATTTGTTTTCAATTGGTTCATCAAGTGGAGTAGTAGCTTTCGTAACAGCTCCTGATTTTGAAATACCTGGAGATGCAAATACAGATAACGTTTATGAATTAACCGTGAGAGTTTCTGACGGAACTGCTGCTGCAACACAAGCTTTCACAGTAACTGTAACCAATGATACTTCTGATGATCCAGTCAGTGCAAATTTTGATGGAGTTTTAATTAGAGATGGTTATATCCAAAGTGCTACCGTTTGTATTCCGGTGATGGACTCAGATGGTGATGCTACTTGCGCAGGCGCAACTTACTCCACAACTACAAATTCAGATGGTTCATTCTCTCTCCCAGTAGATGATGGCGTATCTGGAATGATTTATGCAGAAGACGGTTTCAATGTAACAACCAGTGACGGGGCTTCGTTTTCGATGGTTATTGAAGATCCTGTTACCGATCAGAATTTTGTAATTTCACCTCTCAGTACATTACTTTACCTTGATAGTAGGTTCTCTTTTACCTCACTCAAAGACAAACTTGGTCTTGATTCTAACTTCATGATTCGTTTTGATGATCCATATTTAAGTATTGGGGACGCATCACTCAATAATGCTGCAGTAGTTAATACCCAACTTCTTATCATTTACGAAACCTTGAGTGTTCTTCAAGCTCAATCAGGAGTGACTGGAGAACTTACTGCTGTCAATGAAATAAATAATGCTATTTATAACAGAGATGCGACAACAGAAACCTCACTTGGTGATACACACCTTATTCGTGATATCTTTTTGAATCTAGAGTTGCCCGACTACACTGTTAACAACACACAGCTTGAAAATCTTTCAGGTAGTCTTTCATCTTTTCTACAAAAGGTCTACGTTGATTCGAGTAATGAGCAAGCCTACTTTTCAATGACCGCAAGAGATTATTTAACGCCAACATTAAAGGGCATTCTTGATGATACAGTTGGAAGTTCCGAAATAGACCAGCTTATATTTAATACTTTGCAATGGGTCACTGATAAGAGTTCAAGAACAAACCTTACTGATGTCGAGGATTATAGGACAACAACTTACACGGTTGGAAGCAGTGGTTCTTCATATTATACGGTTGATGGGGTTAATGCAGACTCAACTGCAATGGTTATATATGCAAGAGTCGGTGATACCATCGTTTTTGAGCCAACCGCTAACAGCGTTTTTTCAGCTCATCCATTTGAAATATCAACAACAGCAAATGATACAAATGGAGCTAATAATATCGGTACCTCAGAAGGTTGGAATCAATCCAATTATACGCTAACAGTAACGGACTCCACGCCTACTACTCTTTATCCTCATTGTGGAGTCCATTCTGGCATGTATACCAATGGGAAGATTGAAATTGTTACAACCTTCGATCAATCACTCATAGATGTAACTTCCTCTGCTGGTGGTCTTGAAGTCAGTGGAACAGTTTCAGTTGGTCCATATAAAGGAGCATCTGGTAATACGCATACCGTTTATTTGAGAACTGCTGAAGCAGGTTCAGATTATCACGAGCATCAATTTGATGAACTGCCAGGTCTGACGTTCTATATGCCTGCTGACCAGGGATATCACGGTGCAACTGAATCTTCAGGGCAAACTAGGTTTAAAACAAAGTCGCACTACTAAGTTTTGGCTATAAGCCTCCTCGGGCTGGCTTCGGTCAGCCCATTCTTTTAAAATTTGTTCTAAAATAGGTCGATGGCTCTCACATACTCAAGCATGTTGGAACTTGGTTCTAATCTAAAAGAATTTAATCTTCTTAATACTGTCAGTGGCAATAACTTTTCCTCAAGCGAGCTTGATGAAATTAAACCTTCATTAATAATGTTTATTTGTAATCATTGTCCTTATGTCATTCATTATCATGATGAAATTCAGCGCCTTGCAAATGATTTTGATAACGCTATTAATATGGTGGCAATAAGTTCAAATGACATTGAAGAATATCCTCAGGACGGTCCAGATAAAATGAGGGAATTGTGGGCACAGCTTGGATTATCATTTCCATATCTATTTGATTCAACTCAAGATGTTGCAAAACAGTATAAGGCTGAGTGTACACCTGAGTTTTATCTCTTTGATTCATCTCAAAAGCTTGTATATCGTGGAAGACTTGATGAAAGCTCTCCTAACTCAGGATTTGAGCCGACAGGTGAAGACCTCAGGAACGCCATAGAGAATGTACTAAATAATAAAGATGTTAATGCTGATCAGTTCCCTTCGATGGGATGCAACATCAAGTGGAAGTAAGTAGATTCTTAGATCTATTTCTCAATTAGTTTGTTTGGCTTGTTTGATTGCTTCTGTAGAAGAAATTCATCAAAAAGTTCGCCTGTGGCTGTAAAAGCACGAAATCTCAAATTATTTTTCTCAATATCTATAATTTGATAAAGCTGAGTATTCTCGCCGAACTTTTTAGCAAATTTACCTTTTGTAATCTCATAAAGTTTGGGTCCACTAACTGAAACAACATGAACGGTTCCTATTTCTGGATCATAAGCTTGCTTATATCCAGCTGGAACATTTTTTATACTTTTGGCATCGACAAATCCCGTTCTTGAGTAGCTGTGATCATGGCCGCTGAGAACAAGGTCCACCCTAAACTCATCTAAAATAGGCTTCCACTGCTCTCGAATAGCCACATTGTCTCTGCTTGATGCAGGAGAATAAAGCGGATGATGAAAGGTCAAAATTGTCCAACGGTTAGGATTATCTCGAAGCACTTTCCGAAGCCATGACTTTTGTTGTTCTATTGCAATGTTTGAATCAAGTGAGATAAACCTTACTCCTTGATAATCAATAAAATAAGTGGTTTCTTTAAGCCTTTCGTCAGGAACATCTTGTATTGGGAAAGAAAATTGGGGTCTCCAATGATTGCTTACAATCTCTATATTTGATGGATTGCGCAAGCGATCATATAACGGCGCCTGCCCTCCTAAAATTAACTTATTCACTAATTCATCTTTTTGAAATCCTGTAATTGTTTCGATATCTTTATCAGCATCAATTATTATCCCGACTTCACTTACCCTCATAACTCCTTCTCTGCCCTCTGGATCCTCAATGCTTACTATCAAAACTCCATCATTATTATCTAATGAAGTTATATCGATATTGATATTCCTTTCATCTTTTGTTGTCCAAATACGTTTTGTCTCTGAGTCTTTTTGATATTCATGATTACCTGGAGTTGCTATAACCGGAATCGTTCCATTTACCCAATCAGGGCCTTGATGCCATTCACCCCATTGTGAGTCCATATTATGAATATCAATCAAGTCACCAGCATGGAGAGTAAATGCAGCTCTTGGCGCATCACGAAAAGCTTCCCTAAAAACTCTGGACCAATGAGTCTTTACCTCATTTTGAGCATCACCAAAATAAATGAAACTGAAGGGTTCTTCTGAAGAGCTTGCAGTTTTAAAATGGTAATACTCAGTCCAATTTACTCCATCTCCAACTCTATAGGCATATAGAGTATTAGGCTGAAGATTCTTGAAAGTAACACTATGGTAATGTGCCTCATTAATATCACTCTCGAAATAACTTGTTTCTGCTTTAAATTCGTCTGGCTTAAGCGCCCTCCCATTTGCATTTGCTACAGCAAGCTGTGCAAACCCTACTTCAATGGATGTATCAGTTCTCCATGTTACTGCTTGGGTTGTTGCAGGATCATCATTCCAAGTTAAGACTACTCTATCTGGCAGAGGTGTTGGAACATGTGCCATTTCATAAGGATACTTCTCAATAGACGAATTCTGATGAGACAGAAGAGTTATTGAAAAAAAGAATGTTAGAAAGTAAAGAACTCTATGCATAACAATAACAATTTTACTTGAAAAAATTACTGTAAGTGTGGCCTATAAGAAACTTTTTGTGTCAGGTCTGAAAAAGATGATGAGTCTGGGTGGACTCGAAGTATCGACCTCTTCCTTAAATCAAATAAAATCAACAGAAGTTTTTTATCATGTATTAAGTCTTAGATAGAGCTCTGTAAGATTCTTGAATCTATCTTCATTCCTAAAATCATAAGCCTTATCAACAAGAAAATTAATTTCATCATGAACCTTGCCAATAGCTACCGGCATTCCAATTTTTGGATTGTAGATTTCCTCTAAAGAAGAATTAAGCTTGCTTCTTTCTTCCAATAGTTTTTTTCCTGAATTTGAAAGCTTTTGCTTAATGTCATTGTTAATATGAGGTACCGGGAAATTGTTATAAACGACGTTAATTGAGTACCTCAATCTGCTTGTTAACCTCCCTGAGATATTTTGAGCCCAAACTGCATGCATTTTTGACTGAAGTAATGAGAATAACCACATTTCTTCTGTGAATATTGCAATTCCAGAATTTGCAGGTATATATGAATCGTCGAAAAATGACATTGGTATTATCGATCTATTTTCAGAGGAAGTACATGGTATAAAAATAAAGGGTTGATTTTTATATCTTATTTCTCCAAATTTATAGGGATAGTTTGCTAACTGTTGAGTTACAAGTCTCTTGCTGGATGATCTATACTCTGTAACTTGCTCAATTCTCTTCATTAATATTTTAGAGTTTCTTGCATTGGAAGGAAATTGTTCAGGAGTCCATAAACAGAACCTATGCTCATTAGTGAGAGATGATTTACCAGATACATATACTTTAAAGTACTGAGAAAGATTCTTATCTTCTTCAAGAGTAAGATTCTTTTCCTCCTCAGAAAAAATTAAGCCTCCGCCATCATTTGGCATACATCCAAATGATGCTTCTGGAATATTGCTTATTGGGGTATTTCTTGATTTTATGAATATATTTTCTGCATCAGTAAGATAATTAGAAATCTTTTTTACCTCATTTCCAAGAATAGGATCTCCAATTTTTCCTTCATATAAATATTTTTTATGTTGGTCAGATTTTGACAAAGAAATAATAATGCAATCTACAGCGGCTGCATTTGGTCCATTTGATTTCCAACTAAATGGTTTATGTGCAGAAAATATAGAACAGCCTTTTTCAATGATATATTTCCATATTGGTTCATTTTGTTCTCCTTGGCATATAGAGCTGGATACAACAAATGAAAATTTAGAATTCTCAACAGCAAAGTTAGAGGCCTTTATTAACCAGGCTGAAACATAATCTAAGGTCCCCCCCCTTGGTATTTCAGTTACCAAATCAGTAAAAGCTTGCTTTTGGGATTCTGAGATTTCACTTTTTCCTAAATATGGAGGATTGCCAACTATAACGCAATTAAGTGGACTACACAGTTCGGCCCAATTAAAAGTTAAAGCGTCCTTGTTTATAATATTTTTATTAGTATCAAGGGGTAGCTTTACGAAGTTTTGTCCAAATAATTTTCCTGTTTCAACATTCATTTGGTGCTCAGCCAACCACATACTCACTCTTGCAACCTCAGCAGCAAAATGGTCTATCTCTATTCCATAAAATTGATTAATAGAAACCCTCACAAGAGTCTCTATATTTAGGACGCCTTGGCTACTATCATCTGATAATTTCTGAATAATTGCATTCTCCAATCTTCTTAATTCAATATAAGAAATAATCAGGAAATTCCCGCACCCACAAGCTGGATCAAAAATATTAATTGAAGATATTTCTTCATGAAGTTTGAGGAAGCTTGGTTTATTTCTACATCTGAAAAATTGATCCCAAAAATCATCTAAGAATGAAGGCTTGATTACTCTTTGAATTATGTCTTCAGAGGTATAGTGCGCTCCAGCATCATGCCTTTCATCTGCTGTGAGAGCTGATTGAAAAATATTACCAAAAATATCAGGCGAAATCTTAGACCAATTTAGGCTAGCAAGTTTAATGATTAAATCTCTTTCAGCTTCGGTGAATGCAGGAATAACGACAGGTTTTTCAAATAAGTTTCCATTTACATAAGGAAAGTCTTTGAAGTAAGTATTTCTGTTGGTTAGTCTCTCTTCATATTTTGTATTTAAAACATGAAAGAGTTCAACCATGATGGGGCCCAAATCGCTTCCATCTTGTTGCGTATGCTCAACAATCAAGTCTATAAATTGATTATCTTTAAATATCCCTGTGTTCTCTGCAAAGAAACAAAATAATAGCCTTGTTAAAAATATATCTGCATCATTTATATAGTTATTCTTTATTAGACTTCTGTGAAGAAGCCCCATACTTTTTGCCGCTTTAACATTTACTTCTTCCTGAGAATTAACGGGCAAGCTTTTAAAGCCTAAAAGAAATGCAAATAATTTAATATTATCTGCCAATTCTTGAAGGCAAAATTGATGCTCAGTCCTGTTAACTAAATCAATTAATTTAAATCTTTCAAAATCGCATACGCAAATATGTGTTGGCAAGTCTCTTTGAGGAAGTCCTGAAAAATAACCTGAAGCTTGATCAAATGCAGCATCTAAATCTTTTCCTTTAGATTTATGTTCTATTAATATTTTTGACTTCCACAAAAAATCTATAAAACCGCCATTCCTACTTTCATTGGATTCAAATCTTGCTTTTATTCTTTCAATTTTAATATCAAAAATTTCAAAAAATCTAATCCAAAATAACTGAGCCTCCTCTTTTTCGCTTCTAGCATCTTTAAAAGATTCTGAGAATTTAGAGGCTTTCAGGTGAAAATGATTCCACTGAAGATAATTATATTTTTCTGCTTTGCGATACAGTTTTTCCATAACCCTATCCTATAGTTTATCAGTTTTGCTGAATAGTTTGACTTGTATTGTATAGGCTACATAATGACTCGATTCACCGACTCTTGAGCAACTATTTGAAATGAAAGTGAGCAAATAATTTAAGGTTATAAGCTTACCTCCAAAGACTTAAAACCATTTTTTATAGACTGTTCCGCATCATCGAAGTGGTGGGTCTGGGTGGACTCGAACCACCGACCTCACCCTTATCAGGGGTGCGCTCTAACCAAGCTGAGCTACAGACCCAATTAAATTGGAAGGAGCATTTTACCCTCCAAATGCAATCTCAACAATAATTTTAGCTCTTTATAGATTTATACAAGCTGAAGTAGATGTACATCCATGGCAGAACACAAATATATTCAACAACCCCTGCCCCAATAGTTCCTGCAACAGGATTGCCATCGAATATTACACCTGACATTAATGAGCCCGCTACAAGGGTTAGTACAAAAAATACAAAGGTTAAAAAGAAAAGAGTTGTTCCGTGTTCATCGGTTGCTTCCCAAGAAGATCTAAGAGAATCCATAACGCCCTTATCTTCAAACATAATATATGCTGGGAAAAGGTAAACACGCCCCATAAAATAAAAAGCAGGAAGTATCAAAAGTATTGCTCCTAAACCTATTAATAACGATGAAAGAATCGTTGCTCCAAGTAAAGGAAAGAATTTTTTAAAGCCTGCTAACAAAGCATTAATTGGATTTGAGGCTTTTTGCGACATGATTGATTGATAAGCAACCATCAATCCGCCAGTAAGAGATACACTGAGCACAATAGCAATAAGGGAAACTATCATAATGCTTGCTACGTTTCCGGACATATACTCGTTTATATCCATTGGATCCATTCCATCAATAGGTATTAATAAGTATGCGACTAGCATTTCACTAACCATTACTGGTAAAACTAGTAAAAATAGATATTGAAAGTTTTTAAGCGCAAATTCCCATGCTGCAATGAATTGACTCATGTTTTTACCATTAATTTATTGATAAGATATTGTATACATGAAACTATCCCGTATCTACTTAATAACCCTTATTTTTGTAGCAGGTTGCTCAAATATGAATAATGATGAAAATTACCCAGAATCAAGGAAAGATGGCACTGTTGAGGAGATCTTTGGAGTAACAGTTGAGGACCAATATAGGTGGCTTGAGGACTTCACTTCACCTGAATCTACCGCTTGGGAGCAAAATCAGAACAAATTTACTGAAAAATACCTAAAAAAAGGCCCTTTTACACGAAATATTGGCAAAGACTTAGAAAAAGTATGGGATGGAGAGTCAATTAGTACTCCATATTTACAAAATGACCGAATTTTTTACTATTTTAATGAAGGTGATTGGCAACATAGCAAATTGATGATGAAAGACTGTCTTGAAAATTGTGAGGCAGAAGTATTAATTGATCCAAATTCATTTTCAGAAGACGGAACTTTCTCTTTGGGGGGAACGAGCATAAGTCCAGATGGAAAATGGATCGCATATTCGATTTCGGATGGAGGATCAGATTGGCGAGTATGGAAAATTATGAATATAGAAACTCGAGAACTTTTAGAGGAAACTATTAACTGGTCAAAATTTTCTGGGGCAGTTTGGGAAAAAAATAATTCTGGTTTTTATTATCAGAAATATTCTGAGCCAATAGATGAGTTACTAGCAGATATAAACGAACAACCAAAATTAATGTTCCACAAATTAGGAACGTCACAAGATGAAGATGAGCTTATTTATGAAAATCCTGAACAGCCCAGATGGGGTTGGTCGATTTCGATCTCTGAAAATAATGCTCATAAAATTCTTTCTATCAGTGATGGAACAGAAGAAAAAAATAGGATCTATATTAAATCTAGTGATTCTGAAAATTTCATTCCAGTCATCGATGAACTAATTGGTGAGTATGGATATATTACAAGTAAAGATGATGTTCTATTTTTCTACTCAACTGAAAATGCACCCAACGGAAAAGTTTCAGCGTTAACAATTAAGAACGGATCTTATGTTTGGAATGACGTAATTGATGAATCTGATTTTGCAATTCGTTCCGTCAATATAGTCAATGAGAAGATAGTTATTAATTATCTAGTAGATACCATTTCAAAAATTAAATTCTTCGATATGAGTGGAAATCATCTGAGTGATTTTAAGTTTGAGCTCGCTGGAACCATGGGCGGATTTGGTGGCGGAATAAATGATAAAGAGACTTACTTTAATTTTTCTAACTACGTTACCCCAACGAAAATCTATAAGATAAATATGGAAGATTTCTCTTATGATGTTTTTTGGGAAGAGCGTCTAGCAGATCATAATGTAGATGATTATGAGACAAAATTATGGTTTTATGAATCAAAAGATGGAACTAAAATACCACTGCATATCAGCAGTTTAAGTAATATAAATGTTGATGAAAATACACCAGTGTTGCTCTATGGATATGGAGGTTTTGATATCTCAATTCTTCCTGGTTTTAGTAAAAGATTTTTATCTTGGATGAATCAAGGTGGCGTAGTTGCAGTTGCAAGTTTGCGAGGTGGGTCTGAGTATGGAGCAAAATGGCATGAGGATGGGATGCTCTTCAATAAGCAAAATGTCTTTGATGATTTTGCTTATGCTGCAAAATTTTTACATGCAACTGGAATTGGTTCTCCAGAGACAACTGCAATTGAGGGAAGGTCAAATGGTGGACTTTTAGTTGGAGCAACTATGCTTCAAAATCCAAAATTATTCAAAGTAGCTTTACCGGGAGTTGGAGTAATGGACATGCTGAGATTTCATAAGTTTACAATTGGATGGGCATGGACAAGTGACTATGGATCACCAGATGAAAAAGATGCTTTCTTGAATTTGTATGAGTATTCTCCCTATCACAATATTCAAGATGGAGTATGTTATCCAACTACTTTAGTTTTTACTTCTAACAGAGATGATCGTGTTGTGCCATCTCACTCATATAAATTTGCAGCCCGTCTCCAAGAAGCTCAAGGTTGTGAAAATAAAATTCTAATTAGAATTGAAGATCGAGCTGGTCACGGTGCAGGGACTCCTCGATCAAAACAGATTGAAGCAATTTCTGAAATATATGGATTTGCTCTAAATGAAATTTCCAAGAAATAACTAGGTTTTAATTTTTAAGAATCTTCTCTTGCCAACTTGAACAAGTAACTCTTGATTTTTTTTAATGCTGAGTTTTGGATCATCAATTTTTTCATCATTGATTTTTACCGCTCCTTGTTTAACTAAACGCATAGCTTCCGATGTGCTCTGAACTAATCCAGATTCTTTAAGCAAGTTTCCAATAGCAATGTCATCATCCAAAGAAATTGAAAACGTTTCTATATCTTTTGGCTTTGCCCCTTTTTGAAACCTATCAAGAAATGTATTTTTTGCATTTTCAGCATCTTTTTTGGAATGAAATCGCTCAATTATCTCTTCAGCAAGTAAAATTTTGGTATCTCGAGGGTTCATACCCGATTTAACCTCTTTTTTAAGCTCATTTATCTCATTTATAGGCCTAAAACTTAATAATTCGAACCATCTCCACATCAAATCATCAGAAATTGACATAATTTTGCCAAACATTTCATAGGGATCTTCATTGATACCAACATAATTATCTAAGGATTTAGACATTTTATTAGTGCCGTCCAAGCCCTCTAAGATAGGAAGTGTTATACAAACTTGAGGTTCTTGATTAAATGCCCTTTGCAGCTCTCTTCCCACAAGAAGATTAAATTTTTGGTCAGTTCCGCCCATTTCCACATCAGCATTTAAAGCGATTGAGTCATAGGCCTGAATTAATGGATATAAAAACTCGTGAATAGCAATTTGTTGATTTGCTTTATAGCGTTTCGAAAAATCATCTCTTTCAAGCATGCGACCTAAATTATATTTTGATGCAAGCCCAATAATTCCGTCAGCACCTAAATCTTCACACCACTCAGAGTTAAATCTGATTTCTGTTAAATCTTTATTTAAGATTTTAAATACTTGATCAGAATAAGTTTTAGCATTTTTTTCAAGCTCCTCTTTATCAAGTGATGGACGTGTTTTGTTTTTGCCAGAAGGATCCCCTATCCTTCCAGTAAAATCTCCAATTAAAAAAACTACCTTATGGCCAAGATCTTGGAAATGCCTCATCTTGTTTAGGATCACAGTATGGCCAAGATGGAGATCAGGTGCAGTAGGATCAAATCCAACCTTAACAGTTAGTTGTTTTTTAGATTCAAGTTTTGAAACTAGGTCATCCTCAGTTAAGAGTTCATCGATGCCTCGCTTTATTAATTCAAGAGATTCTTTCATAAAAATTTTTCTCCATCATAGTATAAAATAAGTTTATGAAAGATTTCACAAAATTCCATTCAGATAAAGAAATTGCTAAATATTTAATAACTAAATTTGATAACTCTAAAGAGAAAGAAATCTTCTTGGCAACAAAAAAAATAATCACTGAATGTAGAAAAAATAAGTCGGGTAGGACGCTTCTAGATAAATTCCTGAGTGAATATGGTTTAACAAATGATGAAGGTGTCGCCTTAATGTGCCTTGCTGAGTCAGTCCTTAGAATCCCAGATGATAGTACGAAAGATGAATTAATATCTGAAAAGATTACAAATTCAAATTGGATAAATCATATAAATCAAGCCGATAGTTTATTTGTTAACGCAGCTACTTGGGGCTTATTAATAGCTGGAAAAGTTATTCAACCTCCAAGAGCTTTGTTTGATAATCCACTTGAGTGGATTGGCGAACTTGCGCAAAAAACAGGTGAGACTTCTGTTCGACAAGCGATCATGACAGCAATGCAGATTTTAAGTAAAGAATTTGTGATGGGAAATGATTTCAATTCTGTTGTTAAGAGTTCAAACCTTAAAAAATCTATTCATAGCTTTGATATGCTTGGTGAAGCTGCTCGAACCAAAACGCAAGCTGAGGGCTTCTATAATTCTTACGTTGAGGCAATTGAGAGAGTTGCGAATCTTAACAGAGAGCATGAGATCAATCATGGAGTATCAATAAAGCTTTCAGCTCTTCATCCGCGATATGAGACCCTAAAATATAAGCTAATAAAAAAAGAAATACTAAACTCAATCCTGAGTCTAGTTAATCTTGCATATCAAAATGATGTAGAAATAACAATTGATGCCGAAGAGCAACACAGACTTTCTATTAGTCAAGATTTGATTGAAGAAGTTGCTATGAGTAAAAAAATAAAGGATTGGAGTGGTTTAGGTTTTGCAATGCAAGCATATGGGAAAAGAGCATCAAATGTTGTCAATTGGGCGAATGAGTTATGTTCTAAAAGAGAAAAAATGCATGTTAGACTGACTAAAGGTGCATATTGGGATGGAGAAATAAAATTCTCTCAAGCCGGAGGTCATGAAGGGTTCCCAGTTCTCATTAATAAAAGTCTCACTGACCTTAACTATTTATTTATTGCCTCTAAACTTCTTGACTCAAACAACTTAATGCCAAAGTTTGCTACTCATAACGCCCATTCTGTATCTTCAATTTACTTTATGGCTGAAGAAAAAGAATATGAATTCCAAAGACTTTTTGGCATGGGAGAGTTGCTTTATAAGTCTGCAGATAAAGTTTTAGGAGGTATTCCTTCCGCTGGAATATATGCACCTATCGGTCCCTATAGAGATTTGCTTCCATATTTAGTAAGAAGGCTGCTTGAAAATGGTGCTAACAGCTCGTTTGTGAACAACTTACTTAATCCAGAAGTAAGACCAGATGATCTAGCAGAAAATCCTGTGAAATCTGTAAAAAAAGCTATTGATAATCTTCAACATAAAAAAATCGTTAACCCATCAGATATCTTTTCTCCAAGAGTCAATTCATCTGGATATGATTTAAGCGAACCTGAGAATCTTCTATCCTTAAAATCAGACCTTTTGAAGTTTGAAGATTTAAAGATTGAGGCAAAAAACTTTTGCAGCGAGGTTGATGAATCTAAAAATGAAAAAAGATATTCAATAGCGAATGGTAGTGAGATTGGAGGCTGTTCTTTTGCGGATATAGCAAATGAATTAAATTTTACACAATGCACTAAGTGGAAAAATACTCCTGTAAGCGAGAGGGCAGATATCTTTTATAGAATTGCTGATAGTTTAGAGAAAGATTCAACAAGATTCTTATATTACTTAATTCATGAGGCTGGGAAAACGTACAAAGATTCCTATGATGAAATTAGGGAGGCAGTCGATTTTCTTAGATACTATGCAGATAATGCTAAAACTCTTTTAAGCGAACCTAACAACCTCAATGGTCCAACGGGTGAATCCAATCAACTCTTCTACCAATCAAAAGGTACTTTTGTATGCATTAGCCCATGGAATTTCCCGCTTGCCATTTTTGCAGGCCAAATAGCCGCGGCTCTTGTAACCGGGAATTCAGTTATATCAAAGCCGTCTGAGCATACTCCAATAATTGCAACCATGATGATTGAGCTTTTTTATGAAAATGGTGTACCAAAATCTGCTTTAAAATTAATTCAGGGAGATGGCTCAATAGGTTCAAAATTAATTTCATTTGATCATATTTCTGGAGTTGCCTTTACCGGGTCTTCAGCAACTGCAAAAAAAATTAATCTCCAATTGGCAAAAAAAGATGGTCCCATCTCTTCTTTAATTGCTGAAACAGGAGGCCTTAATGCTATGTTTATAGATTCAAGCTCACTTCTTGAGCAGGTTGTTGATGACATAATGAGATCATCTTTTAATAGTGCTGGGCAAAGATGCTCTGCTTTGAGGCTAGCTATTATTCATGAAAGTATTTTCGAAGATCTGGTAGAAATGATTAAAGATGCAATGGCTGAACTTACTGTTGGAAATCCCGAAGATTTCCACTGTGATGTTGGTCCAATTATCGATGAAAAATCAAGAGATGTGCTTCTTGAATATATTTCAGAATGTTCAAATACTGGATATGAGGTCTTTAGCCACAATCAGGCTCCTGATGGTAATTTTGTTTCGCCAACCTTAATTGAGTTAAATTCGATTGATGAAATAAATGAAGAGAAGTTTGGACCGATACTTCATATCATTAAATATAAAACTGATGAGCTTGATCAAATCTTAATTGCTCTTAAAAATAAACAATATGGTTTAACTATGGGTGTCCACTCTAGAATCGAATCAAAGGCAGATGACATCATAAACAAATCTATCGCCGGGAATACTTATATCAATAGAGATATTGTTGGTGCTGTTGTCGGTTCACAACCATTTGGAGGAACAGGCTTATCAGGTACTGGCTTTAAGGCTGGTGGACCAAATTACTTGCTCCAATTTGTTGATGAGAGATCTATAACTAAAAATACAGTTGCTTTTGGCGGTAACGCAGAGATCCTTAATTTAGAAGACTAATGATTGAATACAAAAGAATCTCATTTAAGTATGTTGTGTTGGCATTTCTAATCGCAGCCTTTTTGATAATTCTTCTCAGCATAGATCGCAAAAACAATGAAGCACCACCAGTTGAAGATATATTTATTGAAGAGTTTTTTAAACCTAAATTAGAAGGAGTCGAAACTTCTATGATCCATGAAGTGAAAGACGGAGAAAATTTATCGATTATTTTCGAAGACTACAGAGTGCCTTTAAATACTGTTTATAAAATCCTTAAGCTTGATAGAAGTAATGAGCTAAGAAATATTAAGCCCGGTGATGAAATAAAGTTTTCCTTCCTAAATGACGAGATAAATAGAATTGAAATCAAAAAAGATATCTTGAATAGTATTAGGGTAGATATAGGAGAAAATATCTCGATTGAAAAGATTATAAAAGAGGTAGAGAAACTTAAATCAATTAGCATGGGAGAGATTCAAAGCTCTTTTTATGAGTCTGGTCTAAAAGCTAATATGCCGGACAGCATCATTATGGACTTCGCTTTTATTTTTGGTTGGGATATTGATTTCATTTTTGATGTCAGAAATGGAGATACTTTTTCAGTTATTTATGAAACTGACTATTCAGAAGGTGAAAAAATTTCGAGCGGCGACATAGTTTTTGCTGAATTTATTAATAATGGTCAGAGATATACTGCCCAAAGGTATTTTGATGATGAACTTGGAAAACAATACTTTGATGAAAATGGTAACAATGTAAAAAAAGCTTTTTTAAGAGCGCCATTAGATTTTGCATATATTAGCTCTCACTTCAATCCAAATAGGATGCATCCAATACTCCATAAGATTAAGGCACATAACGGAGTGGATTATGCGGCAAGAAGAAATACTCCAATTAAGGCATCAGGTGAAGGTGTTATTTCCTTTGCTGGATGGAAAAGTGGTTATGGGAGAACTTTAGAAATACGTCATGGTGGAAATATATCAACTCTCTATGCTCACTTAGAGAAGTTTGAGTCAAAAATAAAAGTTGGTACAAAAGTCTCGCAAGGTCAAATTATTGCTTTTGTAGGAGATTCTGGATTAGCAACTGCACCACATTTACATTATGAATTTAGAATTGGTGAAAAAAGGACTGATCCAGTTAAAGTAGAGTTACCATCAGCGAAGCCAATAGATAAATCTAAGCTTGATGGCTTTATGGCTATTGTTCAAGAAAGTAAAGAAGCGCTAAAAGTCTTTGATTCAGAGAGTAATGAAGTAGCTTATGAGTAAATATTTTATCGGTTTAATGACTGGAACAAGTGCTGATTCAATTGATGGATGTGTAGTGGATTTCACTAATCGGTTTGAGCTTATATACTCAAAATCAAACAGTCTTGAAAAAAACTATAAACCAAAATATGAGGAAGCTATTAAAAAGGGCTTTAAAAAGAAGAATGATGACAAAATGGTGCTCAAACTTGAGGAGAGCTTAAATAAAAGCTCTGTGGAGCTAATAAAAGATTTATTAGAAGAAATTGATACATCTTCAATATCAAGAATAGGATTTCCTGGACAAACTATGTTTCATGACGCAGAGCGAAGCTATCAAATTGGGTGTGCTCAGTTTATAGCTGATGAAGTTGGAATAGAAGTAATCCATGATTTTAGAAACTATGACATACAAAAAGGAGGTTTGGGTGCGCCGCTCGTTCCAGAATTCCATAAATATTTATTTGCTGAATCAAACAAAAGAAAGATTATTTTCAATATTGGAGGAATATCTAATGGTACTTATCTGGATGGAGAGGATATTAAATTAGCATCAGATGTTGGACCTGGAAACTGTTTAATTGACTTAGTCGCAATGCGTTACTTTGGAATGCCATATGATGAAGATGGGAAAATTGCAGCTTCAGGACAAATAGATTATCAGCTTTTACATAGCTTGCTTGATAAAATACGAACCAAAGGCTATCCCAGAGCTGATGACAAATCTTATTACTATAATCTTGATGAACTTAAATCAGATAAACCTGAAAATTTATTGGCAACTTTGTGCGAGCTTACCGCTTTATGTATATCTGATTTTTGCCATTCTTTTGATACTTCTGGGGAGATATTACTGCACGGCGGTGGTATTAAGAATAATTTCCTTATGGAAAGATTGAACAAAAATATTGGGTCATCTTTCAAGCTTACAGACCATTTAATCCCTTCAAAATTTGTAGAGTCTGCTGCTTTTGCCTACTTAGCTTATTTGAAAAGAGGTTTATTAGTTGAGCCTAGACGGTAAAAGATTCACCGCATCCACATGTAGTTTTAGCGTTAGGATTTTTAATAATAAATTTAGCACCTGAGAGATCTTCAACATAATCTAGCTCAGAGCCATACAAGTATGGATATGAAAGAGAGTCTAACAAGACTCTAAAATTCCCAAAATCAATTATATCGTCATCGAAAGCTTCTTCAGAATCAAACTTAAAACCATATTGGAAGCCAGAGCAACCTCCTCCTGTGACATAAACGCGAAAAGCATCTGATTCATACTCAGGAAGCAGATTCTGGATCCTTTTTTGTGCACTTTCAGTGACGTTGATAGATGTATTTTGTTCCATAGCGATATCTTAATAAATTTATAGTGTCGGTTTCAAGAAAAACAATATAACTTAATGAAAAATGCCTTTTGCAAAATCATCTACTTTTGACCAATCTGTAAACTCAAAGGATTCATTAATATCTGTTGGTCCATTTGTAATCCACATAATTAATCTAATCATATGCTTATCAAAAAACTTATACTTTGGATAATCAATTTTGCCTGCGAAAACACCTAATTTTTTTGGTTGCCAAGCTGATTGCTTCATAAATTTAATTAAATATGGGTTTGTTTCTGGATCACTTTTTTCTGGTTTTCTTGCTACTGCATTTACACTAAAAAAAGCATTATCTTTGGAGTCTAAAATACTTTTATACTTCTTAGAAAAACTGAAAAGATTTTTCTTGTGCTTTCCATAGCGAATGCTTGCGCCAACTAGGATTTTATCAGCACTATTTATCTCAAGCTCCGAACATCTCTCAAGGCTTGTAATTGTAATTGATCCAGTCATTGACAAGACTTCTGCAATTCTATTGCAGATAGAAATAGTATGACCATCAGTTGTTGAAAAAAGAATTAATATTTTATCCATTTTTATTCTGTTATATTTTATATCGTGATTGATTTTAAAGATAAATTAAAGGGTATTTATGCAATAACTCCCCCAAAGTTCGATGAAACAAAACTCTTAAATGATATCAATATATGTCTTGGTTGTGGAGTAAAGATATTCCAGATTCGCTATAAAGAGGAAATAACGAAAGAACTTAAAAATTTTTTTTCATCTCTTATAAAACTAATTAAAGAGAAAGACGGAATTTCTATCATAAATGACTTTCCACATCTTGCTCATGACATTGGTGCAGATGGTGTCCATTTGGGGAAAGCAGATTTATCAGTTCAGTTTGTTAGAAGTAAATACAAAAATCTTATCATTGGCAAAACTTGTAAATCATCTACAGAAGAAGCAAAAAAAGCTATAAATGAAGGTGCTAATTATGTCTCATTCGGTGCCTTCTCTAATTCTTTAACTAAGAAGGAAGCAATTCCAATTGAAAAAAGTAACTTAGACCTAATAAATAAGTTTAATGCTTCAAATAAAGCAATTATTGGTGGAATAAGTAAAGAAAACTTTCATAGGGTTGCGGAACTAAATTTTGATATGATTGCTCTAAGTAATGCTATTTTTAACTCACAAGATACTGCTAAATCAGCAAGTTTTTTTGTAAACAACTTTAATTTTGAGTAAAACGAAAAAATCTAAGTCTCTTTTTAATAAAGCGAAATCCGTAATGCCTGGAGGTGTAAACTCACCTGTAAGAGCATTTGGAAATGTTAATAGTACTCCTATTTTTATTAAGAGGGCCTCTGGGGCATATTTGCATGATGTTGACGGAAATGATTATGTGGACTTTATTGGATCCTGGGGTCCAATGATTTTAGGCCACAGTAATCCAAAAATAATAAAAGCAATTAAGGACCAGGCTGATTTAGGAACAAGTTATGGAGCTCCAACAGAAGCAGAAACATCCATAGGTGAGTTAATTAGATCTGTAATGCCTTCTATTGAAAAAATAAGAATGGTAAATTCTGGAACAGAGGCAACTATGAGCTGTATAAGATTGGCTAGAGGATATACAGGACGCAACAAAATCATTAAATTTACTGGTTGTTACCATGGCCATGTAGACTCTCTTCTTATAAAAGCAGGCTCAGGAGTGTCGACTTTTGGGTTACCCGACTCTCCAGGTATACCTGAAGAACTTGCAAGACACACCATAAGTGTTCCCTTCAATGATATAAATGCTTTTTTAGAAGTCTTTGAATCCATTAAAAGTGAGCTTGCCGCAGTCATAATTGAGCCAATTGCTGGGAATATGGGTTTTATTCCTGGAGACAAAGATTTTTTAGAAACTCTAAGAATCAAAACACATGAAAATGGGTCAGTCTTAATTTTTGACGAAGTAATGACAGGCTTCAGAGTTTCTTTAGGAGGAGCACAAGAATTATACGGAATCACACCAGATCTAACTGCTTTAGGAAAAGTAATCGGTGGAGGTCTTCCTGTGGGAGCATTTGGTGGTAAAGCCGAAATAATGAACTTTCTTGCACCTGAAGGACCCGTTTATCAGGCAGGAACTCTTTCTGGGAATCCTCTTGCAGTTGCTGCTGGAAAGTGTCTTATCAATGAGCTCATAAAAACAAATCCTTATGATGAGCTTGAGGCAAATGCCAACTATCTTTTAACTAATATTAAAGATGAGATTAATAAAGAAATACCCTTCTCTTTTAATCAAATTGGTGGAATGTTTGGATTCTTTTTTGCTAATGAATTTCCAAATAACTTTGACGATGTCGTCGCATCAAGTGATAAGTATTTTGAAAGTTTTTTTAAAGACTGCTTAAATCAAGGTATATACTTTGCACCATCAAAATATGAAGCTGGATTTATTTCAACTAAGCACACAAAAAAGATTCTTGATGAGGTAATAAATAAGGTAAAGGTGATATATGGAACATGACATAGCTGCCATTGGTAATGCACTAGTTGATACTCAGTTTAAAGTTGAGCAAGATTTTCTTGAAGAAATTGGTATGAAACCAGATGAGATGGTTATTCAATCAAGAGATGAGCAAAATGCTATATTAGATAAGCTTTTGGCTTTAGATCTTGAGTCAGTTGTTGACTGTGGAGGCTCTGCTACAAATTCATTAGTTGCCGCATCATATTTTGGCTCTACCTGTCATCATGTTTGTAAATTGAATGATGATGAAGATGGTAATAAATACCTTAAAAGCCTATCAGAGGCTGGAATTAATCATATTGGCATAAGCTCAAATGATCAAAGTACTCCAACAGGAAAATGTCTAGTTCTCGTTACCCCTGATGCGGCAAGAACCATGTGCAGTACCCTTGGAATTAGCGAGTATTTAAGTGAGGAGGATATAAATTTTGAGTATATTCAAAAATCTAAAATCTTCTACATAGAGGGCTATATGGTAACAAGTGATTCTAACTTTAACTCTGTTACGAAGTCTCTTGATTCCTTGGTGGGTTATGAAACTAAAAAAGCTTTATCTTTATCAAATGATGGCATTGTTCAGGGCTTTCGAGAAAAATTTGAAAAGATACTTTCATATGGAATCGACTTTGTTTTTGGTAATCGTGACGAGGCATTAGCTCTTACGGGAACTGACAATATAGATGATGCAATCGAAGGCTTAAAAGAAAAAAATTTCACAACCATAATAACTGATGGACCAAATGGTAGTTTTATTGTTACTGGTGGAGATATTATTAAAAATAATGGTTTAGAAGTTGAGGCAATTGATACAAATGGAGCTGGTGACATGTTCGCAGGTGCATTTATGCACGCAATGTTAAATGGCAAGGAGCTGCATGAATGCGGTGTATTTGCTAATTTGGCAGCTTCAAAAATAGTCCAAACATTTGGCCCACGCCTTAAAAAAGAGGAATACCAAAATCTCTTAGAAAATTTATAAACTTGATAATTAAGAATCTCTTTAAGAAAACCAAAAACAGTAGCTCACCTGTTAGTTCTGAGGATTGGGAAAGCATAAGCCCATTTGCTGTTGAGATTATCAACAAACTTCAAGATCATAACTATGAAGCTTACCTTGTTGGAGGTTGTGTTAGAGATTTGTTAGCAAATATTAAGCCAAAGGATTTTGATATCGCAACTAATGCTGAGCCAAAGGAAATTAGGAAAATCTTTAAAGCCTCGAGAATTATTGGAAAAAGATTTCAGTTAGTTCATATATATAAAGGGAAGCAGATAATAGAAGTTGCAACTTTCAGAGCTGGTCTCAATAAAAATAGTACAACTATAGAAAATGATCTCATCAAAGATGATGATGGAAAAATAATTAGAGATAATATCTGGGGTGATATTGAAGATGATTGCAATAGAAGAGATTTCACAATAAATGCCATTTATTTTTGTCCAATAAGTAATACTTTTAAGGACTTCCATGATGGCGCTAAACACGTCAAAGAAAAGAAAATCATTTCTATAGGAGATCCCTTATACAGATTTGAAGAAGATCCGGTCAGGAGCTTGAGAGCTATAAGGTTCGCTACTAAACTTAATTTCAAAATAGATAGCAAAATAAAAGAAGCTATTTATGAAAAAGGAGACCTTTTAGGCAATATCTCTAATGCAAGGTTGTTTGATGAGTTCTGTAAAATTTTTCTGAATGGGCATGGGTATGAGAATTATAAGAAACTTCAATCTTTTGGTATTGCAAAATATCTGCTTAACCTGGAAAAAAACTATTCTGGGAATAAAGTCTATGGTGAATCACTCAAAAACACAGATAAAAGGTATAGAGATGGTAAATCTATTACACCTGGATTCCTTCTTGCGGCAATCTTGTGGCCAAAACTTATTGAAAGATGCTCTTTTGATAACGGTATAAATGTTAGAAAATTTTTTAGATCTATGGACTCTATTATTGCTGAGCAGCAAAGGATTACTGCCATCCCAAGAAAATTCACTAGCTATATAAAAGACATCTGGTACTTACAATTGAAATTAAATGATAGATTAAAAAATAATCCTAATAAAATAATTAAGCATCCAAGATTTAGAGCTGGATATGATTTCCTCTTAATTAGAGAGAAAGCCTCAAGGGATAAATCAAATCTTGGGAAATGGTGGACAAGCTTCCAATACGCAGATGCTAGATCCAAAGAAAAAATGATAGGAAAAGTCAGAAAAACTGTAGAAATTGATGGAAATTTCAACCCAAGAAAGGGTGAAGGAAAAGAATTTGGATTTTCCGAAGAATTAAGATAATCTAATTTTTATATATTTTATGAAATTAGCTTACAAAGAAGACCCTTTACCTAAATATATTGCTGTTGAGGGACCAATTGGAGTTGGTAAAACTACTCTGGCAAATAAGCTTGCAAAATCTTTTAACTATGACATTTTGCTTGAAATGCCGGCTGAAAATCCCTTCTTGGAAGCATCTTATAAGAATCCAACTCAGTCTGCCCTCGCTGCTCAATTATTTTTCTTATTTCAAAGAGTTCAGCAGATGGAGGAGTTGAAACAAAGAAGCTTATTTGAGCCAGTAAGAGTTGCTGATTTTATATTAGAGAAAGATAGACTATTTGCTGAGGTAGTCTTATCAGCAGAAGAAATGAAACTTTATGATAAAGTTTATGAACACTTAACTCTTGACTCACCAACACCGGATCTAGTCATTTATCTTCAAGCACCTGTTGAAGTGTTGATGGGAAGAATTGATAAAAGAGGTAATGAATACGAGCAATATCTCACTAATGAATATCTAACAAAAATCAATGAAGCTTATTCCAGATTCTTTTTAGACTATGAGAAGGCACCTGTCTTGATAGTAAATGCTGCCGACATAAACTTCGAAGAAAATGAAGAAGATTATGAGATGTTAGTTACAAAAATTATGTCCAATCCAAAAGGAAAGACTTTCATAAATCCTCAGCCATCCATACTTTAAGATGACACAAGACATTTATAATCCTAATCCAGGATTTTCAAATCCGCATATAAAAGACTTCGACGAATATTTAAATCTATATAGAGAGTCAATTGATAATCCTAAAAAATTCTTTGGCGATCTGGCAAGAGAAAATATTTCATGGATTGAGGATTTCAAAGAGGTACATAATTCTGAATTCCAGGAAACCAAATGGTTTGTTGGAGGAAAAACAAACATAACGCTCAACTGTATTGATAGGCACCTTGAGAAAAATGGCGATAAGATTGCCTTGATTTGGGAGGGTGACGAGCCGGGAAACTCTAAAGAAATAACTTTCAAAGAATTACACTCTGAAGTTTGCAAGTTTGCAAATATCCTTAAAATGCTTGAAATTAAAAAAGGCTCCAGGGTTTGTATTTACATGCCAATGATTCCTGAAGCTGCATTTGCAATGTTTGCATGTGCAAGAATTGGTGCAATCCATTCGGTTGTTTTCGGTGGATTTTCTCCTGAGTCTTTGAAAGATAGAATTTTAGATGCTGATTGCAGAATTGTAATCACTGCTGATGAAGGTGTAAGAGGCGGCAAAAAGGTACCTTTAAAGGATAATGTTGATGAAGCCTTAATAAACTGTCCTGGTGTTGAGAATGTTCTAGTTGTTAACCGAACCGGTGGAGAAATTAAATGGTTTGAGGGTAGAGATCTTTGGTTTCATGAACTAAAAGAAAAAGTTGATGATATTTGCGAACCTGAGCCAATGGATTCTGAAGATCCACTCTTTATTCTTTATACATCTGGTTCAACGGGGAAACCGAAAGGTGTTTTACACACAACGGCTGGGTATCTTTTGGGAGCACATATCTCTTTTAAATATTTATTTGGATTCAATGAAGATGATAAATATTGGTGTACAGCAGATGTTGGATGGATTACTGGACATACTTATATTCTTTATGGCCCTCTATCAAATGGGGCTACTTCACTTATGTTTGAAGGTGTTCCAACATATCCAACTGCATCTAGATGTTGGGAAATATGCGATGAACATAAAATAAATATTTTTTATACTGCCCCAACTGCCATAAGAGCTTTGATGTCACTAGGAGATGAATTTGTAAGAAATACCTCAAGAGAATCGATTAAAGTCCTAGGTACCGTTGGTGAACCAATAAATCCTGAGGCTTGGGACTGGTATTACTCAGTAATAGGGAATAAATCTTGCGAAGTTATTGATACATGGTGGCAAACAGAAACTGGTTCAATTCTTATCTCGCCCATTGCAGGCATTACTCCTACAAAACCAGGCTCTGCAACATTACCATTTTTTGGTGTAAAGCCTGAACTATACAATGAAAATGGTGTTAAGCAGTCAGGAAAAGCATCAGGGAATCTAGTAATTGAATCTTCGTGGCCAAGTCAAATTAGAAGTGTTTATAACGACCATCAAAGAATGATTGATACTTATTTTTCAACTTATAAAAATATTTACTTTACAGGTGATGGCGCAAAAAGAGATGAAGATGGCTACTTTTGGATTACTGGAAGAGTTGATGATGTTCTCAATGTTTCTGGGCACAGACTCGGGACTGCTGAAGTTGAAAGTGCCCTTGTTCTGCATCCAGTTGTGGCTGAAGCTGCTGTGGTAGGTTTTGAACATCCAATAAAGGGACAAGGGATATATGCTTTTGTTACTTTAATGGCAAGTGAAGAATTTTCAGGTGAATTATCAATAGAATTAAGAAACTTTGTTGGCAAGGAAATTGGCCCAATTGCAAAACCTGACTTAATTCAGAATGCTCCCGGTCTTCCAAAAACTAGATCAGGAAAGATTATGAGAAGAATTTTACGTAAAGTTGCTGAAGGTGACTTCGAAAACTTGGGTGATACAACAACTCTCGCTGAGCCTGCCGTCGTTTCTGATCTTATTGAGAATAAAAAAAGCCTATGAGTAAATTAGCTATCATTTTTTCTTTATCGATAATATTTCTTTTTTCTTGCTCGTCAACTCCCAATAGTGATCCTCTTGAAGATATCATTGGTGAAAACAAAATTGGTTATGTGCAAACATCGTGTATGCAGAATCCAGAAAACGGGCCAAGGATGGTTTCAAGACAAGATAAGCATGAATACCTCAACAGAGATGATTACTTTGATTGCGTAGATAGAACAAGTGCTTCTATTGAAGCTCAAAATGAAGAAGAAAGATTAAATAAAAAAAATCAACTCAAATTAGTACCAAAAAAAGAAGAAGAAATTAAGCTTGAAGAAGATGAAGATGAGTTAAAAATTAAATGTGAACCTGTTATTGGAGGAGATACAGGAAGATATTACAAATGCTCTTAGTCTTCTAAAGACCTATATTTTCCTTTTTCAAGAACAACCCTTTTGTCCTCAATAAGTTTTATCAAATGTGCCTCAAGGCTCCATTTTGCAATAGGAAGTAGTTTTGGGTTTACATCGTTATAAACTGAAATTAACAGACGATTAATTCCAACAGCTCCAAGCTTAGAAAGCTTCTTATGAACTTTATCTTCTCTTTCCAGCCTGTGTTTAATAGTCCACTCAATAATTTCATATGGATTATCAATGAAATTGCCATGACCAGGCGCTATTGAATCAAAAGAAAAATCATTTAGCTTTTTAAGCGAAGAAATGTATGCGTTCATATTGCCATCTTTTGGAGCAATAACAACAGTAGACCCATCCATAATATGATCACCGCTCAATAAGCATTTAATTTCATCAATTAAAAAACAATAATGGTTAGATGCATGACCGGGTGTATGGATTGGCTTTATCGTATATTCTTCAGTCTTAATATGCTCATCTTCTGACAATATAAAATCAGGTTTGAAAGACTCGTCTTGAATTGAGAAATCATTCTCAACCAATTTTCCGTAACAAGGAATAGATAGACGTTCAGCAAGAGGTTTAGCTCCTGGCGAGTGATCCATATGAGTATGAGTTACAAGAATCCTTTTAATTTTGTTATCTGCTATCTCAACGAGCTTGTCTAAATGCTTTGGTATGTTTGGGCCGGGATCTACTAAGGTTATATCCTTTTTGCCAATAAGGTAAGAGTTTGTCCCTGCACCAGTAAAAATTCCCCCATTTGGCGAAGTTATTTTCTTTAATAAATTATCTCTTTCCATCGCTAAAAATCTTCATACCCCTCATCATCTGGCAGACGACCTTCCCACTTGCCGTCAACTTTCTTAAATTTAGGCAAAATTGATTTGATCTCTGAGGATCCCTTATTTTTATAAAAAGATATTAATTCATTTGTAGAATTAAAATCAAAGGTTTGCTCTAAATTTTTTGAAGTTGGCAAAATCATCTTTATTTCACCATTCCATGCCTTTTTAATTGCCTCTTTTGGAGCAATCCATAAGCTATTTGTTAGTTCATTCCCATCATGTAAGGTTGGTTGATCTTTTGGCATTTCCGCGGCAAAGAATCTCGTATCAAATCTCTTTGTTTCAATATCTGGAGTTATCCAATGCGAGAAAGGGACTATATTGGTTGTTTCAAAAAAAAGATTTTCCCTTTCACAAATCTCTAAAAAAGAAATATTGTTAGAAATCAATCCTTCTCTATAGTCAACAAATCTATCCTTATCCTTGTTGTTTAAATCGATCATTGATCCATCCTTTTTTCTTGCCAAAAGTACTCCAACTTCCTCAAAACATTCTCTAATACAAGCAACCCAAAAAGACGCACCACCATAATCTATATCAAGTAATTTTGAACAATCTGCGTCATCTAAATCAGAGTGGAAACTAAGCTTATCTGAAAAATTATCTTCAGAATCCACTTTGCCTCCTGGAAACACATACAAATCTCCAAATGCTGTATTGCTTGAACGCTCCACAAGTAAAACCTCCATATCATTATTATTTTGTCTTAACAATAGAACTGTTGCTGCCGGAATTAAACTCATTATTTAAGAAAATTTTTTGTTTCTAGATTAGAATAGCCTCAATGAACATTACTGACAATCTTAAAAAAGATATATCGAATGCCCCCGAATGGTTTCAGGAAGCAATTGTTTCAGAATCAGAAGTAAAAGTTCTGGAAACAGACCTTGGCAATGTAAGTTATAAATGTTGGGGCAAGGGTACCAAAGATAAAACTATTGTTTTAATTCATGGAACTGGTGCTTCTAAGAATTGGTGGGATCCAATAGCTCCATTTATTTCAGATGAATATAAAGTTATTGCACCAGATTTACCAGGAATGGGAGACTCTGATCACAGAGATGAATATAGCTACGAAGTTTTTGGTGAAAGTATTTTATCGATTTTAAAACAAGAAAATATTAAAAATAATGTTTTTCTTGTTGGGCACTCTCTTGGAGGTCATATAGCTGGTTTCGTAGCTACTGAAAAGCCATCAAAGATTTCTGGGATCATTATGATTGATACGCCAGTTAGACCTCCAGACTATGAGTATGATAAGCATGTTGGCTCAGGTCCGCTTAGGTTGATCAAATACTATCCAGATAAGAAAACAATACTTGGTAGATTTAGACTCATGCCTAAACAAGAATGTGAGAATGATTGGTATTTAAGGTATGTTGCTGAGTATTCAGTTAAACAGACTGAAGAAGGCTGGAGATGGAAATTTGATGACAGTCTTTTCTATAAATTAGGAAGACCAAAAGGATATGAATATATTTTTAAATGCCCTTCTCTCTTTATCGCAGGCGGGAAAAGCTTACTTATGGGTTCAAAGATTTTGGAGTATATGCAGTCAACATTTAAAGAAAATATGGAGTTCATTACAATTGATAATGCAGCCCATCATGTTCCTATAGATGCTCCAAAAGAGGTTATTAAAATTATCAAAGAAACTTTAGGTAAATGGCTCTAAATTACTTCTTCGCAGTAATTTTTTTAATTTCGGGTCTATCTGCTCTTTTTTTTAGTAAAACTATGTTTACCTTCTTTTTAAAGATTGCTAATGACGATGAACTTTCCAAGAGAGTTGGTCTAGCAATAGGCGTTTCAGGATTAGCGTTATTAATTTTTATTCTTAATATCGATAATTGGCATTACAGGGTGTGGAGCATTATTTCCTTTCTATTTGGATTCGGTTTCTTCCTGAGGGGATTATTTTTCATATTTTTTAGGAAGTTTTTAGTTGGCATTTTAGAAAAGATGATAGATATGGGAAAAGTAATTAATATTTATGCATTTTTAGTTATGATTTGTCTCACAGTACTTACAGTAAGTCGAGATTATGTTGGGCCAATAGAAGATATTTCAGATTGCTCAAGTGGATCAAAGTTAGAAGTTTATTGCGTGCTCTCAAATCCTGAAGATATTTTAAAAACACCAGATGAAAAGTACTTTATTGTTAGCGAGTTTGGAGGAATAAGACCATATGAGGAACCAAAAGAAGGAGGCCTTGCTCTATTTAATTTAAATACAAAAATGAGAGAAGACTTAGATATTACATTAGGTCTAAATGTTTGGGGTGATCCAAAGTGTCAAAGAAAAGACTTACGTTTTGGCCCTCATGGTATTGATCTTAATAAAAGATATGATGGTAGTTACCAGCTTGCGGTAGTTAATCACTATCCAAAGGAGTCAGTAGAGTTCTTTGAACTAGTTTTTGAAGAAAACTGGTCTTTGGTTTGGAGAGGATGTGTTTCTATTCCCAAGAAATATTATATAAATGATATTACGGTTGAAAGTAATGGATCATTCTTCACAACCCATATGTATCCTAGAGATATTTCTATAAATCAGTTGCTGAGTGCAGCTACATTTAAATATCCTACTGGAGTAGTTTTGTTTTGGAATAAGTTTAAGTTTGAGGAGCTTTCTTTTACAAGTAGTGGTCAGCCTAATGGAATTGCAAAAAAAGATAATATTCTTTATGTTGCAAATAATTTAAGCGATACAGTAAAAGCTTATGATTTAATCAAAAAAGAAGAAGTATTTAGTTTTGGTATCAATGGTCCTGATAATTTAGTTATTGATAATAATGCAGTTTGGGTGACAAGCCTAAATCATGAAACATTTGATGTTATAGCTAAGTGTGATGGGTATACTTTAAAAGGTATCGAAGAAGATCATATGATCTGCTCATTGCCATTTAAGGTTGTTGAACTTAGCGCCAAAGATCTTATACCCATAAATATTTATACTTTTAATGAAAACAAGGCTGCATTTCCTACTGTGGCTCTCCCTGTTGGAGATTCTGTTTGGGTTGGCTCTTTCTCGCTTGATAGATTAGTAAGTTTCAAAAATTAATTATGCAAGATTTTTGCTTTGACAATTTAGATGTCTCCTTAGTTCAAGGAGTTTTAGATACTCATAAAGGAAGCTTCGGCCATCTTTTGATAGCGGGTGGTGATACCGGTTATGGTGGTGCTGGCATAATTGCATCTGAAGCTGCCATCATGTCGGGCTGTGGTCTTGTTACTCTAATTACAAAAAAAGAGCATATTCAATCTTCTTTATCGAGAAATCCTGAGGTCATGGCTTTAGGTGTTGATGGTCGTCAAGATGCAGAGAACTTTTTGAAAGATCATAAAAATCTCTTAATTGGTCCTGGCTTAAAGGAATCAGTATGGTCTGAACAGCTTTGTGAACTTTTTCTTAGTAATGCTAATAAAAATGAAGATATTAATATTACTATTGATGCCGGAGGGCTTTATTACATGAAAGAGTTTGGCTGTCCTTGGAATGCAATTATCACGCCACATCCCGGAGAGGCTGCGATGCTGCTGAATTGTTCAGTTGATGAAGTACAAACAGATAGATTAGAGGCTGCAAAAAAGCTTTATAAGAAATACAACTGTTTAACTATCTTAAAAGGTTTTCAAACTATAGTGTTTGATGGCGATGCATATCGTTGCACTGACGGAGGTCCTGCTCTTTCAACTGCTGGGACTGGAGATGTTCTTGCTGGCCTAATAGGATCTTTTTTGGCACAAGGTCTTAGTAAGAAAGATGCAGCTAAATTCTCCGTTGCTATTCATGGAGCAGCTGGAGATAGATTTTCAAAAAAAAGAATAAGAGGGTTGACTGCAACTAATTTAATTAAGATTATTAATAAGGAAATGTTGTGAAAATCTTTCTTAAAGATCCAGATGCAACTGGTGATCTTGGAGTAAAGATTGCAGGACTTATTTCAGATTCATCTAATGATGTTATTGAAGTTCATTTATTCGGAGAGCTTGGAGCCGGCAAAACATTTCTTACTAAATCAATTTTAAATTCCTTAGGCTGGCAAGGGATTGTGAAGAGTCCAACTTATACCTTATGTGACGAATATGAAACTGAGGATATTTTGTTTTTACATGTTGATTTGTATAGGCTTAGTGATATTTCTGAGATACAAATTTTAGATCTTGATAGACCATCAGAAAAGTCTAAAATTATTATTATTGAATGGCCAGAAATCATTGCTGACTCAAGAAGTTTTGATCTAAAAGTTAGCCTGAGCTATAAAAATGAAGGAAGAGAAGCTCTTCTAGAAAACAAATTAATAAAAAAATGAAAAAAAATATAATTGCGGTCTTAATTTTTTCTCTTCACCAAATGGTGTTTTCTAACCAATTAGATTTTGTTGGAATTAATGAACAAAATAAGGTTTATAATCTTGAGTTTTCACTGGAAAAAACTGCTCTTATACTTTCTCAATCTTCAAATTCTCCATTCAGTATTTCTCTTGAGTTTAAAGAAACTTCATTAAAAGAAAATTTTAATTTAAAGCAGAACTACCCAATAAAAAATATTAAATCGACCATGTCTGAAGGTAATTCAATAATTGAAATATTCTTCTATGAACCTGTCATGTGGCAAAAGCCGCAACAGCTAAAAAATGAGAATGGAATTACTGTTTCATTATCTTTGGAACATAGTGCAAAAATTAAAAAAATGACTAGGGAAGCTCTTGTTATCATTGACGCTGGTCACGGTGGAAGAGACCCTGGTGCAGTTGCAAAATCAAATAATGTTATGGAAAAGGATATAACATTCTTAATTGCTAATGAATTATTTCGAACCCTTGAGGATACTGATGGATATAAGCCAATACTAGTAAGGGAGGATGATTCATTTGTTTATTTAGATCAAAGGTATCAGGCAATAAGGCAAAATAGTGGAGATATCTTCGTCTCAATTCATGCAGATGCTTTTAGTCTTCCATCTGTGAAGGGTGCAGCAATTTATGTTTGGTCTGAAGATGCATCAAGCAATTCCGCAAAAAATCTTTCTTCTAAAAGAATAAGCTCTACTCGGGTGGATGAATTTGATTTTGACGAAGACTTGGCAAGATCGAAATATCCTAAAATCTACCAAAATAAAAAAAATAAAAGTCTTCAACTGGGAGAAAAGATATTAGATCAGCTCAAGCTTGATCCTTATACTCACCTTCATAAAAAAAGGATTGAATTTGCAGACTTTAGAGTCCTTAAGTCTGTTGATACGCCCTCAGTATTAATTGAGTCAGGATTTATATCTAACCCAGAAGATGCAAAAAGGCTCAAAGGGAAACCAGGTAGAAGAATGATTGCAAGATCTCTATTCTTGGGAATTAACAATTATTTTATGGAAAACAATGAAGATGATTTCTATATTTTTGATTCTAAAGGGTATCTAACTTATACAGTTCAAAAAGGTGACATATTATCTGAAATAGCCATTCGTTTTGGAGTTCCTGTTATGGATATAATAAATACTAATTTAATAAGGGATGAAGCAATCTTCCCAGGCCAAAGAATAAAAATAAAAATATTAACTACTGATAATCTATAGGATTTAAATCAACCGACCATCGAACATCAAGTCTTTTTTGTTTATCAATGTGTCGTTCTACTAAATTTTGGGTATTCTTATGAAGCGTTGGCATTGTTTGCGCCTTTAATAAAAGAGAGTGTCTAAAATTTCCTCTAATTTTTGAAACTATATCCGGGAGTGGGCCAATACACTCACAATTTGTATTTTCTTCTAAATATTTTCTTGCTTTGTTAAGAAAATTTATATTATTGGATTTTTTTGGAGATGAAGCTCGCAGTATTGCCATTGAAGAAAAAGGTGGAAGATTTGAGGCCTCATATTCTCTTAGAAGTGACTGAGAAAAACTGAGATAATCTCCACTGCTTAGTTTATTTAAGTATTCGTTATCTACTTGATTAGATTGGACAATAATTTTAGATTTACCTGACCTGCCCACTCTACCTGTCACTTGAATTAAAAGTTGTGAAAGTTTTTCGATTGCATTTAATTCATGACTTAGAAGTCCTAGATCTGCATCGATAATGATGCCAACTTCAACATCAGAAAAGTCATGTCCTTTTGCAATCATCTGCGTCCCTACAAGGAATGCTTTTTTTGTACTCTTTATTTTCATTAATAACTTTTCTAAGGATCCTTTTTTTCTTGTTGAATCAAGATCAAGTCTTATTATTGGTACGTCAGGGAACTGTTCATCAAGAAAGGATTCTATTTTTTGCGTCCCTACTCCTGGAGAAGTTAATTTTGTGCTATCACATTCGGGACAATTGTTTGGAACTCCATATGAAGTATCACACCTATGACACCTAAGCCTATTTGTATCTTTATGATAAACAAGACGTGCATTACATGAGTTACATTTGGCCTCCCAGTTGCAATCTCCACATTTAAATAATGGAGAATATCCTCGGCGATTTATAAAAATTAAAACTTTTTTATTCTGAGATATTGTTTTATCAATGAGAGGGAGAAGATTATCATCTATTCCTGACTTCCTATCCATAAAATGAGAGTCTAAGACTAAAAATTTTGGAGGATTTTTGTCATTAATTCTTTTTGGTATAGAAATAAATTTATACTTACCCTGGCTGACCAAATTCAACATCTTTAGAGAAGGTGTAGCAGAAGCAGCTATAACTGGAATTTTTCTATCTTGGGCCATTTTGATTGCAACATCTCTAGCAGAGAACTTTAGTCCCTCTTGTTGTTTAAAAGATGCGTCATGCTCCTCATCAATGATTATTAATGAGAGTTTCTGAAGAGGAACAAAAAGTGAAGATCGTGTTCCTATTAAAACTCTTAGTTCTCCAGACTTAGATTTTCTCCATATTTCATATCTTTCTTTAGAGGTTTTTCTGGAATGATATGTACCAATATTCTTTCCAAACCTTTTTTTGAATCTCTCCTCCAACTGAGGTGTCAAACTAATCTCAGGAACTAATAATAAGCATGATTCACCTTTTTTTAGAATCTCCTCAACAAGCCTCATGTAGACTTCAGTTTTTCCAGAGCTTGTGACTCCATGAAATAAGCAAGGATCAAAACCATTTAATTTATTTAAAAATTTGAATGCTTTCTTTTGATGGGGTGTAAGAGTAAAACTTTTATCACGACTATCAACCTCATATTCATTAAATTTTGTTTCGGGGTTCTTAAAATAAAAGTCTTTTCTTAATTTGGGTGGTAAAAAATTAGAGAAAACTTCGCCCTGAGAATGGATATAAAAATCTGAAATCCAGTTTAGAGTTTTTAATGATAAGTTATTGAAGGTTGGGCACTCGTCTAGTAGTTTTTTTATTTCTGTAGTTTTAAAGTTTGGTTTTTTTGTTTTTTTGTTAACCACTCCGACAAGCTGCCTTTTATTAAATATAACTTTTACTCTTGATCCAGCTTTGATCTTTTCGTAACTGAAATATGTGAAATCTTTCCTAATGGGAACTGGGATTGAAACTGAATAATAAAATTTTTCCATAATTTATTGTAAAGATTTCCTTATTTGGTATAGTTCTCAGCCTAAATTAAGATTTTATTATGAAAAAGGGTATACACCCTAATTTGGTTTATTTATGAAAAAAGGCATACATCCTGAATACCGTGAGGTTCTTTTCCATGATATTAGTGTGGATGAGTACTTTTTGATTAGCTCAACCCTAAAAACCGATAAAACTAAAGAATGGGAAGATGGAAAAACTTATCCATATTATCCTTTAGATGTATCTTCGGCTTCGCATCCCTTTTATACTGGAAAACAAAAGATTCTTGATACTGGTGGAAGAGTCCAGAAATTTGAAAAAAGGTTTGGTAAAAAGTCATGAGCAAAGTTTGTCAAGTAACTGGTAAGTCACCACAAGCTGGGAACCATGTTTCACACGCAAAAAATAGAGTAAAACGAAAGTTTTTGCCGAATCTTCATAGTCACAAATTTTGGGTGGAATCTGAAAATCGTTTTGTTACTCTCAAAGTATCTGCAAAGGGCATGAGAGTTATTGATAAAAAAGGTATCGAAGAGGTCTTAAAAGATGTTAGATCTCGCGGTATTAAAGTCTAAATTAATTATATCCTGCTGTTTGCGCAATAAAGACTGCATCACTTTGCATTGATCCAAGCTTATCAACCTGAATAAGATCCTCCTTAAAATCACCCCAGGCCTCTATTACAGGATGAAGAGGAATTCCATCAACAGTTGGATATTCTTTATTTGCTTTAGCATACATCTCCTGAGCTGTATCTGATGACAGCCATTCAAGCAATTTAATTGAAGAACTCTTGTTGTTAGACCATTTGACAAGACCTGCTCCTGAGATGTTCACATGCACTCCTCTATCTTCTTGATTGGCCCAAAAAATTCCAAGATTTTCTACTGAATTGCTTTCAATGAGCCTTGCAAGATAATAGGTGTTCACAACAGTTAGGCTGCAATTTCCAGCCTCAACTGCTTTTAGAACACTGGTATCGCTAGAAAAAACTGGTTCAGCCAGATTATTAACCCAGCCTTTTACTACCCTTTCAGTTCTTTCAGATCCATTTGCTTCAATCATGCTTGCAATTAATGATCTGTTATAAACTTTTTTTGAAGTTCTTAAGCAGAGTTTACCTTTAAGCTCCCTTTTAGCTAGCGATTCGTAAGAGCTTAAATCTTGTGGGTCTATATCTGTCTTTGAATAAACTATTGTTCTTGCTCTTTTAGAGAAGCCAAACCATTGATTATCGATATCTCTCAAATGTTGAGGTATTCTTGAAGAAAGCACTTCTGATTCAACGGGATCGAATATTCCTTTATCTGCAGCTTGCCACAAGACTCCTGCATCCACGGTCATAAATATATCTGCATCTGTATCTACTCCTTCTACTGCAATCCTTTCCATTAACTGCTGTGCATCTCCTGATAAAACAGTTACCTGGATTCCTGTTTCTTCAGTAAAAACGTTTAAGAGATTTTCTATGAGCTGTGGCTGACGAGAAGTATAAATAACAACCTCTTCATCATTTGCTTGCTCAAAAGAGCATGAAGATAAGAATATTGTTAAAGCTAGAATATAATTTTTCATGCACCCATTCTAAATGATAATGATTATCATTTAAATAAGAATGGTATATTACTTTATTGGGCCAGAAGCTGCTTTAACAAAGAAAGATTTTAGAAATTTAGACTGATTAAAAGCATTTAATCCAAAATTTCTTAAAAACCTTATATATGGATTTCTTTCATTAAATAATGCTACAAATCCATCCATTGTTTTAAGCATAATTTCATTCTGTAGTCTTCTTTCGTTTGAGTAGGTATTCAAACTTTCCTTAAAGTTTATAGTATCTGAATCATTAGTTTTTATAATCTTCTTAACTAAGGAGTTTGCATCCTCAAATCCAAGGTTTATTCCTTGACCCGCAAGGGGATGGATGGAATGAGCAGAATCACCAACTAGTACAACCGGAAAATCTATATAACTCGATCTATTATGTGATGATAGTTTAAAGCTTTGGACTTTTGACCTTATTTGAAAACTATTACCTATTTTTCTAGAGATGTTTTCTAGATTTTCCTCAATAAATTCTTCATGTCCGTTCTCAATAAGATCATCTGATATTGACCAAACAACGGTAACGAGATCCTCTCCTTTTTTTCTTGTTGGCATAAAAGCACAAATACCATTGTCTGAGAAAATCTGAAAAGCGCTCATGTCCATATCTTTTTCAGCAGAAGCTAAGAAAGTTAAAGCTGTTTGAAAGTAATCCTTATCTGATTTAGGAATTTTATTTGCTAGCTTCGAGTTTTTACCGTCTGAAGAAATTATAAGATTTGTTTTAATGACCTTTCCACTCGATAAAGTTACTTCATTAAGATCACCTTTATTATTAATATTAATAATTTCCTCTTTATATAGGATTTTTTCACTTGCTTTTTTTCGGATAGCCATTAAAAGAGTGGCAAAATCTGATACATAGGCGAGATGATCCATCCCTATCTCACTACTTTTAAAAACTATTTTCCCAGTACCATCAAAGTCTTTGACTTCCATTTTATTGATCATCGAGTAATCATTTTCAATGCCTATCTTATCTAAAAGATTTTTTGAGAATGGATTTAATGTGATAGTCCTAACAGAATCTTCAACCTCGTCATCTTTTTTTTCCAATACTATAGAGTCGATGCCTTGAAGGCTTAAGGCACAAGAAATATAACACCCTAGGATCCCAGCTCCAGATATTACAATTGGTTGTTGCATTAAGATTCTTGCATCAAGGATTCGATTTCAGCAGGATCGGTTGGAACGGTGTCAGTTAAATTTTTATTGCCATCTTTAGTAACCAAAACATCATCTTCGATTCTAATACCTATACCCTTCCACTTATCATCAACGTCTGAAGTGGAACTTATGTAAATACCTGGCTCAATTGTTGTAATCATGCCTTCATCAAACTTAATGAATTCTCCTTCGTGCATATAATCACCTACGTCATGTACATCCATTCCCATCCAGTGACCAATTTTATGCATATAAAAATCTTTAAATGATCCTTTTTCATGCTCTTCTTCAAGATTCCCTTTGATTATCCCAAGGTCTATTAATCCCTCAGTTATAACTTTCTCAGATATTGTTTGAGGGTCCATAACTCCATTACCCTTGCTGACAGCATTAACTGATGCTTTTTGTGCTTCAAGCACAATATTATAAATCTGAAGCTGTTCATCACTAAACTTGCCATTTGCTGGGAATGTTCTTGTTATATCGGAAGCATACATCTCATATTCGCAGCCTGCATCAACAAGGAGCAAATCACCATCATTGATTACTTGATTGTTTTCAACATAATGTAAAACACATGCGTTTTCTCCTGATGCAACTATTGGATTATAGGCTGGAAATCTTCCACCATTTTTAGCAAACTCGTATAGGTAAAAAGCTTCAACTTCAGCTTCATTCATGCCAGGTTTAACGAACTTCATTGCTTCCAAGTGAGCATTTGCAGAGATTGCGCATGCTTTTTCAATAATATTTATCTCGGAGCTATCTTTTATAAGTCTTTTATTGCCAATAATTTTTGAGATATCTGCAATCTCCATTTTTTTTGAGTGGCGATCTTTGCTATTAGCTTTTTTAGTCCACTTAATTACCTTTTGATCAAAGCCCTCAACCTTACCAAATGGATAATATACACAGCTCACACCATCCAATAAGTCTGGTAAAAGCTCGTCTATCTCATCATTATTAAATGCATCATTAAAACCGAAATCTGATTTCATGCCCTCAGGGCCATGCCTAAAGCCGTCCCAAATTTCTTTTAGTTTGTCTTTTTTGGGAACAAATCCTATAGAGTTAGTCTTTCCAGATTTGTTAATAATCATCAATGTTGAGTCTGGTTCATTAAATCCACTTAAATAGTAAAAATTACTATCCTGCCTAAATGGATAAGCAGTATCGTTACTTCTATTGGCTAAAACTGATCCAGGAATAATTACAGCAATATCTCCACTGAGATTTTCTGTTAATTTTAGTCTTCTTTCCTCGTAAATCTTCATATCTTTATTTTACTCTCTTATTTGGAAGTTCCCAATTTTATAAGCTAGAATTAATCTAGTTTATGGCCAAAGATCTAAATAAGAATGTTTTAGAAGAACTCAATAAAAAAGTTGATGTTCTTCTTAAAAAATTTAGTGAGCAAAAAGGTATTATCGACGGATATGTCCAAAGAGAAAGGGATTGGAAGAAAAATAAAACCCTTAATCTAAAGAAAATAAAAGATTTAGAATTTGAGCTAAAAAAGATTGCTTCAGAGAATAATGGCTGAAATTGAAAGAGTTTCCCTAAGAGTTTTTGGAAGAGATATAACTCTTGCATGTCCCTCTGATGAGAAGGATGCTCTCTTGTCTGCAGCAGAGCTTCTTAATGAGGAACTAAATGGGATTTCAGATAAAGAAAATGCTTTAATCCTTGCTGGACTGAATCTTGCAAATAAATGTCTTAACCCTTCAGGTGAATCTATAAATATTGAAGGTTTAGATCTTCTTTTAGAAAAAGTTGATAAAGCTTTAAAAACATAGTTCTAGATAATTAATAAATAACTTATACTAAGTCCATACTGGTTCATTCGTTTATATATAAGTTATTTTTTGAACCTATAATTTTTATTAAGGTGATTTTCCTCTGTTAATGTTGTGCATTACCTTTTTTTAAGAGAAGCCTGATTTAGCATGATATTCACCACCTGGACAAAGGGTTCGGGGATTATATGTGACGGTGAATCGGTTCTATGCCTCCGTACTGAATGCTGTGAAAGAAGATATTCGAAGATCACTTTTAAAACGGAGGCGCTCTCTTCCCAAAGAAGAACTGAAGCAAGTCTCTTGTGAAATTAATACTCATTTGATAAATGAAATCCAAAACAGAGATTTAAAAAAAATTCTTGTCTATCAATCCATCGATAATGAGCCTTCAATTGAGCAAACTACTGAATTAGCATGGCAAAAAGCTATTGAAGTTTATATTCCAAAAGTTATATCAAAAGAAAAAATAATAATTAATAGATTAAGAAAAAATTCTAGTTACTCAACAAATAAATTTGGCATCAAGGAGAGTAATGATTTAGACACTGTTGAATTAGCTGAAATTGATCTTGCAGTATTGCCGCTGGTAGGTATAGATATAAATGGATTTAGGCTTGGATATGGAGGTGGATACTACGATAGGTTCTTTAATCAGGAGAGTGAGTTAAGCAGAAAACCATTTATAATAGGTGCAGGTTATGCATTTCAAATTTTAGAAGTCAGTTTTGCAGAAGACCATGACCTTAAATGTGACTCAGTTGTAACTGAAAAGGGAGTTTTAAAATTTTAAGATTATTTTTATTAACTTTTTTTTGCATAACTTATGTTAATGCAATTGATATTGATGGTGTCCTTGATGAGAAGGAGTGGGATAGTGCTCAACAGATATCAGATTTCACAACCATAGTTCCATATAATTTTGAGGACCCTAAATATCTAACTAATGTAAAAATCTTTACCAATCAAGACGGAATTTATGTAGGTTTTATCAATGAACAAGATAATGAAACTATAAGGTCTTTTAACCATATCCGTGATGACTGGGATGATAGAGGAGATAAGAATTCATTCACAATTGATTTTGATGGCAATTCTAAAGTTGCATATGGATTTACTATATCGCTTGGAGACTCCCTTTCAGATGCAACATATACAAATGGCAATAGTGAGAGCAAAGATTGGGATGGTGATTGGATAGCAAGAACATTTAAAGGCGATAATTTTTGGAGCTCTGAATTTTTTATACCTTGGACAGTGGTGCCAATGCAGAAAGTAGATGGGCCAAAAAGGAATGTAAAATTTATTGCATTTCGATGGTTAGCTAGTGATGAATTTGGCTTTGGTTCAACAAAAACAAATTGGGAAAGAGAAACTTTTATATATGATCTTGAAGATCTTGTAATTGATAATTATCAGTCCAAAAAATATAGTTATTTCCCTTATCTAACTGTTGCGGAAGACTCTGTAACAAATGAATCGGTTCAAAAGGCTGGAATAGATATTTTTTTAAATCATGGTGATGGAAGCCAAACAAACATAGCTATTAATCCAGACTTTGGTCAGGTTGAGACGGATCAAGTTGTGGTTAATTTCAGTGCAATTGAGACCTTTTTCTCCGAAAAAAGAGCATTCTTTACCGAAAATCACTCCTTATTTGAAGTCAAAGGTGGAAGAGATGATTTTTACGTCATTAATACAAGAAGAATAGGAGGAAGACCGGATTATGATTGTAGTCGTTTCGAGCAATCTGATATTTGTGAAAACAATAGAAAAGAATATTCTGATTTAGATCTTACTTTGAGACACACAATTCAAAAAGAAAAAGTTGATTTAGGATTCTTAGCTGCAATTGAAAGTGATGAAAATTTCTCAAAAGGAAGGGACTATTTTGCATTTAGAGTAAGGTCGAATAATCCTCAAAATAAAGTTGGTTTTTTAGCAACTAAAACTAAGAGTAATTTTTTTAATGAGAGTTCGGATGTATATTCTCTTGATATAGAGAATACAGCATTAAAGAATACGCAGATTTCTGGATACTTATTGAATTCTAGGAAAGAAAACTCTACAGGCCATGGACTTAGGTTTGATATTAAATATATTCCTAATGATAAATATGAAAATACTGTTGGCTTTCACTATTTCGATAAAGATCTTGATCTGAATGATATGGGCTATCTTCAAAGAAATGATCAAATCAAGTTTTATAACAGATTTGAATTTGATAGAAACTCATACCCAAGCGAGTCAGCACTTAAAAGCAGAGAAAGTAATATTTCTATTTACCAAACAATGACAACCGATGGGAAAAAATCTCCAAGAGGAGTTTGGACTAAGACGGAGTTATCTTTTAAATCCAATTTCAATATTGATTTATCTATGTCTGCAAAAACTAAGGGTAAAGATACAAATATAACAAGAAAATATGAAGGCTCTCCCTATATCGAGATTATGGATGAAGTGGGGTTTAATGTGGGTTTTGACTCACCCAAATATAAAAACATCTCTTTTGGTGCAGGTTTTGGATTTAATAATTATTCACCATATTCTTCATGGGATTCTGGTGGAAGAAATAATAGGAGTAAGAGGTTTAATATAAATTATTTCCCTAATGACACACTCCAATTTAGTTTTGGTGTGGATGATTCAAAAGAAGAAGAGTGGTTAAAGTGGATTGATACGAATAGACTTGGATCATTTACCAAGAACAGAAGAAATATTAATTTTGGTATGACTTTTTTTCAGGGCACAAGGCATGAATTTAGACTTAAAAACCAATCAGTAATGATTAAAGCTGAAGATCCAATTCCATTAATAAGCTCACAATCAGGGGAATTGAGTGGATCAGACTATATGATTGATCCTTTTTATGTTTCTGAAAACTCTCTTCAGATGAGGTATCGCTATGAAATATCCCCTCTTTCCTATTTTTATTTAGTTTATACAAGGGGATATAGTTTTTATGACGATACTAATGTATTCGCTTATGAAGATCTATATCAAGATTCTTGGGAAAATCCTTCAAACGAAATCATTACTCTAAAGGTAAGATTTAAATTCTAAGCTTCTGAACAAATAGTCTAATATCTTTTTCTAAAGTCTCAGGTTTTTCAAGAGCTGCAAAATGACCTCCATCATAGTGCTTCCAATGAATAAGATTATATATTTCTTCTGCCCAAGCTTTCGGTGGAAGAACAATCTCATTTTTAAATAGCGCGCAGCCAGTGGGCACGTCAACTCTTGATTTTGTGAATCCTTCTCTTCCGTTCTCATTATAAAGTCTCATTGAAGAAGTTATTGATTCCGAAAACCAATATAAGGAAACTATAGAAAGCACATCTTCAAGACTTACGACTAATTTATTTTTTTCATCATCAGTCCAAGAATGAAACTTCTCAATTATCCATCCTGCTAAACCGACAGGAGAGTCATTTAGTGAGTATCCAAGGGTTTGTGGTTTAGTTCTTTGAATTTCAAAATATCCACTTCCTAATTCTAAATATTTAGCATACCTCGCAAGCAAAACTTGTTCCTGTTCTGTAACTCCCTCCATAGGGTCATCTTTTTCGGGTGGAAAAGCGATTACTAAATTTAAATGAAGTCCCAATACTTCTTTGGGATAAAGTTCAGCAGCCCATTTGCTAACTGTTGCACCCCAGTCACCGCCTTGAACTACATATTTTTTATATCCAAGAGCCATCATTAGTTCATGATTGATTTCAGCTATTTTTTTTGAGTTATAGCCTTTTTCGCTAGGTTTATCTGAAAATCCATATCCAGGCATAGAGGGACAGATAACATCAAAGCTTAGGCCATCTCTATCCTTATTAAGTAATGGAATAATTTTGAAAAATTCCTGAATACTCCCAGGCCATCCATGCGTTATTAAGATTGGTATAGAACTTTTAGAATTTGATTTTGAATGAATAAAGTGTATCTCTAAATCATCCTTTGTCTTAAATTTATAACTACCAAAATCATTTATTTGTTTTTCATGTTTCTTCCAATCAAAATCATTTCTCCAATATTGGACAGCGTCCTTTAAAAAACTCTTTTTGGTTCCAAGAGTCCAGATCTCATCATTTATCTCATCAGGCCACCTGGTAAGGTCTATTCTTTTATAGAGATCTTCTATTTTGTACTCATCTACCGAAACCTTAAATTCTCTAATACTCATTTACTCAAGAAAATGTTTATATGCTATGTTTGAAGTCTCTTCTGTGAAATTGTATCCAGTTCTTTTTAAATATCTTTTTAGTAGCGCTTTATTCTTTGAGCTATCTTGGATGCCTACCAAGACTTTCCCAAAAGCAGAACCTAAATTTCTATAATGAAAGAGCGTTATATTCCATTTATTACCTAATTTTTCTAAGAAATCTAGCAAAGCCCCTGGCCTTTCAGGAAATTCCATCCTGAAAACTCTTTCAGTTCTTGCATTTGTACTTCTTCCACCAACCATATGTCGCAAATGGTCATTTGAAATCTCGTTTTTTGTAAGATCTTTAAAAGGATAGTGATTTTTAGACAATTTATTTTTTAGTGATATAAAGTTTTTAGTAGACTTTGTTTTTATTCCAACCAGTACATGTGCATCATTTGGATCAGAAAGCCTGTAATTAAACTCGGTAATCTGGGAATTAGAAAATATCTTTGATAGTTTTAAAAAACTTCCAGCTTTTTCAGGAATTTGAATACTAAGAATCTTTTCTTTGTCCTCTCCAAGTTCTGACCTTTCAACAATATAACTTAATCTATCAAAATTAAGATTAGCGCCGCTACTGATTGCTAGAAGATTCTTTTTCTTTTTTAATGAATATTTCTTTAGCCCTGCTAACGCTACTGCTCCAGCTGGTTCAGACATAACTCTTGTATCCTCAAAAAGATCTTTAACTGCAGCACATACCTCATCAATGCTTACTGTTATGACTCCGTCTATGCATTCTTTAATTACATCAAAGTTATTTTTACCGACTTGTTCTACAGCTACGCCATCAGCAAAGATACCTACGTTCTTTAGTCTTACTCTCTTATTTGCTTTAAGAGCCTCGTAAAGACATGCAGAATCATCAACCTCGACTCCATAAATTTTTATTTTTTTATTATTTTGGGCTATCCATGCTGAAACTCCTGCCAAAAGACCTCCTCCACCAACTGGAACAAAAATTGCATCTAAGTCATTATTTATTTCTAGAATTTCTTTTCCAACTGTTCCTTGACCAGCTATTGTATATGGATCATCAAAGGGGTGAATAAATTCCTTCTTTTCCTTTTTACAAATCTCATATGCATGCTTTACGGCTTGGTCATAGTCATCTCCAAAGAGTTTAACTCTTGCACCAAAATTCTTAACGGCCCTGATCTTTATTTCCGGAGTAGTTTTGGGCATAACTATAAGACATTTAATCTTTAATTTTTTACATGCGCTTGCTACTCCCTGAGCATGATTCCCAGCAGATGCAGCAATTACTCCAAGTTTGAGCTTATCATTTTTAATATTTACAATTTTGTTGTAGGCACCTCTATTTTTAAAAGAAAAAATAGGTTGTAGATCTTCTCTTTTAAGGAAAACATTGTGGCCAAGTTTGTTTGAAAGGTTGGTTGCATGAGTAATTGGAGAAACATGAGCTACATCATAAACACTAGAATTTTCAATCAAAGATAAATATTTTTTTGATTTAGCAAAATTCTTTGTCCTTTTGTTGGATATTTTCACAGCTCGTTCCTCATTGGAGTATTATAGCTTTATGAGCGATGCAAAGATAAGGGCTGCAGAAAAAGCACTAAATTATCTCAAACCCAAAATTAATTCAAAATCTTTCTTAGGAATTGGAACTGGATCAACAGTTAATTGTTTCATTGAGCTGTTGCGACCATGTCCTACCCTTGTTAAAGGTGCAGTTTCCAGTTCTGATGCTTCTACAAAGCTATTAAGAAATATAGGCATAGATGTTTATAATTTAAATGATGTTGATGAGGTTGAGTTCTATGTTGATGGAGCAGATGAAATTGCTGATGATTTATCTCTCATTAAAGGTGGAGGTGGTGCACATACTCAAGAGAAAATTATTGCAACAGCCTCAAAGAACTTCTTATGTATTGCGGATCAATCAAAAATTGTTTCAAAATTAGGCTCCTTCCCAATCCCTGTCGAAGTCTTATCGCAAGCTAGAAGTTTTGTTGCAAGAAAATTAATGGCTTTGGGCGGTATTGCAAAATTGAGACATGATTTTATTACTGATCAAGGAAATGAAATTCTTGATTTAACTGGAATGACAATTGATGACCCAATATTTTTAGAAACAAAGATTAATTCAATACCCGGAGTTGTAGATAACGGAATATTTGGATTACGAAAAGCAGATCAAATATTTATTGGTTAGTTAGAGAAGATTTTCTATTTTGCCAGCTAATGATTCTGGTAAAACTTTTGAATCGTACATTCCAACTAGTATGCCCTCTTTAGAAATAAGAAATTTATTAAAATTCCAAGATGGCTCTTTTCCAGATTCTCGAGAAAGTTTTTTGAAGAGTGGATGTGCTTGATCTCCTCTAACTCGAGTAGTTGCATAAAGAGGAAATGTTACATTGTATGTCGCATCACAAAATTCAGCAGTTTTAGATTCGTCTGTAAATTCTTGCCACATAAAATCGCGAGATGGAATACCTATTACTGTGAAGCCTTTATCACTGTATTCTGAATATAGTTTTTGCAAACCTTCGTATTGAGGGGTATATCCGCACTTGCTAGCTACATTAACTATTAGCAGAACGTCACCTTCATATTTACAAAGACTTTCGGATTCAGTCGAATCAAGTATTCTAAGCTTTTCGTCAATCAAAGAACTACAAGCAAAGCTTGTAACTGAAAATAGAACAGTGCATATGGACAACAGATTTTTCATGGTGTGGGATTATAACTTAGCTTACAGGTGCAATTGCAAGTACTGAAACAAAAAATAAACTTGCTAAAAAAATTACTTCTAAATTCTCTCTCATTATTTTCCTTATTAGACTTGGAGGGCCTAAGCCCTCCACATTTTTCAGAGGATTTGTCAGCCCAAAAATAGGGGGAGGAGTGCTGACAAGTTATTATTATGCATGTTTATAATATATTATCAATACTTTTTATAAAATAAATACCTTTTTTTTTGGGTATAATGTAAAAAAATTTTTGGAGTTTGTCTTGAAAGGAAAAATTAATTACAGCGTGACCGATGGAATTGCAATTCTTGAGGTTGATAATCCACCGGTTAATCCTCTAAGTGATGGCGTAAGACATGGTCTTATAGAAAGTATGGAAAAAGCAGAATCTGATGATAGTGTTGTTGGTATTGTACTTACAGGTAAAGGTAGATCATTTATTGCAGGAGCAGATATTTCCGAATTTGGCCAACAGATAGAGGGGCCTTCGATTCATGATGCTTTTGAAAAAATTGAAAAATCAACAAAACCTGTTGTTGCAGCAATTAACGGATCTGCTCTTGGTGGTGGACTGGAAACAGCATTATGTTGTCATTATAGAGTATCATCAAAGCAAGGTTTTATAGGCTTGCCTGAAGTAAATCTAGGGTTGTTGCCAGGTGCAGGAGGAACTCAACGTCTCCCCCGTCTAGTTGGGCCAGCTGAAGCCCTCAAAATAATGCTTTCAGGAAGGCATATACCAGCTGTAAAGGCTGTAGATATGGGTGTTATAGACTCATTATCTGAAGGAGACATAGTAGAAGATGCTGTTGCATTTGCTAAAGATGTAGCAGAGAAGAATGAAACACATCCACTAGTAAGAAATCTTAATGAGAAGGTGCTCGCTGCAAGAGGTGATGAGAACATAATTTCAGAAGCGAGAGCACTTGCAGCAAAAACTAGAAAAGGGCAATTTGCACCTGGAAAGATCATTCAGTGTGTGGAAGCAGCAATAAATTTAGATGATTTTGATGAAGGAATGAAAAAAGAAGCTGAATATTTCATCGAATGTCTTCTAAATCCTCAAAGAGAAGCAATGATTCATATCTTTTTTGGTGAAAGAGCTGCTTCAAAAATTAATGATGTTCCAAAAGAGACGCCAAAAATGGATATTAATAAAGCCGGAATAATTGGCTCAGGAACAATGGGTGGAGGAATAGCAATGTGCTTTGCAAACATTGGTATACCGGTTCATATTGTTGATCAAGATGAAGAAAACCTTAAAAAAGGTTTAGCAGCTATAGAAAGAAATTATAAGTTTATGGTTGATAGAGGAAGAATGTCGGCTGAACAAATGGAAAAAACTTTTGGGCTTATTTCATCAGGCCTTTCTTATGAAGAAATTTCTGATGTTGATATTGTCATTGAGGCTGTATATGAAAACTTAGATCTCAAACTAGAGATATTTAAGAAACTAGATGAAGCTGTCAAAGATGATGCAATCCTTGCATCAAATACTTCTGGGCTAGATGTTGATGCTCTAGCAGATTGTACTAAGAGACCTGAGAAAGTAGTGGGTACTCACTTTTTTAGTCCAGCAAATGTGATGCGGTTGTTGGAAGTTGTGCGTGGTAAAAAAACATCTAACGAAACACTTGCTACAATTATGTCGCTTGGTAAGGCCCTTAAAAAGGCTCCAGTTGTATCTCTAAATGCTCCAGGGTTTATTGGAAATAGAATGCTCTTTGGGTATACAACTCAAGCAAATAAACTCCTATTAGAAGGAGCTCTCCCCCATCAAGTTGATTCTGCACTTGAGAATTTCGGTATGAGCATGGGTCCATTTAGAATGCTTGACCTCGTTGGTTTAGACTTAGGATGGAGAGCTAGAAAGCTTAGTGGGACCGAATCACCAATTACGGCAAAAATAAATGACGCATTATGTGACTTGGACAGATATGGTCAAAAAAATGGCAAAGGCTTTTATAACTATGTTGAGGGTTCGAGAGCTCCACACCCTGCTCCAGAAAATGAAGCTATATATGAACAAGTTTCTAAAGATAATGGCTTTGAAAGAAGAGAAGTATCTGATCAGGAGATCATTGATAGATGCATATTGGCTCTAGTTAATGAGGGAGCAAAAATTCTTGAAGAAGGTGTTGCTCAACGGTCAGGTGATATGGATGTTGTATATATTAATGGTTATGGCTTTCCAATTTGGAGAGGAGGACCAATGCAGTATGCAAATATGGAAGGTCTTGATGCAATTTCAGCCAAAATAGATGAATTTGCGAAGAATGATCCTGAATTTTGGCAAAAAGCTGATTTAATAGGGAGTCTAAGCGAAATTAAGGGTAGATTTGGAGATGCGCCGGCACCTGAAGACAGAAAACCCGTTTCAGGCTTCAATAAATCATCAGTTGCTGGTAATTTATAATACTATATTAACTTTTGTTCCTTTTTCGACAAGGCTAAATAGTTCAATTACGTCCTGGTTGAACATTCTTATGCAGCCATGTGAAGCTTTTTCACCTATTAAACCCTCTTCCGGTGTGCCATGAATATAGATATATCGATAAAAAGAGTCTACATTACCACCCCTATTGAAACCCTCCTCAGTTCCCTCTAACCAAAGTATTCTTGAGGTTACATGATCATCCTCTGAATCAAAGTCATCATGGTAAATTTCTGCAAATTTACCAGTATTTATTCTCTCTTTAAAAATAATGTTTTTAGGGGCATCTGTACCAATCTTTTCTTTTATTATGTGATTACCTAGAGGCGTCTTATATGAATTCTCAATTTGGCCTTCACCATATGAAGATGAAGATATAGGATAGGAAATAACGAGATTTCCCCTATTATCAAGAAGAAAAAGTCGTTGTTGACTGATATCTACAAGAATTTCGGCACTAGATAGACCAGAAAAGGCTATTAAAAATAAAAAATACTTACGCATTCTTCATTCTAACAAAAAATATTTTGATTGAAACTATTAAAAGATATAAATAAAGAAGCAAGTTACCATATTTAGTATAAAACGTGCGTACATCTGTGGGTACAAGCTTAACATGGAGTATGCCTGAAGTTCCTTTACCCATATAGTCAACAATTGTTCCTTTACTATCTATAAGCGCTGATATGCCGTCATTTGTGGCTCTAACAATTGGGATATTATTTTCTATAGATCTTATTCTTGATATCTCAAGATGCTGATAAGGGCCAAAAGAATTACCAAACCAGGTATCATTACTGACGTTAATAACATAATCAGAACTTTTGACGTCTTTTCTAACCATTTCACCAAAGACTATGTCAAAGCAAACAAGCGGTAAAAAGCTTCCATATCCTACATTCATATGTTTTGGACTATCGCCCCTAGTCATATTTGACATGGGCATATCAAAGAATGAAATTAATCCCCTTAAAATGCTTTCAAATGGAATATATTCTCCAAATGGTACAAGTTTTCTTTTGTTATATTTTATTTCTTGCTCTGAATTTATTATTGAATTGTATAAATTACCATCCTGATAACTAAAAAACCCACTAACCAGTGGCTTTTTAATTTTTTTAATTAAATCTTGGCTTCTTGTGGATTCAGAAATATAAGGTAATGGGGCTTCAGGCCAAACCAAAATATCAGCTTTTTCTGCAGCTTGAGAAGATAAACCTACAAATTCATCTTCAATATCATTTAAATACTCATTATCAAATTTCTTTAAAGGATCTGTGGATGGCTGAATGATTGCTAAATTAATAACATCTCCTTCACTTTTATTGCCTTCAAAAATATTTGGTGACATAAGGCTAATGAATAAGAATAAGTTAAACGCCAATAAATAAGTTTTGTTTGAATATATAACTACATTTGTAACTACAAAAAGATAGAGCAAGAGAGATAAACCTGAAACACCAGTCAAACCATATAAGATTTCAAAAGGGGTATCTAAAAAAATGTATCCTGGCAAGAGCCATGGGAATCCACCTAAAAAGTAATACCTACCGAATTCAACTAAAATTAGAATGAAAGGCACGAACAAAAGGAGGTTGTTTGATTTGTTAATAATAACTCTTTTTAACAATAGAATTGGCAGAAAAAAGAATATGATGCAGCCAATTGATAATATTAAGAATAGAGAAATTGATCCAAATAAACTAACATTTCCGTAATAGTAAATACTTACTATTATCCATGATGTTCCAATTGCCCAATACCCAAATGACCATAGAAATAAATTATTTGAATTTCTATTATCATTTGATCTAAATAATTTATAGATTAGATAGGTGTAACTTACAACTAGCGCGTATTTAAATGAAAAAGGTGCAAAAGATAATACTCCAATTGAGCCAAACAAGACGGGCTCAACGTATCTTCTCAAACTAACTAATAATTGAGATACCAATTTTTTTAATTCGACGTTTATCTGCAGCTGTGACGATTAGCTCAATTGATTCAACAATAATTTTATCGCCAACCTTTGGAAGTATTCCTAATTTTTTAGTCATATATCCGCCCAAGGTCTCAACTGAGCTTTCATCTAAATTAATATCAAATTTTTCTTCGAATTCATCTATTTCGATCTTTGCATCAGCAATGAACTCCTTTTCTGATACTTGAATTAGGTCAAGGTCATCGATATCGTGCTCATCTTCTATTTCACCAACTAATTCCTCTAAAATATCTTCGATAGTTACCAAGCCACATATTTCTCCATATTCATCAATTACAACCGCTAAATGTGACTTATCTTTTTTAAATTCTTCAAGAAGTGAATCCGCGCGTTTTGTCTCAGGTACAACTTTTGCATCTCTCATTATTGAGTCTAAATTTACCTCTTCATTTATAGATAGAAGTGGCAATAGGTCTTTTGCTAAAAGGATTCCTTCCACCTTCTTCTTTTTTTCATTTATGACTGGATATCTTGAGTGGCCAGATTCAATTACAGTCTCAAGCAGTTTCTCAGATGAATCATCAATGTAGATATTTACCATTTCGACTTTTGGGATCATTATTTCCTTAACGGAGGTTGCTCTTAATTTAATTGCATTTTCAGCTATAGAGAAAGCAACCTCATCGATAATATCTGATGATAGAGAGCTTTCTAAAACCTCTGTAACATCTTCAATATTTTTTGGTTTGATAAAAAGAATATTTCTTACAAAAGCTCGGAACCTTTGATAAAAAGAGGAGGGCGCATCTTCCTTATTTTTTATTATCTTATTCATATTAAATAAGGGTCGCCTATTTTTAGTTTTTTTAAGATCCTTATCTCTTCTTTTTCCATATCTTTTCTTTGTGCCGTTTTAGTATGGTCATGACCAAAGATATGAAGAATCCCATGAATGAGCATATGACTAATGTGATCGTTAATACTTTTTCCTTGCGATGCTGCCTCTTTTTCAAGATAAGGATAACATATTGCAATATCTCCAAATTCTTGAGTCTGTTCTTTGGACTCATCATCGTTTACAAATGCAAGCACATTAGTATTTGTATTTTTATTTCTAAATGTCTTATTCAGTTCTTGCATTTCTGTATTGCAAACAATCTTTACATTTATTTTCTTATTTGTTTTTTCTCTTTCACAAAAGATTAAGTCAGCAACTTCTTTCATAGCTTGAAGTTGACTATTTGATAAAAATTTATTTGGGTCGGAAATGTTTAGACTCAATTTTCTTCTAACCTTTTATCGTATGCATCTACTATTTTCTTTACTAAAGGATGACGAACAACGTCTTTTGAGTTAAATCTCGTAAAACCTATTCCATCTGTTCCATCCAGGAGGTCAACAGCATCTTTAAGTCCAGAATATATATTCTTAGGAAGATCTATTTGTGTCAGATCGCCATTAATGACTGCATAAGAGCCAAAACCCATTCTGGTGAGAAACATTTTCATTTGTTCTGTGGTTGTATTCTGACTTTCATCCATAATGATGAAGGAGTTATTAAGAGTCCTTCCTCGCATGTACGCAAGAGGTGCTATCTCTATAATCTCTCTATTCATTAACCTCTCTGATTTTTCAAAACCTATCATTTGATACATTGCATCATAGAGAGGTCTTAGATAAGGATCTACTTTTTGAGAGAGATCACCAGGTAAAAACCCCAACTTCTCGCCTGCCTCAACTGCTGGTCTGATTAATACAATCTTTTCAACTTTCTTATCAAGAAGAAACTCAATAGCTAATGCCATGGCAAGAAAAGTCTTTCCTGTTCCTGCAGGTCCAATTCCAAAATTAATTTCATTATGTTTAATAGTTTGAATATATTTTGATTGATTAATTGATCTTGGTTTAATGGTTTTCTTTGGAGTTTTAATTATTATGTCCTCATAGTCTTGACTAGAGGGGTCTTCCTTTACTTCTTGAATGCAAAGATGAAGAGTTTCTTTAGTGATTTCAACTCCCTTACCAGCAGCTTCATAAAGCTTCTTAAATGCATCTGATGCTAATTTAACATCTTCATCGTGCCCAGTTATCTTCAATTTATTTCCGTTCTGGAAAACTTTAACTTTAAAGGACTTCTCAATGAACTTAATGTTTCCATTTAGCTCACCAACAAATCTCACCAAGACATTGGCATCTGGTGGAGAAAGAATAAGATTTTTCGGGCTCTCTTTATCAGGCATTAATTATGAAGAGTCCCTCTAAGGCAGTGTGGTAAAGCATCTATAATTTGAATATTAATTAATTGTCCAATTAAATCAACATTATTTGCAGAAAAATTTACAACCCGGTTACATATCGTCCTTGCTTGGAGCTGTCCGGGGTCTCTCTTTGATTGGCCCATTACAAGACAATTTTGAATTGTTCCAACCTTTTTTCTGCTATAGCCAAATGACAACTGGCTAAGTCTTGTCTGTAAAATTGAAAGACGTTCTTTTTTTTCTTCTCTAGAAATATCATCTGGCATATCAGCTGCAGTGGTGTTAGGTCTAGGGCTGTAGATAAAACTAAAAGATTCATCAAATTGAACTTCGTTAATAACATCCATAGTATCTTTGAAGTCTTCCTTTGTTTCACCAGGAAAGCCAACAATAAAATCAGATGAGAAGCTCATTTCAGGTCTTACAGATTTAATACGACTAATTAGATCCATGTATTTATCAACATTGTATCTTCTTCTCATTAGTTTCAAGATTCTATCTGATCCACTCTGGATTGGTAAATGAACATGACTAACTAACTCAGGAACCCTGTCATAAACGTCAACTAAGTCTTCTTTAAATTCATGAGGGTGGCTTGTGGTAAATCTTATCCTTTCAATATTTTCAATTTTAGCTGCTTCTTCTATTAGCTTTGCAAGTGAGGATTTCTCTCCGTTGTGCATACCTTTAAAATTATTAACATTTTGTCCAAGGAAATGAATCTCTCTGGCTCCTTGATCTGCAAGCTTAGAAACCTCATTTAAAATGTCTTTAAAATCTCTTGAGACTTCGTGCCCTCTTGTTTTTGGAACAACACAAAATGAACAGTACTTGTTGCAACCCTCCATTATTGATACAAAAACTGATGGGCCCTCGGCTTTCGGAGATACAAGATGATCAAACTTTTCTAATTTTGGAAATGAGATATCAATCTGATTTTCATCACTTCTTTCTTTTTCATTGTAAAGATCAGGAAGTTTATGAAGTGTTTGTGGTCCAAAAACTATATCAACTGATGGTGCGCGTTTAATAATTTTATCTCCTTCCTGAGAGGCTACACAGCCCCCGATAGCAATTTTTAAATCAGGATTTTTTTCTTTTATTTTTCTCCATCTCCCAATCTGATGAAAGACTCTTTCTTGAGCTTTTTCTCTTATTGAGCATGTGTTCAAAATTAATAGATCAGCCTGCTCTTCAGATTCAGCTAGCTCAAAGTCTTCTTTTTCTTGGAGAAGATCAATCATTTTTGCAGAATCATATTCATTCATCTGACAACCATGAGTTTTAACGAAAAGCTTCTTTTTCATATACTAATTATCTATTATTTCTGACCTTAAGTGTTTTAAAATAACTTTTAAGACATACATAATTTTTATGAAGGACAAAAAAATTTATAAGATTATATTTATTCAGCTTGGAGAAATCTATGAAATTTTTGCGAAACAGATTTTTCAAAGCGATATGTATGGCTTCCTGGAAGTTGAAGAATTCATATTTACTAATGATGATCAGCTTGTCGTTGATCCTACCTCAGAAAAACTAAAAACAGAATTTAATAAAGTTAAAAGAAGCTATATTCCAATTGGGGCTATCCAAAGGATTGATGAAGTGATCGAGTCAGGAGAGGCAAAAATTAAGAAAACGTCCAGTCAGGTCAGTCCTTTTCCTCTCAACATTCAGCCCGCAAAAAAAACTGACTAAAATTCTTAGTCTTCAAAAAGAAGTTTTTTGTAGTGCTTTAATTCGTTGATTGAGTCCTTAATATCGTCTGAGGCTCTATGGTTACTATTTTTTTGATATGACTGAGCCTGATTCATCCATCTTACAATTAATTCTTTTACTGAAGAAACATCTATGTGCCTATAGTGAAAGTAATTCTCTAGCTCGGGCATATATTTGCTAAGAAATCTTCTGTCATGAGAAACAGTATTTCCGCACATCGGGGATTTTCCTGCTGGCACATATTTTGAGATAAAGTCTAAAGTCTCTAGTTCGGCCTGCTTATCACTAATTATGCTTGTTCTAACTGCATCTATGAGACCAGATGAGGTATGTTGGTTTACATTCCATTCATCCATATTATCAAGCAACTCATTACTTTGATGAATAGCTATGTTGGGGCCTTCGGCAACAATATTTAAATCTGAGTCAGTAATTATCGTAGCTATTTCAATTATCCTTTCTTTCTCAGGATCTAAGCCTGTCATTTCAAGGTCAACCCATATTAAGTTGTTATCGGATTTATTAGCTTTCATTTTTTGTAAAACTCACTTAATAGTGTATTTTGTGCTCTATATGGAAAAAGTTCAAATTGGCAGAGTAGTTGAGTTTTACTCAAACTCATGCCTTGTGGAAATAAAAGAATTTAAAATCCCCTGTAAGACACCCAAAGATCTAGATATTGTCGTTGGTGATTTTGTTGAAATAGTTCCTCTCCAAGATAGCTTAGAGGTTAAAGGAAAGATCTTAAATAAAGTTCATAGAAAAACATCACTGAAAAGATTCCATAGAGGTAAAAAGAAAGTTTTTGCGGCTAATGTTACAAATATTGCTATCTTGTTATCACCTGTACCGCTTACCCCAAAAATATTTATTGATAAGTGGTTGGTTCTCGCTGCTGCTGCAAAAATAGATCCATTAATAGTTGTAAACAAGATAGATTTAACCGGCGATGAGGAATTTGAAGAAGCTTGCAATATTTATGAGAGTCTTGGGATTAAGATGTTTAAAGTTTCAGGCAAATCAGGAGAAGGGTTGTCTGATATTGGAGGATTTCTTGAAAATAAAACTACTATTTTTGTTGGGAAATCTGGCTCGGGCAAATCAACAATCTCTTCAAAGTTACTTGGTATTGATTTAAAAACTAAAGAACTTAATAAGTCTAAAGGTGTTCATACCACGTCGGTATCATCTTTATATGTTAAAGATAAAATAGAAATCATAGATTCTCCTGGCGTCAGAGATATAGAGATTGAGAAATTTAGTCCAGATGAAATCTTAAAAGGATTTTTTGAAATTAGAGAAGCTGCATTGTCTTGTAAGTTCAAAAATTGTAATCATATAAATGATGTTGGCTGCAATGTTATCGATCAAGTATCAAAAGGCAATATTGCAGAAAGCAGATACAATAATTATATAAGTTTTACAAAAAATGAATAAAGATACCCACTTCGGTTTTGAAAAGGTTTCTTCGGAGGAAAAACAAGAAAAAGTAGACTCGGTTTTTACTTCGGTTGCAGAAAATTATGATCTTATGAATGATGTCATGTCATTTGGACTTCATAGATTTTGGAAGAAAATAATGATTGAACTTGCAGGAATAAAGCCTGAAAGTAAAGTTCTTGATCTCGCCGGGGGAACTGCAGATATTGCAAAAGAAATTCATCTTAACTTTCCAGATACAGAAATTACAGTAGCTGATATAAATGCAGAGATGCTAGTTAATGGAAAAAAGAGATCGGTTGATGAAAACTTTTTCAAAAATACTTCCTTCTGTCAGCTAAACGGTGAGCTACTCCCTTTTGGTGATAAGTATTTTGACACAATAACTATTGCCTTTGGGTTAAGAAACTTTGCTGATAAAGAAAAGGGTTTGTCAGAAATGTATAGATGTCTTGCCAATAATGGGAAGTTAATAATCCTAGAATTCTCTAAGCCTCAGAATGCTACCTTCAGTAAAATATATGATTGGTATTCTTTCAATGTAATGCCGGTGATGGGAAGCATATTTGCTAATGATTCTGATAGTTACAGATATCTAGCTGAATCAATTAGAATGCATCCTGATCAGGAAAAATTAAAGGAGAAAATACTAAAAGCTGGCTTTACAGATTGTAAATTTTATAACTTACTTAATGGAATAGTTGCCATACATGTTGCTGAAAAGAATTAAATGACTGTTATCAATCTTTTTTTGGGAGGGCTAAAGATAATTTCAAGAGTCCTTTGGTTCAACTTATTTTTTTTAGATAAAGACTCTGAGAAATTTGGTCGTAAACTGAGACTAAGCCTTGAATCAATGGGCCCCATGTTCATAAAGTTTGGTCAACTTTTATCTACTAGAACAGATCTTTTATCTATTAATGTAGCCAAAGAGCTTCAAAAATTAACTGATCAATGTAAGCCTTTTAGTAGTAATGAATCGAGAAAGATTATTGAATCTGAGCTTGGTGGTCCGATTGAAGATTTCTTTAAAGATTTTGATGAGTCTCCTTTTGCGGCTGCTTCTCTTGCTCAAGTTCATAAGGCAACCCTTAAAGATAATTCAAAGAAGGTAGTTATAAAAATTTTGAGGCCAGGTATAAGACGAGAGGTCGAAAGAAATGTGAGTCTCTTAAAATCTTTTGCCTCTATCTTTTCAATGACTTTCAAAGATTCAGAAAGACTTAAGCCGCTTGAGGTTGTTAGAGATTATGAAAAGACTATTATTAAAGAGCTAGACTTAAAATTAGAGGCTTCAAACACAAACCTTACTCGAAAAAACTTTAGTGGTTCAAAAATACTTTATATTCCTGAAGTTTATTGGGACTTGTCTACCTCCAAGATACTTGTTTTAGAGGAAATTGAAGGAATTCCTTGTACTGATATAGATAAAATTGATGCAGCAGGGGTAGATAAAAAGAAATTGGCTGAAAATGGTGTCCAAATCTTTTTAGATCAGGTCTTCAGAGACAATTTCTTTCATGCAGATATGCATCCAGGAAATATATTTGTAGATAAAAAAAATACCGAAAATGCTGGTTATGTAGCAGTAGATTGCGCTATTTGTGGCTCATTGACGAATGAAGAGAGGTATACACTTGCTAGAATGCTTCAAGCCGTTATCAAGGAACAGTATCATTCTCTTGCAAAACTCTTCATAAATGCAGGCTGGGTGGACAAAAATTCAAATATTAGTGATTTGGAAAATACTTTGAGAGCCTGTTGTGAACCAATTTTTGAAAAACCACTATCTGAAATAGAATTTGGCAAACTTTTACTATATTTATTCGAAAGTACTAGAGAGTATGGTTTATCTATTCAGCCATCTTTAGTTTTGTTACAAAAAACATTAATTCATATTGAAGGAATGGGCAGGCAAATTTATCCTGCTTTAGATTTCTGGGGTTTAGCTGAACCATATTTAGAAAACTGGATTAGTGAACAATTCAATCCAACAAAACTCAAAAACTATATCTTTGAAAATAAAGAAGATATCTTGGCAAGTATCAAAGATACACCAGGGATGTTTTTTGAAATCATTGATGAAATCAGAAATATTAATATTGCATCTAATAGGAACAATGACCTCATGGTTGAGTTAGATAAAAGAATTAAGAAATTGAAAAATATTTTATACTTCTTGATTGGCTTATTGGCAGTCACAATTCTTTTCTTGTACTTAAATTGATTTATATTTATTTCCAAAAAGGTTAAGATAAAAGTATGTTTTCAGGTCCATGGGAAATACTTTTAATTCTTTTAGTTTTGTTGCTGCTTTTTGGTGGTAAAAAGATTCGAACTTTGGGTTCTGATCTTGGTGCTGGATTAAAAGGTTTTAAGAAATCCATGAAAGATGATAGTGAAGACGATCAACAAAATAACAATTAATTAATCGCAACTTGTTTCAAATAGGCTTTCCTGAATTACTAACACTGCTTGTTCTTGTGCTCCTGCTTGTCGGGCCAAAAAGATTACCTGAGGTTACAAAGTTCTTTCTTCAAATTGGGTCAAAACTTAGATCCCAATATGAAAAGATTTCTAATGAAATAAATAATGAAATTGGGACAGAAGAAATCAAAAAAGATATTTTTAATGATATGAAATTACGTGAGCTTGAACTAGAGGAAAATGAGGATAATGATGGAGGAAAATAGTCTCATTGGTCATTTATCTGAACTGCGCAATCGCTTAATAAAAGCTCTAGTTTTCTGCCTAGTTTTATTCGTTTTCATGTTTCCGTTTGCTGATGATATCTACACCATATTCTCAAAACCACTCATAGAATCTCTACCCGAATCTTCTAACTTAATTGCCATTGGTGTAGGGTCACCATTTATCGTTCCAATTAAATTAATAGTTTCAATATGTATCCTTATATCAATACCTTACATCATTTATCAGATGTGGTTATTTGCAAAACCTGGTCTCCTAAACGATGAAAAAAAACTGATGCTCCCTTTTGCAATAAGCTCTTTTTTGCTTTTTTATTTAGGAGCTATCTTTGCGTTTTATGTTGTTGTTCCAGTCTTAATAAATTTCTTTATAAGCACAGCTCCTGAATCTGTAAAGATAATGACAGACATAAGTCAGTTTTTTAGTTTTGCTATAAAAATAATTGTTGGTTTTGGTATCGCTTTTCAGGTTCCGATCTTTACAATTATTTCTGTGAGGCTTGGCATATTTACAAAAGAAACTCTAAGAAAATCTAGACCATATTTCATAATCTTATTTTTTATCATTGGGATGTTTTTGACGCCGCCAGATATCTTGTCTCAGATATTTTTAGCGCTGCCAATGTGGATGTTATTTGAGCTTGGTATTCTAATTTCCAAGGACAAAGGTTAAAGACCTAATCTCCCTTTCCAATCTTTTGAGGATTCGTTTTTTTCTTCGAGGATTCTCATAACCATTTCCTCACAATCGTCAGTAATAATTAATTCATCAAGATTTGCCTGAGTAATAAATCCCTCATCAACAGCTTTTTCAAACCATGCAATTAGGTGGTCATAATATCCATCCGTATTTAATAATCCAACTGGCTTATTAATTATCCCGAGCTGGTTGCTTGCTAAAATTTCTGCTAGCTCATCTAGTGACCCAACTCCTCCCGGTAGAACGAGAAAAGCATCAGATCTTTTCATAAACTCATCCTTTCTTTCTAGCAATGAATGCGTAACTACTAAGTCATCAATTCTTGGATTTGTTAATTCAAGGTTATGCAGGGATTCCATAGTTATGCCAGTAACTTTCGAATTATTATCTTTTGCCTCATCAGAAATAATTTTCATAATGCCAACATTGCCTCCACCAAAAACAACATCTACTCCTTTTTTTGAAAGTAACGCCGTTATCTTTTTTGCCTCCAATGCATAGTTAGGATTTGTACCTTCATGTGCTCCACAAAAAATTGAAATGTTTTTAACCATTTTTATGTCCTAAAATTAAAAGTTATTGGGCCTTTATTTGTTAAGGTTACATTCATTATCTCACCAAACTTTCCAGTTTGAACATTTAAGGATGAGTCTTTAAAAGTTTGAACAAATTGATCATATATTTCTTTTGCTTTGTTTGGTTTGGCTGCTTTGTGAAAGCTTGGTTTATTGCCTTTATTTGTAATTGCAGCAAGGGTAAATTGACTTATTATCATAATATCTTCTTCTAACTCCCTTAAACTTGCTGACATTATGCCTCGATCTCCTTCTAAAATGCAAAAGTTTAATATTTTATCTGACATTTTTATAGCATGCTTAGCGTCATCGTCGCTTTCAACGCACAAAAGTATTAGTACTCCTTCTCCAATTTCAGAATAGATGCTGTTGTTTATCTCAACTTTTGCTTCTGAAACTCTTTGAACGGTAGCAATCACTCGTTATCTATCTTCAAGTTTGATATCCCATTGTCCAAGTGCTGCTATTTTATTCATTTCAGCCCTATGAGATAGCTCATCCTGAGCTATGAAGATATTTTCACTTTTCCCTGACCAGGCTTTCAAAGCACTTTGCTGAAGGGCTCGCCCATATGAGAAGCTGAGTTTCCATGGAAACTCGCCTATTTTGTTCATTTCATTTAAATGAGCGGTCGCCTCAAGCTCTGTTTGCCCTCCCGATAAAAAAGCAACTCCAGGAAGATCAGAGGGAATGTTTTCTTTGAGACACTTTACTGTCATTTCAGCTACTTCTTTGATTGCTGCTTTTTCAGATAGCGAACCGGGAGTAACCATGCTTGGTTTGAGTATTGTGCCCTTTATGTTTACTCCATTATTTTCAAGAGCATCAAAAAGAGCTAGAAAAGATCTTGCACAAGCATCATATGAGAGATCAATTGAATGGTTGCCATCCATTAAAACTTCAGGTTCAACTATTGGAACCATCTTATTAGATTGAGCAATTGCAGCATAATCTGCTAGTGCTTTGGCGTTTGCATTAATACAATCATCTGTTGGCATATTATCTCCGATTTTTATTACTGCGCGCCACTTTGTAAATTTTGCTCCTAAAGAATAATATTCGGAACATCTTTCATCTAGCCCATCCAACCCTTGAGTCACTACTTCATCTGATCCATTAATAAGAGGCACTAAGCCTTTATCAACCTTAATACCGGGTAGGGCACCTGAATTAGTGATTAATTCTTTAAGGGGAGTTCCATCTTTAGCATCCTGTCTTAGAGTTTCATCAAATAAAATTACTCCACCAATATTTCCTTTCATACCTTTTGATCTAAAAAGCATCTCTCTGTAATCTCTTCTATTATCCTCAGAATTTTCTACCCCAATAGAATCAAATCTTTTGCCACATGTTGGATTGCTTTCATCTGCGGCAAGAATTCCTTTACCTTCTGAAACTATATAATTCGCAATTTCTTCTAATGACATTTTTAGCCTCCTAAAGCCTCAATTGATGGGAGTAATTTGCCTTCCATATATTCTAAAAAAGCTCCTCCGCCCGTTGAACAGTATGATACCTCATCTTTATTAATAAATTTATTTATGGCAGCTATAGTCTCTCCACCTCCAGCAAGTGAAAAAGCCTCAGACTCTGCAATAGCTTTAGCTAATTGACGTGTGCCTTGTTGAAAAGGCCCTTTTTCAAAAACTCCTATTGGTCCATTCCATAAAATAGTTTTTGAGTTCTTAAGGATTTCTGACATATTACTTCTTAAGTTAATATCAAAAATTTTATCCGAACCACTAACAGAATCTATATTTTTGATAGTTGAGGAATTACTATCAATTGAATCAGCAACGATGACTTTATTGGGTAAAATTATTTTGCCGAAATTAAAAAGCTCTTTAGCAATTTCAATCATGTCATTTTCTACCAAAGACTCTCCGACATTGAAGCCTTGAGATTTCAGAAAGGTATTAGCAATCCCGCCGCCAGTGATAATGAAATCTGCTTTTGAGTTTAAATGAGCTATAAGTTCAAGCTTTGTTGAAATCTTTGAGCCTGCGATTACAGCAGTGAATGGGTTTTCAATACAGGTTAAAGCTTTATTGAGTGAATTAATCTCTTTCTCTAAAAGAAGTCCAGCACATGAAAACTTTGCTTGTTGAATAGCTGAGTGTGTAGAAGCCTGTTTACGGTGAGCAGTTCCAAAAGCATCAAAGACATAAGCATCTCCTTTATTTCCTAGCTGATTCCCGAGCTCTTCATTATTGTCTTTCTCGCCAATAAGGAATCTTAAATTTTCTAATAGCTGTATTTGACTTGTATTAAAAATATCACTACTTGCTAAGGAATCAATAAGATCAATTTCATGGTTTAAGATTTCGGATAACTTTTCAGCAACCGGACGCATTGAGAAGTTCATATCAAACTTACCTTCATCAGGCCTACCAAGATGTGATGCTAAAAGGACTTTACAATTATTGTTTAAGAGATATTTAATTGTAGGTACTGAAGAAATTATTCTGGTTGCATCTAGTACTCGCTTATCTTGAATTGGAACATTTAAATCTAATCTCAAGACCACATTCTTATTACTAAGATCATGGTCCTTTAGTAATCTCATTTGTTTAAAAGTTTTTTTGCAGTTGAAACAATATTCTCAGTTGTGAAGCCGAACTCCTCAAAAATCATCTTTGCCGGAGCAGATTCACCGAATGTTGTCATCCCAATAACGAGATCGTCTCTTCCCAAAATTTTATACCATGAGTTTGGATGGGCAGCCTCAACAACAATAGATGGCAAGTCTTTTTGGATAACTTCACTTTGATATTTCAAATCTGCTTCAAGAAACCTATCTAGGCATGGCATCGAGACCACATTTACCTTTATGCCTGTTTGCTCAAGATCTTTAGCTGCTTGAACAGCTAATTGCAGCTCACTCCCAGAAGATATTATATTTAGCTCTGCATCTTCATACTTTTGAACTAAGTATCCTCCTTTAGAGATGTCACTAATTCTCTCCTCACTTATTTTAGTCTGGGGAAGACCTTGCCTACTCAGAACAAGGCAACTTGGAGATTTTGATAAGATTGATTCTTTCCATGCTACTGCTGTTTCTTTCAGATCAGCCGGCCTCCAGTTCTGTAAATTTGGTGTTGCTCTGAGTGTAACCAGATGTTCAATGGGTTGATGTGTTGGGCCATCCTCTCCTAAACCAATTGAATCATGAGTAAAGACATATATGTTTGGTAGGTTCATCATTGCAGATAGGCGCACTGCATTTCTTGCATAATCCATAAAAACTAGGAAGGTTCCACCATATGGCCTAATACCACCATGAAGACTCATTCCGTTCATAATAGTAACCATACCGAATTCTCTTACACCATAGTAAATATGTGATCCACCAGGATTATCAGGAGTCAATTCAGTGTTATGTTTAGAAAAAGTATTATTTGATCCCGTTAAATCAGCAGATCCACCAATAAGTTCAGGCAAGTTGCCACAAAAATGATCAAGACAAATTTGAGACGCTTTTCTGGTTGCAATTGGATCTTCTTGTAACAAACAATCTTTTAAAAAACCATCAAATCTCTCATTAAATTCATGGGGCATTTCTGAATTAAACCTTCTTTCCAGTTCTTTGGACTCATCTGGATACTTTTCTTGATAAGTTTTACGAAGATCTTCCCAAGCTTTTTCTTTATTGGCGCCCTCATCTTTTGCGTTCCAGTTATCATAAATATCTTCAGGTATTTCAAAAGGTGCATGTTCCCAGTTAAGCTCTTTCCTTGTTATTTCAATTTCGTCGTCACCTAATGGACTTCCGTGGATTCCAGCAGTTCCTGATTTATTTGGGGAGCCAAATCCAATAGTTGTCTTACAACAAATCATTGATGGTTTTTTGGTTTCCTGTTGAGCTTTTTCTGTAGCTTTATTAATTTCATCTATGTTATGGCCATCAATCTCAATTACTTGCCATCCATAGCTTTCAAATCTTTGTTTTGTATTATCAGTAAACCAAAGATCAATTTCTCCATCTATAGATATTCCATTTTGATCATAAAAACATATAAGTTTTCCAAGTTTATGTGTACCTGCAAATGAACAAACTTCATGAGAGATGCCTTCCATTAAACAACCATCACCAAGGAAAGCATAGGTGTAGTGATCTATTATTTTTATATCTTCTTTATTAAATGTTGCAGCAAGATTCTTTTCAGCGAGAGCCATCCCAACAGCATTCCCAATTCCTTGTCCAAGCGGACCAGTGGTTGTTTCAACTCCAATATCGATATCATACTCGGGATGGCCAGGTGTTTTTGATTTAAGTTTTCTAAAGTCTTTTAAATCATTGATGCTAAGGTCATATCCTGTTAGGTGTAAAAGGCTATAAAGCAACATGGAACCATGTCCGTTTGAAAGGACAAACCTGTCTCTATTTATCCATTTAGGATTTGCAGGATTATGCTTTAAGTTATTTTTCCAGAGAGATACAGCTATATCAGCCATGCCCATTGGCATTCCAGGATGTCCAGATTTTGCTGCTTGCACGGCATCGATAGAGAGAAAGCGAATCGCATTTGCTAGCTTATTATTTTCCAATTTCTAGATATCCTCGAATAGTGTAATCATAATATGAAGTTGAGGGTATTTATATATATAAATAATATTAAATTGCTTAAATTAGTGCAGACTTATAAAATAAATGTCTAAATAGTGATTTCAGTTTCTTGCAAGCTTAATCTGCTAAGAAACAAGGATTAATTATGAGTTATATATTTACATCTGAATCTGTCTCAGAAGGTCATCCTGATAAGGTTTGTGATCAAATCTCCGATGCTATTCTTGATTCTTACCTTGAACAAGATCCAAATAGTAGAGTTGCTTGTGAGACACTTATTAAAAATAATACTGTCATTGTTGCTGGCGAAATAACTTCTAGCGGCACGCCAAATATCGAAGAGGTAATAAGAAATACCGTTAATGACATAGGTTATAACCATGATGATTTAGGCTTCAATGGAAGTAATTGTGAAATCCAAAATCTAATTTCAAAGCAGTCACTAGATATCGCTCAAGGTGTTAATGAAGGTGAGGGTGAAGACTTAGATCAAGGCGCTGGTGACCAGGGATTAATGTTTGGATATGCATGCTCTGAAACGCCTGTTCTAATGCCTGCTCCAATTAATTTATCTCATGAGCTCGTCTTAAAACAATCTGAAGTAAGAAAGAATGGTGAGTTAAGCTGGCTTAGGCCAGATGCTAAAAGTCAGGTCAGTGTTGTCTATAAGGATGATAGAAAAACAGTAGATTATGTTTCTGCTATTGTTTTGTCGACTCAACATGATGAGGATATTCCTCAAGATGAAATTAAAGCAAAGGTCCGCGAGAAGATTATCAATCCGATAATTCCAACTGAATGGATTAAAAAGGATACAAAAATATATATAAATCCAACTGGAAAGTTTGTAATTGGTGGTCCTGTTGGTGATTGTGGTTTAACTGGGAGGAAGATTATTGTTGATACATATGGAGGAATGGCGAGACATGGTGGTGGTGCATTTTCAGGGAAAGATCCATCAAAGGTAGATAGATCTGCAGCATATGCTTGCAGATATGTTGCAAAAAATATTGTAGCTGCCGGTCTTGCTGAAAGATGTGAAGTACAAGTTTCTTATGCGATAGGTATTGCAGAACCTACATCTATCACTGTTGATACTCTGGGGACAGGAAACTTGCCTGAAAATGAGATTTCGCAAATTGTTAGAGACAATTTTGATCTTAGGCCTAAGAATCTGATCAATCTTCTTGATTTAAAGAGGCCAATATATAAAAATACTGCCTCCTATGGGCATTTTGGTAGAGAAAATAAAGATTTTTCGTGGGAAAATACTGATATTTCAAGCCAAATTAAATAACTATAAAAAGGAAATATTATGAGTAATGACTTCAAAGTAGCTGATATCGAACTTGCTGATTTTGGAAGAAGAGAAATATCTCTTGCTGAAAATGAGATGCCTGCACTTATGGCGTTAAGGGAAAAATATAAAGCAGAGCAACCCCTTGCTGGTGCAAAGATTATGGGCTGCATTCATATGACTATCCAAACGGCAGTATTAATGGAAACATTGGTTGATCTTGGAGCTGAACTTCGATGGTCAGGATGCAATATTTTTTCAACTCAGGATCATGCCGCTGCAGCTATGGCAAAAGCTGGTATTCCAGTTTTTGCATGGAAAGGACAAACAGACGAAGAATTTGACTGGTGTATTGAGCAAACAATCTTAAAAGATGGAAAGCCATGGGATGCAAATATGATTTTAGATGATGGTGGGGATCTTACTCACATGGTTCATACAAGATTCGAAGAAATGCTTGAAACAATTCATGGAATATCTGAAGAAACTACCACAGGAGTTCATAGACTAAAGGCTATGCTCGAAAAAGGAGAACTTAAAGTTCCTGCAATTAATGTTAATGACTCAGTTACAAAAGCTAAGAATGATAATAAATATGGGTGTAGACATAGTCTTAATGACGGAATAAAACGTGGTACCGATATGCTTCTTTCAGGAAAAAAAGCACTTGTTATTGGTTATGGTGATGTTGGAAAAGGATCAGCAGCTAGTCTTGCTCAAGAAGGTATGGTGGTTCGAGTTACAGAGTCTGATCCAATATGCGCGATGCAAGCTTGTATGGATGGTTTTTCAGTTGTTTCATGTTATTCAGACGGAAAGGTAACGGGAAATACAGACGACATTAATAAAGATTTAATGCAAGATACAGATGTGCTCGTTACTACAACAGGTAACGTAAATGTATGTGATTCAGCAATGCTTTCAACACTTAAAGATGGAGCTGTAGTTTGTAATATCGGGCATTTTGATACAGAAATAGACACTAAATATATGCAGGAAGAATGGCATTGGGAAGAAGTAAAACCACAAGTTCATAGAATATTTAGAGATTGTTCACCCGATCAGGAGCCTGACTTATCAAGTAAAAACTATCTGATACTTTTGGCTGAAGGAAGATTAGTGAACCTTGGAAATGCAACAGGTCATCCAAGCAGAATTATGGATGGATCATTTGCAAACCAAGTACTTGCCCAAATGCACCTTTACTCAGCTGGGTTTGCAAATGTAAATGATGAAGATAAGAAGAAAGAATTAATTCAAGTAGAAGTCCTGCCTAAAAAACTTGACGAAGAAGTTGCCTCCCTTATGGTTCAAGGCTTTGGAGGTATTGTTACACAACTTACTGAAGAGCAAGCTGATTATATTAATGTCCCACAAGAAGGACCTTTCAAAGAAGAATCCTATAAGTACTAAAGGATAAAAGGCTTATTTTCTAAAATTGCTTATAATAAATTATGAGTGATAAAATTAATGCAAAAGAGGTTGAGCTTTATCTTTTAAAGAATACTGATTTCTTTCTTACTAGGGAATCGATAGTTGGCGAGCTTAATTTCAAACACTCACCTGGAAAAGCAGAATCTCTTCTTGAAAGGCAAGTGCGAAAGCTTAGAAACGAACAAAAAGATCTTCTTAACAACCTATCTATTTTCTTGTCTAATGCATCTGAAAATGAAGAATTATTCACAAAGTCAAAAGCTTTAATTATAAAGTTAGTTACCGCTGAGGATGAGGGGGCGCTAGTTGAGTTAATGCTGACAAGTCTAAAAAAAATATTTTCTGTTGATGCAGCGCATTTAAAGTTTTTTACTAATAGTCAAATGAATAGTCTTGAGGAAAATACTGGAATGAATTTTTCTGTTGGTGAAACAAAACATGGCAGTTTTGCTAATGATAAAATTAAAATCCTTTTTGGAGATGATTCAATTAAATCAGCTGTAATAAGCGTTTTCAAAAACAAGAACAGGATTGGCTTATTGCTTATTGGCTCGAAAGATAAGACTAGATATTTAGGAGATGAGGATACAACTTTCATTGAGTTTATTAGAGATATAACGGAAGCTAAGCTAAAAACTTTACAAGCTTAATGTCTAAAAAATTCTTCATTGATTGCCTTATTCAAGACTACTTAGGTTTTTTAAAAGACATAAAAAATCTTTCGGGCAACTCTATAGATGCCTACAAAAGAGATATTTTAAAATTTAGAAACTTTCTTGCATTGAGTAAAATTAATAAATTAGACGATATATCTGAAGAAATATGTAGCTCATGGATAGGCTCTCTCTACTCTACGAATATTGGCTCAAGAAGTATTCAAAGACATCTGTCTTCTGTTAAAGGTTTCTTTAAATATCTTCAAAAAAACCATCTCATTGGTCAATCTCCCTTTGAGCTTATCTCAGGGCCAAGGATAGAAAAAAAACTTCCAGAGACTTTAACCCCTGAGCAAATCAATAGGTTATTGGATTTTAAGCCTACCTCATTAATAGAAATAAGAGACTTGGCAATAATAGAATTAATGTATTCCTCTGGGTTAAGAGTTTCAGAAACAGTGAGTGTAAATATCCAGGATTTTGAAGAAGATAAAGATTTTTTAAGAGTGGTTGGTAAGGGGTCTAAAACTCGATTGGTTCCTTTAGGAAGATTTGCCATAATTGCAATTGATAACTGGTTAGAAGAGAGAAAGAAAATAACTAATAAAGATGGAGCACTTTTTGTTAATAAGGCTGGAGGAAGGCTTACTACTAGAAGTATCCAGCTTCGTTTAAAGAAACTTGCAATTAAACAAGGGCTACCTCCAATTAATCCTCATATGTTAAGGCATAGCTTTGCTACCCATATGCTTGAATCATCTGGAGATTTAAGATCAATACAGGAGTTATTGGGTCACAGCTCATTGTCTACAACACAAATATATACAAACTTAGACTATCAACACCTTGTTAAAATTTATGACAGGTCACATCCAAGAGCAAAAAAATAAAAATGAATAAAAAAATCAAAGCGATAACTTTTGACCTCGATGATACTTTCTGGGATGTAAAACCAGTGCTTATTAATGCTGAAATGAAAACTAGGAAATTTATAGAAGATAGGATCGGGAAATTAGAGTGGGGCTCCTGGGAAGACTTTAAAATAATAAGAGAGAAACTTATTGTCGAAGATGTTTCATACGAATTCGACGTTGGGAAACTAAGAAAAAGACTACTATTTATGAAAATACAGGAGCGTATATCTGATCCAGAAACTGCAGATGAACTATCTGAGAAAGCTTTTCAATTATTTTTTAAAGAAAGAAATAATGTAAAGTTTTTTCCTTATGTTTTGGATGAAATTATGAAGCTTTCTAAAATATATGAATTAGGTTGTCTGACAAATGGAAATGCCGATATTAAAATTATTGGCATTAGTAAATTTTTTAAATTTAATATTTCTTCAAAAGATGTATTTGCAAATAAACCAAGTGAAAATCACTTTCATAAAGCAAAGGAACTATTGGGAGTTAGTAAAGAAGAAATATTACATATTGGTGATCACAAAATAAATGATGTGTTTGGAGCTATTAACTATGGAGTTGAAGCCCTTTGGTTTAATCCAAAAAAAGAAATTTGGGATGTTGAGGGCATAGAAAAACCTTTGGAGTTCAGCTCATGGCAAGGACTGACTGAAGTAATTAACAGTCTTTACAGTTGATTCAGATAGGTTTGAAGCCTGTCGTTATTCATTAAGAAATTGGCACTATAGCTTGAAGCTGCGCTTTTAATCTCATCCATATTGACTGCTTCGCCAACCTGAATCACTCCAACCATTGCCATAATAAGATGAGGATCACATTGGTAAACATATACACCCTCTTTGTCCAATGTAATACTTATGTCTTGGCTCAATTGACTTGCCCAACTAGCTGCACCCGAGGGTACCATACCATCAACAGAAACAGAGTTATGCGCTGCATCTGTAGCTTTAAAGTGAATGGTGTCGCCGACAGATACCTTTATAACTGCCGGCTCAAAAATCATTTGTCCGCCATCACCTGAGTTAAGCATTTTTATAACGTGTTCCGAGCCTTCGGATAGTTGTACTTTTTCAACAGCTTCTGCAGAAGTATCTTCCATCAATGAAGGAATTTCAATTTCCAGGGTTTGACCTTCCTCACATTTTTGGGTTGGGCAAGTAATTCTTTCAATGACTTGATCTTCATATTTTTTTCCAGCAAAAGCCAAACTTGTTAAAAAAAATAAAGACAGAAATAAAGTGTTTTTCATAATTTATGACTCTGTTTTTTGCTTTTCAACTAAATAATCAACTGTCTGGAGTGCATTTTCCCTTGCAGCTACCTTGTACTTGCCATCTACAATCAACATGGGAACAGAATCTACTCTTAGCTGTTTAGTTAATTCTATAGCTCTATTGACGCGTTGTTTAACACTAAAAGAGTTCATATACCTTGAAAATTCTGATGGAGCTACACCCATCTTATTAAAAAATTTTGTTGCAGCCTGTTCGCTAGCTAGAAAATTCCTTTCATTGTGTATTGTTGAAAATACTGCATTGTGAAGGTCTTGTTCAGTTTTAACGGATTCAATAGTATAAAAAAGTGAGGCATGAAGTTTATGTACTGGTCCCCAAGTAACTGGCATCTTTTTAAACTTTACATACTCTGGTGCTGTTTTATTCCATGCTTTAAGTTTTGATTCCATTGAGTAGCAATGTCCGCAGCCATACCAAAAGATTTCAAGTACCTCAACATTACCATCCTTCTTAATCGGTAAAGGGCTGTCTAAAAGACTATAGTCCCTTCCTAAAACAGGTTCAAAAGAATATAAAGCTCCACTCATTAAAAATAAGATTGAGAGTAATGAATTTTTCATATTGTTAATATATTTAATGGATATACGATGTTATTTAGAAACGGTATTATAAACCCAACAGAGGTTCAAACAAACATAAAAATGCAAAACATTTTCAAGGATACAGTCTTTATAAAAGGTGTATTAGATATAAAAAAAATGCCTATAGATGATGGCTTTGAGTTTGTATTGGCTGGAAGGTCAAATGCCGGAAAATCGAGTGCTCTTAACTGCTTAGCAAAAAATAAAAAATTGGCAAGAACAAGTAAAACTCCTGGAAGAACCACAGAAATCAATTTTTTTAAGGTTACTGATGAAATAAAGCTTGTCGACTTACCAGGATATGGATTTTCCAAAATATCTACCGATAAAAAGAAAAATTTGAATATTTTGCTTGATAAATATTTTTCTACGCGAAAATCACTACGTGCTGCCGTTATTTTCATGGATATTAGACATCCATTGAGAGAAAATGACGTGCAGATGATTGAGTTTTGTAACAAGTATAGTGTTCCTTTCATTTCTGTTTTAACCAAAAGTGATAAACTCAATAACTCGGCTATTTCAAAATCAATTAAGGATATTGAGAGAAAACTTAATTCTCATAATGTAATCGTCACGTCATCGAAGAATGATGAAGGTTTTGACAAGCTTTCAAAAAAAATACTAGAATTTATAGAGTAATGCTTGAATATCAGAGACAAGATTGTGATCTAACTCTCCTAGAAGGCCTAGAGTGTTATTACAAATCATTTCCTGAATCTATAGAAATACTTGAAGATAGTAAGGAGACTGGTACTTTACTTAGAGATCATGACTGCACACATGTAATCTTTGGCTTAGACATATCTATTGAGCAAGAAGCCATTCTTGATAGTTGGGTTCTTTGGGGAAGCAAGTGGAAGCTTAGCTATCTCCTCTCATACCAAAATCTTCCGCAGTTAAAGCAACTTTATAAAGACTTGTATAAAGAGTTTGGTGTTTTTGGTTTTATAAAAATATATTGGAAGCTTGGAGGTATTAAACGAAAAGTTGTTTTTAGAGCACTCAAAATGAAAAAGAAATGGCCTTTTAAGGTTCCTGAAGACTACCTTTCAAAGAAAATTAGTCATCTCAGAGAAATCCATGGCATAAAGGTCTTGCTCCCTGAAGAGATGCAGTACGCTCCTGTTACAAGAATAGAAGTGAATAGCTAAAGCAGTTTTTAAGCTTAAAGATTGTTCTTAATTCAAATGACTCGATTGATTGCTTCTAACGTTTTTATTGATCTTGCATAGAAGTCTGAATAGCAAATTTTATCTGGATATAATCTATATAATGAATTCTTTTTCCAATTTATAAAAGACTCGCCTGGCTCAAGACGAAAAGTTTGTTTACAGTTAGTGTCTTGTAATGAAAGTTTAAGGTAAAAAAGAGAATCTATATTATTTCCCGAATAAAAATGGGAAACTCCCAAGTAATAGTGGCTATCGATAAGCTGTTCTTGGTATCCAAGCTTCCTGATCTGATCCAACATATTTTCTAAAGAAATAATTTCCTGAAATCGTTCTTCATAAAAAAGGAATGTAGTGAGGTTTGCTATTGCTAGAGTTTTTAGATAGAAGCTTTCCTGAGACTCATCTTTTATTATTTTAAATAATGCATCTATAGCTTCCTGCTTGTTACCTAAATAATAATCCGCCTCTGCTGTTATTACCTTATAAACATCTGAAACAACTTCATCTGAGAATGTTTTTCTCTTTTGGGAGCAATCTTTTGCTTCAGAGAATCTAGCTTGTTTTATTAAGTTTAAGCATGTGAAATATCCATTTGGAACCTTTCTACTTCTCTCATTAAGCCTATAAATAAATCTATAGCTATGTTCTCTCTTATCAGTGAGTTGTCCAAAGGCATATCTAAGATTTTTGGCAGACTCTAAAGACGCCTCATTAAAATACTCTCTGGGATTTGAGTCACTTATGTAATGATCCGAAGTAGATCCATCATCATTTATTTTAAAAGTGACAACAGCATATCCCTCTATACCATCTTGAGATTGTTGCGTTGGATAGGCTGGATTAGGGCGATTTGTTCTTATGAAAGATGACGGAGAATAATCAATTGAATAAAGCTTTGCATTTGAAAGAAGAAGTGATGCTTTAGGATCTTCTTTCTCCTTTTCTTTAAGCAAATTATGGATATTTTGATACTCATCAAAAATATATATTCCTAGGCTGGGTGTTGAAGCTAAAACTGAATAACTTAAAAATAAAAAAGGTATCAGTAACTTTTTTTTGCTAGTGAGATTCATTCCAATTATTTCCAAAACCAATATCTACAAGTAAAGGGATCGATAATTTTACAGCAGATTCCATTGCATTGCTTACCTTTGACTTAACAAAATCAAGTTTTTTTATTGGGGCTTCAAATACAAGCTCATCGTGAACCTGCATTATCATTTTCACTTCTGGCATCTCGTTTAAAATTATATTATCAATGTCTAACATTGCCTTTTTAATAATATCAGCCGCTGAGCCCTGGAGTGGAGCATTTATTGCAGCCCTTTCTGCAGCCTGTCTTCTAAGTCCATTTGAGGCATTTATTTCATTTAGATAAAGCCTCCTTCCCATGATAGTCTCAACATACTGATCTTCTCTAGCTTTTGTTTTGATATTGTCCATATAGTCTCTGACTCCTGTATATCTTGCAAAGTATGTATCTAAGTATTCTTGCGCTTCAGGTCTGGTAATTCCTAGTTGCCTGGTGAGTCCAAATGCTGACATACCATACATCAGCCCAAAATTAATTGCTTTTGCTCCTCTTCTTTGATCCTTAGTTACATCTTCAATTGCAACACCAAAAACCTCAGCAGCTGTTGATGAATGAACATCAATATTATTATTAAAGGCATTTGTAAGATTTTTATCCTCTGATAAATGAGCCATTATCCTTAACTCAATTTGTGAATAGTCAGCAGAAATTAGTACGTTACCTTTTTCTGGAACAAATGCTTCTCTTATTCTTCTGCCTTCAGAAGTTTTAATAGGGATGTTCTGTAAATTTGGTTCTGTTGATGAAAGTCTTCCTGTTGACGTTATGGCTTGTTGATAAGAGGTGTGAATCCTTTCTGTCTTTGGATTCTCAATATTTATTAAGCTATCAGTATAAGTAGATTTTAATTTTGCCAATGTTCTATATTGCAGGATTATCTTTGGCAGCTCATATTCCTCTGACAGTCTTTGAAGCGTCTCTTCATTCGTAGATGGTTGTCCTTTAGGTGTTTTTCTCAATACTGGTAATCCCTGCTTTTCATATAAAATTTCTAAGAGTTGTTTTGGGGAATCAAGATTAAATTCCTCTCCAGCTATTTTGAAAGCTTGGGCAGAAAGGTCTGCAATTTTTTCTCCAAGTTCTTTTGAATGATTTCCAAGTTTGTTTTTATCTATTTTTGCTCCATTTTGTTCTACTCTTGAGAGTACATGCACAAGAGGATATTCAATTTCTTTTAATAGTTTCTCTTGGATTGGTTTCTCTTTTAATAATGCAGATAAAGTATTAAAAAGTCTTAGCGTTATATCAGCATCCTCAGCTGCATAATCTGTTGCAACATCAATTTGTACCTCTGCAAAACTAATTTGCTTAGAGGCAGTCCCTGTTACATCAGTATATTTTGTGGTTGTGTAGTTAAGATAATAATCAGCGAGTCTATCCATTCCATGGCGAGTGGCGGTGCTATTAAGCACATATGACATGAGCATTGTATCTGCCAAAAACTCAGTTAGGTTGATGCCATGTCGAGATAAAATTGGAATATCAAACTTTAAATTCTGGCCGACAGCTTTTTTCTGATTTTTTTCAATAGCAGGTCCTAGTTTTTTTTGAACACATTCAAGTGAAAGCTGCTCAGGACAATTTTCATATGAGTGACCTATAGGAATGTAACACCCTTCATTTTCTTTTACAGAAATTGAAATGCCTATAAGATTTGCTGAAACAGTGCTTACTGAGTCCGTCTCAGTATCTATTGCAAATGCTTTAGATTTGTCTATATTTTTTATCCACTTCTCTAAACTTTTTTCAGATAAAACCGTTTCATAGTTTGAATCTTGCTTTTGCTCCTTATTTTTTTTCTCATTATTTTTTACTGTGGCGAATTCTAACTCCGAGAAAATCTTATTAAGCTCATCATCATCGGGATTCAATGTTAAAAGATCACTAAACTCCACTCGAATATCTACATCTTGTTTTAGGGATACAAGATTAATATTTCTATCTAAATCCTCTAAAGAGTTCCTCAGATTCTCACCAACAACTCCTTTGATTGAAGAGGCATTTTCTTTAATAGATTTTAGGTCTCCAAACTCATTTAGCCATTTAGCGGCTGTCTTTTGCCCAACTTTTGGAACACCTGGAATGTTGTCAGATGAATCTCCAACAAGCGCTAGCATATCTCTAATTTGATTGGGTTTAACTCCGAACTTTTCGATTACATCTTTTTCATTAAATTTTTTATTGGTCATTGTATTTATCATTGAGACATTAGGATCCTCAACTAACTGCATTAAATCTTTATCTAATGAGGAAATAACACAACTATATCCCTCTTCTTTTGCTCTTTTGACAATAGTAGCTATTACATCATCTGCTTCTACTCCCTCTATCTCCACTATAGGAAATCCTATTGCCTTGCATATTGATTTAATAGGATCGAGCTGAAGCCTGAGCTCATCTGGCATGGGGGGCCGATTAGCTTTGTAATCAGAATAGATATCGCTTCTAAATGTTTTTCCCTTGGCGTCGAACACTGTGACAATGGAAGAACCATCGTTTTCATTTTTAAGATTCATCATCATATTCGATACGCCTTTTATAGCACCAGTGGGTCTGCCTGATGATGTTGTTAGGGGTGGCATTGCATGGAAAGCTCGATAAATATACGATGATCCATCAACAATATATAAATTTTTTTTCATTTAATTATTTATTATGACATTAGGATTTTTTTATTAATACAAAAGATTTATCATATGTCACAAGTGTTACATTTTATTGAAAAATTATGGGAAATCTATGTAAAAAGATTTCATCTAACTAATGCTATCTTGTCTTTTGGGATAATAGCTCTTGCCTGGACTATGGATATTGTTTTGGCCTTATATGCATGTCCTTTGTGCATATTAACAAGATATGTTTTTGGTACATTTGGTTTCTTTTCGCTAATTGCAGCATTTAACGATAGATTTAAGAATCTCCAAAACATTTTTATTTTTGGATCATTGTTTTTTGGTGTTGGTGTAACTAGTAGGCAAATATATATTCAAAATCTTTCGTCAGAGGGTTTAACCAATTTATCTGGATGCGGAATGCCCCTTGAGACAACTATTGAATTTTATGGTTTTTTTGGAGGTATTTATAAAACTCTTCAAGGAGGTCCTAGCTGTGCAGAAGAAGGTTGGAGGTTTATCTTTAATTTTGCTGAGTGGGGATTAATCTTCTTCCTAATATTTATATTTGTTAATCTTCTTAACGTATTAAAAGTCCTAAAAAAGGTATAATTTAAAGACAAATTTAAAAAATTATGGTTTTTGAACTTTCAAATGAAGATCTTATTTCTAAAGCTCTAGAGAGAGAAGAAGGAGTGCTTGCTTCTAACGGAGCGCTATCTGTTGTAACAGGAAAAAGAACTGGGAGAAGTCCCCTAGATAGATATATTGTAGAAGAGGAAACAACCAAAAGTTATATTGAATGGGGAGAAATAAATAGGCCATTTGATGAAGAGAATTTCCACTCTCTCTGGTCAAAAGTTGAGTCTTATCTAGATGACAAAGAAAAATTTTTAACTAAAGTTCATGTTGGGTCTCATCCTGATCACTATCTTCCAATTGAGGTAACAACTGAAACTGCTTGGCAGAGCCTCTTCTCAAGATTAATATTTATTGATCCTGATGAATTTAATCCAAAAGGTAAAAGTAACTGGAAAATACTTAGCGCAGCAAATTTTGAATGTGTGCCTGAAGTAGATGGTACTAATTCAGATGGTTGTGTAATTATAAATTTTAAAGAGGAAAAGGTTCTTATTGCGGGCATGAAGTATGCTGGCGAGATGAAAAAATCAATGTTCTCGGTTCAAAACTTTCTCCTTCCTGCCAAAGATGTCCTTCCTATGCATTGTTCTTCCAATATTAATGATAAGAATTCAGTAGCACTGTTTTTTGGTCTTTCAGGTACTGGAAAAACGACTCTCTCAGCAGATCCAGCATGCACATTGATCGGCGATGATGAGCATGGATGGTCTCCGGGTTCTGTTTTTAATTTCGAAGGTGGGTGTTATGCAAAATGTATAGATCTCTCTGAGGAAAATGAGCCTGTAATTTGGAAAGCCATTAAAGAAGGGAGCATTCTAGAAAACGTTGTATTAAATGATAGAGTTCCTGATTACTCAGATGTTTCATTGACTCAAAATTCAAGATGTTGTTATCCAAGAGCACATATTGAAAAGGCAGTGCCTGAAAATTATGCTGGTGAACCGAAGACAGTAATCTTCCTAACTTGTGATTTGACTGGGGTCCTTCCTCCTGTATCAATACTGACTAAAGAAGCTGCTGCCTACCATTTTTTAAGTGGATATACTGCAAAGGTAGGATCTACTGAGATTGGATCATCTTCAGATATTGAATCAACTTTTTCGACCTGTTTTGGAGCACCATTTTTTCCTCGACCTGCAGGTGTGTATGCAGACCTTTTAATGAAAAGAGTTGAAAATTTTGGCTCAAGGGTTTTTCTTGTAAATACAGGTTGGACTGGAGGACCTTATGGAGTGGGAAAAAGATTTGATATACCAACTACTAGAAGAATCGTCAATGCAGTCCAAAACGGCGAGCTTGATGATGTTGAAACTCAAATGCTTAAAGGTTTAAATCTTGAAGTTCCTCTATCGATTCAAGGAGTTGATGGCAACCTGCTAAATCCACGCGAAACTTGGGAAGATAAAAGCGCTTATGATGCTGCCGCAGCTGACTTAATAAAATTATTTCAAAATAACTTTGAAAGATTTGATGTCAGTAAAGAAATAATTTCTGCCGGCCCTTCTGATCAATAAAAAAACGAGAATGACTTTTAGCAATAGAGTTGCTGAATTAAAAGATAAGGGATTTTTTGAAAATATAGAAATTTCAAGAGGTGTCGAAAAGGAATCCTTGAGAGTAAATAATAATGCTCAACTGTCTCAAAGAAATCATCCAATAGAACTTGGCTCTCCCTTAACTAATAAGTTTATTACGACAGACTTTTCTGAAGCACTAATAGAGCTTGTAACTCCAACCTTCAATAGTGTTGATGAAGTTTATGAATTCCTTTTAGATCTTCACATCTTCACAGCTAACGCTATGGAGTCAGATGAGGTTCTGTGGTCAAATTCCATGCCCTGCTTTATTGGGGATGAATCAGAAATAAGAATTGCTGAGTTTGGCTCTAGCAACATTGGTAAGCTAAAAAATATTTACAGAAAAGGTTTGCGGGTTAGATATGGTTCAATCATGCAGTGTGTAGCTGGTATTCATTATAATTTTTCAATTGATGACGACTCCCTTAGATTTTTTACTAAAGATCTTAGTAGAGAAACTAAATCAGATATTTACCTGGGTCTTATAAGGAATTTCAAAAGAAATTTTTGGTTCTTACTTTACTTCTTTGGTGCTTCTCCTATCTTTGATAAGTCTTTTGTTTCAGGAAGAAATCATTCAATCAAAAAAATAAATAAATCAGATTTTTATCAAGAATACGCCACTTCTCTAAGAATGAGTGAAGTTGGTTATCAAAGCTACCATCAAAAGGCTCTTGATATTAAATATAACTCTCTTAATAGTTTTATAGAGTCACTGAAAAAAGGAGTATTCGAAGAGTATGAAGTCTTTAAAAGCCTAGGCTTATATGATGAAAATAATGAAAGACAACAAATATCCTCAGGAATTCTCCAGATAGAAAATGAACTATATGATTCTATTAGACCAAAGCGAAAAGGTGCTACAGAGACTAGGCCAATTGAACTACTTTCAGCTAAAGGCATTGAATATGTTGAGGTTAGAGGAATTGATCTATCCCCAAATACCCTTACAGGAATATCAAAATCAGAAATGCGGCTGCTTGATGTGTTTCTTATTCATTGTCTAATTACTGAGTCGAAGTCAGTTAATCAGTATGAATATGATGAAATGAATAAAAACTATGAGATAGCAATTCATTCAGGCTCAGATCTAAATCAAAAACTTTCATTTAATGGTTTAGAGTTTAGTATAAGAAATAAGATATCAAATATTTCTGATGAGCTTTTGATGATTGCTAAGGAATTAAATTGTGTTGATCCTGAGTTTGAAAAATCAGTATCTGATTGCTTAAATATGGAAAATAAAAGCAGAAAGTTACTTAATAACATATTAGGAAGTGATAATAGTTTTACAGAAAACATTTTGCAGGAGAGTATAAATAAAATGAATTCATTGAAAGGCGCGAAGCTTAAAAATGAAACTATCTTAGAAAATGAAAGGTTTAAATCTGTTGAGTTACATAAAGAAATGGAAGCTAAAAAGGGTGTTGAATTGAATAAGTATGTGGAACAATATAACGATAAAGTAAGGGGATAAGTATGAAAGCATTACAGTGCGTTGAGCTTGGAGGGGTAGATAAATTAGAAATTAATGAAGTCCCAAGTCCAGACGTAGGACCTGGACAGGTTTTGATAGATGTTAAGGCCGCAAGCGTAAATTTTCCTGATGTCTTAATGATACAAGGTTTATATCAGTTTCAACCTCCACTTCCTTTTACGCCTGGCGGTGAAGCAGCTGGCATTGTTGAAAAGGTTGGTGAAGGTATAGAAAATCTTAAAGAGGGTGATAAGGTGTTTGCAATGACTGGTATGGGGGCTTTTGCAGAAAAGATTGTTGCGCCAAAGGAATCAGTAATGCCTATTCCTGAATCAATGGACTATGAGACAGCAGCTGCTCTTTCAATGACATATGGCACGACATTATATGCACTAAAACAAAGAGCAAATCTTAAGACAGGAGAGACATTGCTGGTCCTTGGAGCCGCAGGTGGGGTGGGTCTTGCTGCTGTTGATTTGGGCAAAGCTATGGGAGCTAGTGTTATTGCAGCTGCATCATCTCAAGAAAAAATTGATATGTGCATTCAACATGGTGCTGATGAAGGATTCATATATCCAACTGGCGACCTTTCAAAAGATCAGCAAAAAGAACTTTCGGGAAAGATTAAAGATATCACAGGAGGCGTTGGAGCCAATGTTATTTATGATCCAGTAGGCTCTCATTATTCTGAACCTGCATTAAGAGCTATCGCATGGGAAGGTAGATATTTGGTAATCGGTTTTGCTGCCGGTGATATACCAAAAATTCCACTTAATTTAGCTTTGCTGAAAGGATGCCAAATAGTTGGTGTTTTTTGGGGTGCTTGGACTGGAATTGATCCTGCAGGTAATAAAGCTAACTTTATGGAGTTATTTAAACTTCATAGTGAGGGGAAAATCGCTCCTGAGGTTTCTGATAAATTCACGCTTGATAGCGCTGCAGATGCTATAGCCCATCTACAAAATAGAAAAGCAAAAGGAAAAGTAATAATAACTATATAAATTATGTCTTTAACAAAAGCTGACGACTATCCAATACATCAAATTTCAAAACCTGTTTCTGAAGTAGGTTCTGAAAGAAACTTTTATGATAGATATTTTTTTAATGGTTATTCAAAAACAGATGATATCTATTTTGGTGCTGTACTCTGCGTTTACCCAAATCTAAATATAATGGATGGAGCATTTACTCTTGCTTATAAAGGAAAACAATACAACTCGAGAGCTTCAAGGATTTTAAATTTAGAAAGACTTGAAACCGAAGTGGGGCCTCTAAAAGTTGAGGTTATTGAGCCATTAAGAAAACTTAAAGTCTCTTTAAATGATGTTGAAAACAATTTTGAGGTTGATTTAACTATCACTGGCAGATTTGAACCAATGAGAGAGCCTCAAATGCAATTATTCAATGGCCCTAGAATGATTATGGATACTTGTCGACTAACTCAGCAAGGTAAATGGTTTGGAAAGATAAAAATAAGTGATGATCAAATTGATGTGACAGAGGATGCCTTTGTTGGGACAAGGGATAGATCTTGGGGAGTGAGGCCGGTTGGAGCTTACGATAGTCAGCCTGTGGTTCCTTTTAATATGCCTCAATTTTATTGGTTATGGGCGCCCTTCCACTTTGAGGATCTTTCTGCTCATATTTACTTTATAGATAAAGCTGATGGAACTCCAAGGACCGTCCTAGCAATTATGCAGGGTCCAGAATTTGAAGGCGAGATAGAGTTACGTAACGTAAAAAAGAAAGTATCTTATGTGCATAGATCAAGAAGAGTTGATTCCATGATAATTACTGCAACTGATAAAGATGGTAACAATATTGAAATTAGTATTGACTGCGGCATGAAAGCATTTATGTGTGGTCTAGGGTACATGCATCCTGATTGGGGGCATGGCCATGATAAAGGAGATAATGCAACTCACTTTGATGAATATGATCTAAATGAAGATCCTGGTGATCCGCCATATTTACATGTTCAGGCGCTTTCGAATGCCATATTAAAGATCGGAGATAAAGTTTATGAAGGGAGAGGTGTTCTAGAGCAACTTATTCTTGGAGCGCATGAACCAAGTGGGTTTGTTGATCTTTTTGATAAACCTTAATGTCGGTATCTACAGACAAAAACTTTGATGAAAAGCTTCTTAAGCTACAGTCTTGGCTTAAGGAACTTTATGGTGACTGTGAAGTTATACCTCATGAAAGCTCAATTGCTTCAGGCTTTTCTAATGAAACTTTTGTCTTCGATGTAAAGGGTAAAAATGTTTTGGAAAGTCTTGTTTTAAGGCTTAGGCCAACTGGATATCAGGTATTTCCTGAATATGATTTAAAAATGCAGGCTTCGATTATGAAGCTTTTAAGGTTAAAGGGTATCCCTACTCCAGAAATAATATTTGAAAACTATAATGATGATATTTTAGGTTCAGAGTTTTATGTGATGAGGTGTATTGATGGAGAGGCACCAAGCGATAATCCTCCTCATCATATGGATCCAGAGGGAATGATGGGCAAAGGGACTCCTGAGCAAAGATATTCTGTATGGTCTGGTTGGGTAAATAATTTATCTTCATTTCATGGTTTGGATTTAACAACTGAAGAGATTTCGAGTTGTGGCTTTAAGAATACAGATGATTCACTCGGAGTAGAGTTGGATTATTATAAGGAGTTTTTAAATTGGGGTATGGATGGAGAAAAGCATCCTGTTTGCTCAAATGCTCATGATTGGCTGGTTGCCAATAAACCAGAATTACAAAAAATTTCTATGTGTTGGGGCGACTCAAGAATAGGCAATGTCTTATATAAAGACTATAAAGCATCTGCACTTCTTGATTGGGAAATGGCAAGCATGGGAGATCCATTAATGGATCTTGCTTGGGGTTTTGCTGTAGACGAATGTAATAGTTTAGGGCTTGGTGTCCCTCGACTTGATGGCTCCATGAGTCAAAGCGAGGGTGTAAAGATTTGGGAAAATAAAACTGGTTTGTCTGCAGAAAATATAAATTACTTTAGAGTCTTAGCCTTATTTAAGTTTTCGGTAATAATGGTAAGGGTTGCAAAGCGCTTGATATTTAATGAAATTATGCCACTTGATTCAGACTTCCATTTAAATAATTTTACTACTGAGTATCTAGACAGTGAGGTTGCTAGAGTTTCTAAGCTTTAAATATTTATCTTAGCAACTGTGTTACAGATATCTTCATGAATACATACTTCAGCATATCGATCAAAGCTAGTTGGATCTTTGTTAATAATTATTAATTTTTTCCCATTTTGAACAGCAAAACCTGGGAGTGAAGCAACGGGTTGTACCTGAAGAGATGAGCCCAATACGACTAAAATATCACTTTCAATGATTTTATCTTTAGATTTTTCAAAATCACTCATATTCATGGGTTGTCCAAATGAAATTGTTGCAACTTTTACCAAGCCATAACATCTGGGACAGTCTGGAGTCTCTGTGTTATCACGAATTGCTTTATGAAATGGTTCGAGATCAAGATTTATACCACAATCTAAACATTTAGCTTTTGTTGCATTGCCATGAACCTCTATTATTTTTTTTTCTTGTATTCCAGATCTGTGATGAAGACCATCGATATTTTGTGTAATTACATAACCTTTCTTAGCATCTAATATCTCTTTGATGAACATGTGCCCGCGGTTAGGTTGAATTTTTTTTAGGGTCTCATTAAGAGCTATATTTCTGCTCCATGAAAGACGTCTTGATTGATAACTATTCAAGAAGTCTCTAAACATGATCGGTTTGTTGGTCTTCCAAAAACCATTATCACTTCTAAAGTCAGGCAGCCCTGAATTGGTACTGATACCAGCACCTGTAAGAAATACAATATTTTGTGATTCTTTTAAAAGCTCCTCTATCTTGAGAATTTCTTCTTTTATCAATTGATATAGTTCAAATTACCAAGATTTTGCTTTATTTCCAGCTATATATTCCATTAGCATTTCTAGCTCTTCACATGAATTTGGACATAATTCTCTAAGTTTAGCCAAGTTGGCATTTGCTTCTTCTATTCTTCCAAGCTCTACAAATAGCTCACCTTGATATTCAATCGCTATCTTATTATCAGGGTCAAGATTAAGCGCCTTAGTATATAGAGACTCAGCCTCACTATAGTTCTTAAGTTTTCTATTAGTAAACGCTAAAAGAGTCCACCCATCTGCATCCTTTTTTTTAGATTTTGTGTACTTTTTTAAGGTTTTAAGAGCGCTTTTATAATCCTCTTCTTTTAGCTGTTTAGTAGCTTTTTTATATAGATCAGATGCACTTTCTTTGTCATATTTAGATGCATTTAAATCAAAAGAAATCATTAATGCTAAGGATAGAAAATAAATATGTAAATACTTCATATAAGTAATATAAGTATGGAAGTGAAAGAAAACAAGGGCTTATTGGGTGGTAACTGACTGATAGGTCAGAGAAAGTTTTGAAATATCGAAAGGGGGCCTAAAAAATCCAAAATATTCTGCATCCTTATTGATTAAAATTATATTGTTAACATGATTACTTAAGTCTTCGATAGAATGCATTTCATGTTTCATTGGTTTCACTTTTGCAACATTAAGTTGTGTTGTTAGGCTTAATAAAGTTGGTCTCTCTGCCCTCAAGCCAACAAAGCTGGAGTCGAATCTAGAAGCATAGAAATTTATATCTTTTGCAGAATCCCTTTCAGGATCTATAGTAACTAAGACCCATTGCTTATCATCAAGCTCAAAATCTTTTTCTCTAAGAGCGTTGATAAGTTTTCTTAATTCACTCATTGTTACTGGGCACTCTGAAGGACAGTTACTAAAACCAAAGTATATTATTGTCCATTTGCCCAGCAAGTCTGATTTTGTAAAGTAAGAGCCATCTTCTTTCTCTAAGTTGAAGTCTGAGAGTGCAATAGGCTGTTGCAACCTATAAAAGCCATTTATTAATAACTCTTCATTACTAAGTATTCTCGGGGCTGTTAGCTTGTTTACGAATCCAAAAAGTATTGTTCCTATGAAGACAAAAATAAGAAGCAAAGAAAGTCTTATATTATTTTTCATCTTAGATAAAGTGATCTACCAAGAGCGCAAAAAAGATAAGAAAAATGTAATAAATCGAATATTTAAATGAAGTCATAGGATAATCATCATCATCGGTTAAATACATTTTTATTGATGAGTATAAATAAAATAGTCCGAGCCCTAGTGCTGAAAATAGATATATATTTCCTGACATTAATACGATAAAAGGAAGCAAACTAACAAGCAATAATAGAACTGTATATAAAATAATTTGAAGTTTTGTAAATCTAACTCCGTGCGTAACTGGCAGCATAGGTATAGACTCTCTTGCATAATCATCCTTTCTATAAATAGCAAGAGCCCAAAAATGTGGAGGCGTCCAAACAAAAATTATTAAGACCAAAAGAAGCGCATTTGGATCAATTGAATTGGTTACTGATGTCCACCCTAAAAGTGGTGGTGCTGCTCCTGCTAAGCCTCCAATAACTATATTTTGAGGTGTTGCCCTTTTTAAAAAAACTGTATAAATAAATGCATATCCTACTAAGGAAGCTACTGTTAGAACTGCCGTAAGAGTGTTTACTTGGCTCACAAGTATAACTGTTCCAGCGATCATCAACGCAAAGGCAAATAGGCTAGCATTGAAAGTAGTAATATCACCCTGGGGGAGTGGGCGGTTAGATGTTCGAGCCATATTTGCATCTATATTTCTATCTATAATTTGATTAATGGTTGCTGCGGATGACGCACACAGGCCTATACCTGTCATTGAAATAATGACCAAATAAATTGATGGAAGAGTTTTTGATGCTAGAAGCATTCCAACAATTGCTGTTATGAGCATCATTAAAACTACCTTAGGTTTTGTAAGCTCAAGGTAGTTTTTTAAAACATTCATTTTTTGAAAGCTAAGTAATTAACAAGCAAAGTAACCAATAGTAACATTGCTGCAATAAGATTATGAGCAATTGCAATATACAAAGGTAGAACATAGACCACATTCATAATTCCCAAAGAAATTTGGAGCAGCAAAACTAGTCCCAGTGTTGATGATAATGGAGCAGCATTCGTAAACCATAAACAGCCAATCAAAATTAACATGAAAAATGTTAGAACGAGGGCTGTAACTCTATGTGAATAATGTATGGCAACTCGCGCTGGATTCTCTAAAAGTCCATAAAGATAATTTGGTCCGACTTCTTGCTTAAGATTGAATCCTGATTCGAAGTCCATTTCTGGATAGTAGCTACCCTGACAAGTTGGAAAATCGGGGCATGCGAGTGAAGCATAGTTGGTACTTGTCCATGCACCAAGAAATATCTGAGCAAGCAAAACAACCAAACAAATTAATGCAAGATACCTATATTTTCTAATATCAATATAGCTTAAAAATTTGAAGTCGGCTGCTTTTAGAAATATAAAAAAGAATAAACTCAGCGTTATAAAGCCACCAAAGAGATGACCTGTAACTATGATAGGAAGGAGTTTTAAGCTTACAGTCAAGTAACCGAAAAGACCTTGGCAACAAATAAAAAATAATAAAAAGATTGAAAGATTCCTTAATGAACTTTCTACTTTATGCCTGATCGCAAAGAATACTAGAAAGATTGCAATAAGGCCTAGCATGGCAGCAAAATACCTGTGAACGACTTCCGGTATTGCTTTGTCAATCTCGTATGGAAAAGTAGGATACCTGCTTTCAGCAAGTGCTATTTCTGCGTCAGTTGTTGGAAAAGTTACAAATCCATAACATCCGGGCCAATCTGGACAACCCAAACCTGCATCTACGAGTCTTGTCCAAGCCCCTAAAGCAATTACAACAATTGCAAATAGTCCTCCAAAAAGAGATATATTTCTTATATTTATCATATTAGTACCTTTAAGTCTTTGAGAATCTTTTTAGGAGTTAGATCATTTGGAAAGTACATAACAAGTCTTCCATATGGATCAATTATAAAAATGTAACTTGATGAAATAACTGATTCATTAGATAAATTTAATAAAAGATCTTTAAATCTTGATTCTGCATCAATAAAAATTTCTAGTCTTGGAAAATCATTTTCAATATTCGCAAGAAAGCTATCTTCTGGTTTGGTCTCAAAAAAAACAATTCTTTTCACTCTGTTAATATCTCTATTGAGAGCCACATTGAGCTGTTTCATTAACCTACTGTTTTCTAAAGTTTTACCTTCGCTATTGTGATAAATTCCCATTACCCACTTACCATCTTCAAAGTCCAGCTTAGAGCTTTTTGTAGAAGATATTTCCATTCCTGTAACGTCTGTAAACTCATTGAAAAATATGCCATTATTTTTGGTAGCTTCAGGCCCAAAACCGAATCTAAAAGCAAGCGTAGATGAAACAATTACTATTAAAGGTGTCAGCAATAGAAAGAGTAAGAATGATTTTTTATTCATTTGATGATTTCCTCAAAAAATATAAATACATAATTGATAATGCTATGAACATTGCAAACCATTGACCGGCGTAACCATAGTGTTTTACTGGTGGCATATTAGCAACAACAGGTTTTAAATATACAAAGTTAGTGTCTGGCCTATAGTCAGACAGAAGAATAAATTTAATAATTTCCTCTTCAAATAAGGACTCTAATGCAATTATTGATTTGCTCTGAGATATTTTTGGCCAGGCGTTTGTAAAAATATCTTCTGATAATAATAATCCCATTTCTGGTGATTCTAGAACACCTGAAACAGAAATATTTTTATTCTCAGAAATGCTAACAAAGCTTGCTTGAGATCTACTTTGGGGCTGTTTAATCCAGCCAAAATCTACTAACATTATTTTATTTTCTTCTATAAAGACTGGGGCTAAAACTTTAAAGCCTAATATCCCTTTGTGAATTACATTATCAAGATATATTATTCTTTTATCATCAAGCTTACCGTTAATATAAACCCTTTCCCATTGTTGAGAGTTAGAAGAGAACTCAATAGCTTGTCCTGCCTGCTGCAACTCAAAGGTTTCAATAATTTTTGTTTTTTCGTTTCCTCTATTGATCTGCCAAAAGCCTAAAGCAACAAAGACAATTGAGAAAAATATATAAAAGATTGTAGCTGCTTGCCTTGATTTAGTTAATTTCATCTTTACCTATACAATACATAAGTTATGTCAGTAAAAACCATCATTATAGTATTAATAATCGGGATTCTCTTGAGCCTAGCTTCAAGCCTGTTTTTCTTGTTCAAAGATAGAGGTGAAGGAAAAAGAACTGTGTATGGTTTAGGCATTAGAGTCACTTTGGCAATTTTATTAATAATTTTAGTAGCATATGGTTTGTCAACTGGTGAACTTGGCAATTCTTATATAGCTTCAGAAAGTTTATAAAATATAAACAAATAGGAACAACATAACCCAAACAACATCTACAAAGTGCCAGTACCAGGATGCCGCTTCGAATCCGAAGTGCTTGTGTTCATTAAAGTGGCCATAAAATACTGATCTTATGAGCATAACTGCAAGCATTAAGCCGCCCAACATTACATGGAAGCCATGAAAACCTGTTAGCATGAAGAACGTAGATCCATATATGCCTGAATTGAGGGTAAGCCCAAAATGAGCATATGCCTCATAGTATTCTAATGCTTGAAGGCCAACAAAAATTAAGGCGAGTAAAACGGTGATTGCTAACCAGGCATTGAATGTTTTTTTGTTCCCTTTTTTTAAGCCAAGATGGGCAAAGTGTACTGTTACACTTGAGCTAAGCAACACAATAGTATTGTATATAGGCAACCAATGACTAATATTTTCCCAGCCCGGAAAACTCATGCTTTTTGCGGCAATAACAAATGCTTTACCTCCATCAGGAGTGTTAATTAATGGCCATGAAGCTTCAAAGTCTTGCCAAAGGATGTTTGCAAGGCCTTTTTCACCTTCACCACCCAGCCAAGGTACTGCAAAAGTCCTCACATAGAATAGAGCTCCAAAAAAAGCAGCAAAGAACATTACTTCAGAAAATATAAACCATGCCATTCCATAAACGAAAGACTGAGAAAGTTGTGTACTTTCTAGACCTGCATTATTTTCTTTTACTACCTGCCTAAACCAAAAGAATAGTGTCGCGAGAAAGCAAGCTAAGCCGGTATATAGTATTAAACTTGCATTACTCTCAGGATTGTCTAGAGAGTTAATCGTGGATGAGGCGCCTATTATTAATATGAAAAGTGAAATGGCAGCAAAAATTGGAAATTTGCTCGACTCAGGAACATAGTACTTCTGATATTCCATCCTATCTTCCATCGTGGTGTGCCATCTCCATGTCATTATAGTTAGTAATATCAAAGATAGTATATGAAAGAGCTACATTATTTATGCTCTCTGGAATGTTGCTATCGAAAATAAACCTGACTGGCAGAAGAGCTTCTTCACCTGGTGCAAGAAACTGCTCTTCAAAACAAAAGCACTCTAATTTTTTTAAGTATTCATTTGCATTGCTTGGGGCAACACTGGGAACTGCTCTTGCTGTCATTGGTTTGTCAGTATTGTTCTTTACAAAGAACGTTGCATTACTATACTTTCCAGTCTTTACTTTCATAATCTTTTCGGAGGGCCTGAATATCCAAGGCATTTGTTCAGCATTATGAGAAACAAATTGAATTGTTAAATCTCTTCCAGTATTTGACTCATAGCTGACACCCTCTTCTGATTGAGAAATCTTTCCGTTTAAACCAGTTACTTCACAAAACACATCATAAAGAGGAACTAATGCAAATGAAAAAAAGAACATCCCAAAAACTGCAAGTGACAGATATTTAAGAGTTCTTTTAGCAGACTTGTTCATTAGTTAACTTTGGGTGGAGTTGAAAACGTATGATAAGGGGCTGGTGACTCAACTGACCACTCTAACCCTCTTGCTCCTTCCCAAACTTGAGGAGTAGCTTTTTTCCCACCCAGTACTGTTTTTAGGACAATAAATAAGAATAAGATTTGGGACGCTCCAAACAAAAATGCCCCAGCGGTTGAAACCATATTCCAATCAGCAAACTGAAGGGCATAGTCGGGATATCTCCTTGGCATTCCGGCTAATCCGATCCAATGTTGTGGGAAAAACGTTACGTTTACGCCAACAAATGAAAGCCAAAAATGTAATCTACCCATTCTTTCGTCATACATATTGCCTGTCCACTTTGGTATCCAGTAATAAACTGCTGCCATTATTGAAAATATTGATCCAGGAACTAGCACATAGTGGAAATGAGCTACCACAAAATAAGTATCATGATATTGAAAATCAGCAGGCACTATTGAAAGCATAAGTCCTGAGAATCCACCAATTGTAAAAAGAACAACAAAAGCAATAGCGAACAACATTGGCGTCTCAAATGAAATAGAGCCTTTAAACATAGTTGCAACCCAGTTGAAAACTTTTACTCCTGTTGGAACAGCTATCAGCATTGTTGCCCACATAAAGAAGAGTTCTGCTGCAAGTGGCATCCCAACTGTAAACATGTGATGAGCCCAAACAACAAAAGAAAGAATTGCTATGGACAGCATTGCCCAAACCATGGATTCATAACCAAATAGTTGCTTCCTTGCAAAAGTCTCAATGATATGAGAAATAATGCCAAATGCTGGCAAAATCATAATATAAACTTCGGGGTGGCCGAAGAACCAAAAAATATGCTGGAATAATACTGGATCACCGCCACCGGCTGCATTAAAAAAACTAGTTCCAAAGTGAATATCCATTAGCATCATGGTTACTGCACCAGCTAACACTGGCATAACAGCTATAAGAAGATAGGCAGTAATTAACCATGACCAGACAAATAGTGGCATTTTCATTAGATCCATTCCTGGAGCTCTCATGTTCATTATTGTTACTATCACATTAATTGATCCCATAATTGATGATGCTCCCATAATGTGAACTGAAAAAATAAAGAAAGTAACGCTCGGGGGTGCATATGTGGTTGAAAGGGGTGCGTAGAATGTCCAACCAAAGTTTGGCGCCCCTCCCTCCATAAATAATGATGAAAGCAAAATACCAAAGGCAAATGGAAGTAACCAAAAACTTAAATTATTTAATCTTGGCAGCGCCATATCTGGTGCTCCAACCATCATAGGTATTAACCAGTTAGCCAATCCAACAAAGGCTGGCATTACGGCACCGAAAACCATAATAAGCCCATGAAGTGTGAGCATCTGATTATAGAATTCTGGTTGTACTATTTGCATCCCAGGCTGGAAAAGCTCGGCTCTAATAACCATTGCCATAGCTCCGCCAATTAAGAACATTGCAAAACTAAACCATAGATACAAAGTACCTATATCTTTATGGTTAGTTGTAAGAAGCCATCTCATCAAGCCTTTTGCAGGGCCGTGATGATGATCATCGTGGTGGCTTTCAATAACTGAGCTCATAATTTACCTCACTAATTAAATTTTTGGTTTTTTGTATTCAACTATATCTGATGGAACAACATATACTCCATCACCATTTTCGGCATTTCCCCATGCCTGTCTTGTGTATGTTATAACAGCAGCCATATCAACTTCAGATAGTTGATTGGCAAATGATTGCATAGCAGCTCCTTGAACTCCTTCCATTAGAATTTCTACATTTCTGTCTTTGTCAAACATTACAATGTCACTTCCAGCCAGAGCAGGAAATATTGGGGGGAGCCCCTCACCATTCATTTGGTGACAAGCAACACAGTTTTTTTGGTAAACCCCTTCACCTCTTTCTGTAAGTTCACCAAGAGACCATTCCTTTTCTGTGAGTTCAGCAAGCTTTATTGCTTCTTCTTTCTTTGCTAATACCCATTCGTTATATTCATCTTTTTCTACAACTTTAACAACTACCGGCATAAAGCCATGGTTCTTTCCACAGAGCTCTGTGCAATTACCTCTGTAAATGCCTGTTTCTTCTGCTCTGGTCCATGCTGTATTGATGAACCCAGGAATTGCATCTTGTTTAATTGCAAAATCTGGAACCCACCATGAGTGAATTACGTCATTAGCAGTTATCAAAAATCTTACTCTTGTATCAACTGGGATTATTAAAGGTTCATCAACTTCCAATAGATAGTTTTCGCCTTTTGGAACAAGGTTATAAATTTCATCTTGGTCTGTACTAAGGTTTGAGAAAAAATTAATATCATCTTCGAGATACTTATATTCCCACTTCCATTGATATCCAACAACTTGAATATTAATTTCGCCCTCTTCGTCGTCATAAATCTCTGTTAGAGTTTTTGATGCCGGAACTGCCATTGCTATTAAGACAAGGAAAGGGATTATGGTCCATGCAACTTCAAGCTTTGTACTTTCATGAAACGTAGATGGGTTTGGATTTCTTTTCTTTGTATATCTAAAAAGGGAATAGAACATAACTGAAAAGACGACTGCACCGATAGCGACACAAATATAAAAAATAAGCATATGTAATTCAAAAACATCTCTGCTTACTTGTGTAACGCCTTCCCTCATATTTAAAGCATCCCAATCTGAGAGAACTTTAGATGGATATAGCGATAACATTAATAGTGCTGTAAAAGCACTTTTGCTTAAATTGTTAATTTTTTTAAACACTTCCCTTTTCCGTTAATAAATTCTGTTTATATTATATTATAAAATTCTATTATATTAATAGTGTTTTTTTAGTTAATCCAGGGCATTATACTTAAGTACTGGAATATATCTATTCGCTTTTATATTCTTCGTAATCGCAACTTACACAAAAAATTCTCTTGTCATCAGCACTAAGAGCAATTGTGTCTTTCTTCTTACATTTTGGACATATTGCGCCAGCAATAAACCTTCTAAAGTCATTCATTTCTAAAGCGCTCAATTTCATGAAGAACATTCATAACATTGGGTTCATAATTGAACCAAAGCTTGAATGATTTTGCAGCCTGATGTACAAGCATTCCGGTTCCATCAAAGTTTTTTTCTGTAAAAGACTTCGCCCATTTACAAAAAGGGGTTTGATTAATTGAATAGTTTAAATCATAAGCTATTATTGAATCGTTTAAATCTATTGTTTCTGGTTCTTTAAATTCTCCTGTAACGCCAGCAGAACTTGTATTGATAATAATATCTGCATTAATGTTGTTATCTTCTGAAACTACATGAATATCAGCAAACTCCCCATACTTTTCTGCTAATCTTTCTGCTTTCTCAATAGTTCTATTAATCATAAATAATTGTTTAGGTTTCTGTTTTGTGATTCCCCATAAAATGCTTTCTGTTGCGTCTCCTGCACCTATTACCAAAACTCTCTTACTAAATAAATCAATATTTTTATCTTTCAGATCGCTGATAAAGCCACTACTATCAGTGGTTTCCCCATGCAAAGATCTATTTTTTTTAATGAGTGTATTTGAAGCTTCTATAAAACTTACTTCTTCAGATGTGCTGTCACACCTATTGAATGCTTCTTTTTTTAAGGGCAAAGTTACATTTAGGCCAATTGCATTTCTATCAGCAAAAAAGTCCTTAAGAAAAATATCTATCTCATCTGGCTCTACTTTATATGGCCTGTAATCAATGTTTAAATTAGCTTGTCTGGCAAACCGTGAATGTATGAATGGGGAGAGAGAATGGTCTATTGGTGAACCTATAACACCTAATTTATTAATTTTTGGCATTTGTTAAATTACCCAAGATTCTTTGAGCGTTTTTAAAAGCTTTGTTTCATATCTCTTAAGCTCTTTTGGCATTTCATAAGTCCAGGATGTTGAAGGTGGCATAGAAGATAAAATAGATTTCACTCTACCCCCAGAATCAAGGCCAAACTTTGTTCCTCTGTCGTGAAGCAGGTTAAATTCTGCATATCTGCCTCTTCTGATTTGCTGAAACAGTTTTTGCTCTTTTGAATATTTCTCACTAGCTCTTCTTTTAAGGATTTTGCTATAGGTTTGAATGTATGTTTTTCCTAGACATTCTAATAAATTAAGGCTGTCAGCATGATCTTTATACTTTAGATTGTCAAAAAATACTCCGCCTACACCCCTTCTTTCTTCTCTATGGGGCAAAAAAAAGTATTTATCACACTCTCTTGCAAATTTTCTATAAAAAGTCTTATTAAATGGATCAAACATAGATTTTAAAGAACTATGCCAAAGGGTTATATCAGATTTATATGGGAGAAAGGGTGTTAGATCACATCCGCCGCCAATCCACCAGTTTTGCAAACCTTTCTTATCAAAAATCATAAAAGTTCTTACATTGAAATGTGAGGTTGGGACCTTTGGATTTTTAGGATGGCATATTACAGAAACTCCCATAGCTTTAAATTTATGTATTTTATGTATTTTTTCAGACATGCCCGAGCTGGTAGGAAGATTTTTGCCTGATACGGATGAAAATGTCACAACAGCCTTTTCAAAAACAGAGCCGTTTTCAATAACACAAGTTTTGCCTTTTCCAATTCTAGATTTCCAATTATCAACTATCAGTTTTCTATATTTCTTTGATTCAAAAGATAATAAATCGTCTAGGATCATGTCTTGAATCTTAAGGAATTTTCTCTCGATTTTATTATTCATTACCTTATGTTTTTTTTTAGTTTCAAGTCGAATATTCTTGTTGGTTTTTTTAAATTACCTAAGTTGCCATCAAATATTGCAACATCCTCATAATTAAAAAAACTAACTATATCATCTTTGTTCTTTATCTCATTTCCACCGCTTATGTTTGCAGAAGTTGAAACTATCTCTGATCCAAATAAACCGAGTAAGTCAACTATTGGTTTGTGAGCACTTACTCTTACTGCATGTCTATTTAAATATGATAATTCTTTATACTTATCTGATCCCCTTTCTAGCAGGAAAGTTGTAGGCCCAGGCCATTTTTTTTCAAGAATTTTTATGTCTTCTTTTGAAACTAAGCAAAACTCTTTCACAGAATCTAATGAAGGAGATAAAAGAATAAATTTCTTTGATCTGTCTCTTTTCTTTAGATCAAAAACTCTTTCAATCGCAGTGTTGTTCTTTGCATTACAACCAATACCCCAAACACCTTCAGTTGGATGTAATAAGATTTTATTTTCAGCAAGCCAATTTGCTGAATCTTCAGCATTTAAATGATACACAGATTAAGAGTTTAGTTTTGCATCTTTAGCAAGAACTTCATCTTTCATATTAACTTTGTAATCGGAAAGTTTTTGCTTTAGATTTTCGTCAGAAGTTGCAAGAATTTGAACAGCTAGAATGGCTGCATTTTTTGCACCGGATGATCCAATAGCTACAGTAGCAACTGGTATACCAGGAGGCATTTGGACTGTAGATAGAAGAGAATCCATACCATTTAAAGATCCTGACGGAATTGGTATGCCTATAACTGGCAATGTTGTATGTGCAGCAACTACTCCGGCAAGATGAGCAGCCATACCTGCAGCCGCTATGAATACTTTAATACCACTTGATTCTGCGTTATTAACAAGATTAAGCACTTCTGCTGGGGTTCTGTGAGCTGAAAGGACATTTTTAGTATATTTAACATCAAAAGTATCTAAAGTATCAAAAGTTTTAGATACAATATCTAAATCTGAGTCTGAACCCATTAAAATAGCTACTGACATGCATGTATTATAAATAAAAAAGGTTTATTTGGAAGGAAAAAAGGATAGAATATGCACATGTCAGATTTAAAAATCCTTATATTCCCAGACCCAAAGCTCAGGAAAGTAGCTAAAAAGATTCAAAAATTCGACAAAAGTCTAGAAATGCTTGCCCAAAAAATGCTTCAAACAATGTATGAAGCGGAGGGCATAGGCCTTGCTGCAACTCAAGTTGACGTTCACATTAGGTTGGTTGTTATGGATTTAAGTGAAGAAAGAGATGAACCTCGAGTGTTTGTGAATCCAGAATATACAATACTAGACAAAAGTCCATTTACTTATGAAGAAGGTTGCCTATCTATTCCGGGTTTCAACGAAGAAATATCTAGGCCATCAAAGATTTTACTTAAATGGCAGGATCTTCAAGGAAATTTCCATGAAGATCAGCCTGATGGTATTTTCACTGTATGTGCTCAGCATGAAATAGATCATCTTGACGGTAAGCTTTTTGTTGATTACCTAAGCCCTATAAAAAGGGATAGAATAAGAAAAAAACTTGAAAATAGAAGAAATTAAACGAATTTAGAAGAATTAAAGCGAAAAATGGATATTATCTTTGCTGGAAGCCCCTCATCTTCTGCGGAAATACTGTCAACACTCTTAGATAGTCCATTTAATATATCGCTAGTTCTAACTCAAGCTGATAAGAGATCTTCCAGAAATAAGGCAGAGGAGCCATCTGAAGTTGCTAAATTTGCTGAAAGTGCAGGCCTGCCTTGCTTAAAAATTGACAGTTTTTGTAATCAAACTATTAATAACATAGTCAAATATCCCTGCGATGTATTAGTGCTGTCATCTTTTGGTAAAATAATTCCTAAAGAGGTGTTGAGTCACCCAAAAATTACTCCTTTGAATATTCATTTCTCAATTCTTCCTCTCTACAGGGGTGCTTCTCCGATCCAATCAGCTTTATTGAATGGTGATATCAAAACTGGTATTTCTTTTATGGAGATGGTTGAGTCTCTTGATGAAGGCCCTGTCTTTGATGTTTCTGAAGTAGAAATTTGTGATAGTGATAACAGAACTAGTCTTGAAGAAAAACTGGTAACAACAGCCAAATCAAATATAGTTGATGTTATTCAAAAAATCTCTAATGGATTGAAGCCCATTCCCCAGAGTGATAATAATGTTTCTTACTGTAGAAAAATTACTAAAGAAGATGGAAGAATAAACTTTGAGGAGACAGCAAAAGAAATTTTTAATAAATATAGAGCTTTTTCTGGCTGGCCTGGGACTTATTTTCAATACAAGGATACCACTATTAAGATACATGGAATGTACATCATTAAACTAGATAATGATGGTACTCCAGGATCTATATTGGATGTAACAAAGGATGGTATATACATTAAAGTAATTGATTCGGTGATAGTGATTACTCACTTGCAGTTTCCTGGGAAAAAAATAATTAACTCTTCTGATATTTATAATTCATATAAAGATTTTTTTGTCTGAATATAATTTGTTATAAAACTTTAAATTCTTCAAAAAGAGGTATACCGTAGCACCTATGAAAGTAGTAATTTTAGGCGCAGGCCAAGTAGGAGGCAGTTTGTCAGCAAACTTGTCTTCAAATGGCTACGATGTAACTGTTATTGATAGTAACGACGAGAAGTTATCTGATCTTGATTCCAGACTAGACCTTAGAACTGTTTCAGGACATGCAAGCCACCCTATTACTCTAAAAAGAGCTGGGTGTGATTCCGATACAATCTTGTTAGCCCTTACAAATAATGATGAAGTAAATATTGTTTCATGCCAGATAGCAAAGGAAGCATTCTCTGTGAAAAAAACCATATGCAGGTTAAGCGATTCTTCATATTTAGACTCGTTTGAATCTTTTAAGAGTTCTATAGATATCCCGATTAGTCCAGAAAAAGATATTACTGACCACTTGTCGCAGCTAATAAGGCACCCTGGTACAAATCAAATAGAAACTTTTGCTGATGGGATGGTAAAGCTCATTGCTGTAAAAGCATCCAAAAAAGGAAAGCTTGTTGGGAAAGAGCTTAAGAATATTAATGACGATATGCCAGATGTTGAAACGCATGTGCCTGTGGTTTATAGAAAAAATAAGCCAATAAAACCATCTGGATCTACAATTATTAAAGAAAATGATGAGCTCTATTTTGTAACCTCGGCTGAAAATATTGATTCTGTAGTTAATGAAGTTCAAGAGGATCATTCACAACACTCAAGAATATTTATTGTTGGTGGTGGGAAGATAGGATTCAATCTAGCAAAAGATCTTGAATCAGACTTTAATGTTAAGTTGGTGGAGCGAGATAAAACGCGATGTAAGTTTCTTTCAGAGGAACTTGAAAGATCAATAGTTCTTAACGGAAGTGGTTCTGATGAAGAACTTTTATCAAGTGAAAATATTAATCAAACCGATGTTTTTTGTGCATTAACTAATGATGATGAGGCAAACATAATGTCATCTTTTCTTGCTAAAAAACTTGGTGCAAAAAAGACTATGATCTTGGTTAATAATATTTCATATATGGACATAATTCCTAAAAGGTTCATCGACAATGTTATAGCGCCATATAGGCTAACAATTTCATTAGTTATGCAAGATCTTAGAGAGGCGGATTTCGCTCAAGATGTATTATTGAAAATGCATTCAGGCGCAGAAGCTGTCGAGGGTATTGTCCACTCTAATCCTTTTACTTCCGATTTTATTGGAAAGCCGGTGGTAGACTTGCCTATACCTGAAGAAGCAAGCATTGGGGCAATTGTCAGGGATGAAAAGATTTTAATGCCCTCAAATGATCTTGTGTTGAGTATTGATGATCACTTAATTGTATTCTTTACAGATAAGCGAGCTATACCTGAAATAGAAAACTATTTTAGAGAGGCTTAATTGAATCAAGCTAAGGTTTTAAACTTCTTTGGTCTTTTGTTAATAATGTTTGGCATGTCATTTGTCATTCCTCTACTTGTTGCTGTTTTTTATGGTGAGAGTCTTGTATTGGTCTTTGGATTAGGTATGTCTATTCTTATCCTGTTAGGATTTTTAAGTTGGTTTTTAACTAAAGATGACAAAAACGAACTCTCTTTAAGTGATGGTTTTGTTATAACTGTTCTTTTTTGGATTGTTTTATCTGTTTCTGGATCAATTCCTTTTCTTTTATTTGGTTTTGGAGTTGTTGATTCATTTTTTGAGTCAATGTCAGGGATAACCACAACAGGCGCAACGGTTATTGCTGGTCTGGATGATCTTCCAAAATCATTACTTATTTACAGGCAGCTTTTGCAGTGGCTTGGCGGAATGGGTTTAATTGTGTTGGCAATTGCTGTTATGCCACTATTGGGTATAGGTGGTGGTCAGTTATTTAAAACTCAAACTCCTGGGCCGATGAGTGAGCAAAGATTAACTCCACGAATTACTTCTACAGCAAGAGCTCTTTGGTCTATTTATTTATTTCTTACTATTTTGTGCATCCTTGCTTATCGTTTGGCAGGAATGGATTATTTTGATGCTGTTAGTCATGCTTTTAGTACGGTGTCTATTGGTGGATTCTCAACACATGATTTAAGCATAGGTTTCTTTGATAGTATTTCTGTTGAGATTGTTTGTATGGTCTTTATGTTGCTTTCTGCCATGAGTTTTGCTGTTCATTACAGCGCTATATATAGAAAGCAAGGTCTCAAATACTTTTATGATCCTGAGTTAAGATTTTTTGTTTCTTTGTTAGTAGTTATACTTTCTTTGGTGTGTCTGTCATTATTTGCTAATAATATTGATGATCCGATTAGAAGCGGTTTTTTCCAGACTATATCAATTCTAACTACAACAGGCTTTCTCACTGATGAATATTCAACTTGGCCGGCATATATAAGTTTTATGTTGTTGGTTGGAGCGTTTATAGGTGCTTGCTCAGGTTCTGTTGGGGGTGGGATTAAGTCTTGGCGAGTTTTGATAATGCTAAAGCATGCTTACAAGCAAATATTTAAGATAATTCATCCAGATTCTGTTAATACGATTAAGTTAGGTAAAAAAGTTGTGAATAGTAATGTATCAGAGGCTGTATGGGGATTTTTTTCTATATACATTATATCTTTCATGGTTTTATTTTTACTTGTGCTTGCAACCGGACTTGATTTTATAAGTGCATTTTCGGCAGTAGGCGCATGCCTTAATAACCTTGGTCCAGGTTTGGGTGAAATCGCATCGAATTATGCAAGTATTCCTTCAACTACGAAACTATTGCTTTCTTTCGCCATGATATTGGGCAGGCTTGAGATTTTTACATTTCTTGTTGTGCTGATGCCAGCTTTTTGGAGAAGATAACTATTTATAAATAGTCTTGTCTTCAACTTCCTGTTTCTTAAATCTTTTATACTCCCAATTGTAATCTTCAGGATTAATATTAATGATATTTTCTATCTCTTTGTTCATTGCTTTTGCACTATATGGTGACTCTTCTTCGTAGGTGTTCTTTGAGCCATATCTGATATAAAGTCGATTAGTGAAATTATCCGAATGTAGAGCCACGGAGACAATTGGTGCTTTTGTTTTGGAATGCAAAGATGGAATTAGGTTTGTTGTATAAACTTTTCTTCCAAAAAAGATCTCATAGACACCCATATTCTTTGCAGGAACCTGGTCTGCAGCCATTGCTACAGTTTCACCTTTTTTTAATGCCGCGAATAACTCTTTAACGCCTGTAAAGTTTGTCTCAAATACATTTGAGCCGCTTTTTTGTCTATTTTTCCTGATAAATTCATTAAATACTTTTATTTTGATTGGTTTGAAGATGGCTGTAACGTCTTCCTGATTTGTTAATTGGTTAAGCAACAAATCAACACTTCTATTGTGGTTAGAAAGAAGGATAAGACCAAAATCTCTATTAGTTTGTGTAAAAAGAAAGCGGTTTTCAACTTTGAAAATACTTTTATTGAGTTTTGTTTGGTTTCGCGACAAGCAAAATAATGTTTCGTAGTATGATCTTATGCTTTGTTTAACTGATCTCTTAACCAAAGACTCCCTATCTTTCTGGTTTATTGAAGAGTAAGCAATATTTATATTAATTCTTGAGATCTTTACAATTTCTGTGTTGAGAACAAATAATATTGAGGTAACAAGGTCGCAAAAAGCATATCCAAACCTTAGGCCAAAGGGAGAAAGTAAATAAAAAAATAATCTCATTATCAGATATTGCTTACGATATTGTTAATAATATATTAATATCTTCATGAGAGGATATACGTCTAGAAAAAAATGCCAGCTCAATCAATGGAACAATTAGTGTCTTTGTGTAAAAGAAGAGGTTTTATTTTCCAAACAAATGAAATATATGGTGGTCTTCAGGGTGTCTACGATTATGGACCTCTGGGTGTGGAACTAAAGGAGAATCTTAAGAAGGCTTGGTGGACATCAATGGTCTACTCAAGAGATGATGTTGAGGGCCTGGATGCGTCAATACTCACTAATAAAAAAGTTCTTAAATATTCCGGTCATGAAGAAACTTTTACAGATCCACTAGTTGATTGTAAGGACTGTAAGAATCGTATGAGAGCAGATCATATAAAAGATAGTAAGTGCTTACATTGTGGCTCTACAAACCTTACAGAACCAAGACCCTTCAACCTAATGTTTAAAACAAACATAGGGCCTGTTGCAGATGATGAATCTTATGCTTATTTAAGGCCTGAAACTGCACAACAAATATTTACCAACTTCAAAAATGTAGTTGACTCAACATCCAAATCTATTCCTTTTGGTATAGCCCAAATTGGTAAGGCTTTTAGGAATGAGATAACTCCGAGAAACTTTATTTTTCGAGTAAGAGAGTTTGAACAAATGGAATTAGAGTTTTTTGTAAAAAAAGGTGAAGATGAAAAATGGCATAAGTACTGGATTGAAGAAAGATTAAATTGGTGGGTTAAGCAAGGTGTTAATAAAAAGAAAATTGAAATTCTAAATGTTCCACAAGAAGAACTGTCGCACTACTCTAAAGCAACCATAGATCTAATGTATGAATTCCCTCATGGTGTTGAAGAATTGGAAGGAATTGCGAATAGAACAGATTTTGACCTAGGGTCACATTCGAAAAACCAAACAGATCTTGATATAACTGCAGATGTAATAAGAAATAAAGATTCAAATGCCAGGTTAGCTACAAAAAATGTTGAATCAAAAGAATGGGAAGTACCTTATGTAATTGAACCTTCCGCTGGTGTAGATAGAGGTGTATTAGCTATATTAAATGAAGCATATAAGGAAGAAAACCTAGAAAATGATAAAAATAGAGTTGTATTAGCATTAAAACCCCATCTTTCACCAATTAAGGCAGCTGTTATCCCTATAAAAAAGAATGACTCGACAATTGTTTCCTTTTCAAAAGAAATTAAGAATAATCTACAAAAACTTGGACTCGGCCGGGTTGTTCTTGAAAATACTGGTAATATTGGCAAAAGTTACCGTAAACACGATGAAATTGGCACACCGGTCTGTATTACTATTGATTTTGACACCCTTGAAGATGACACAGTCACAATCAGAGATAGGGATACAATGGAACAGAAAAGGGTTAAGGTTGAGAGTTTAAACGAGATTTTAATAAACTTATTACAACAGTAGCTTTGACTTCGATATTATTTCTCAGAAGCTTATTATTTAGTCTTTATTTTTATATCTCAGTAATAATCTTTACTTTGTTTTTTGTTGTTTTTTCACCCTTTATTGGACAAAAGAGGAGATTCAGCCTAACAAGTGTGTACATATCAATACTTTTAATTATTTTAAAGTTTCTCTGTCAGATAGACTGGAAAGTGAAGGGAAGTATTTTGGGTAAAAATCCAGTGGTTATTGTTTCAAATCACCAAGGGCTTTGGGAATCATTTTATCTTCAAACACTTGTGAGTCCTTTAACTACAATAATAAAAAAGGAGCTTATCTATGTGCCTTTCTTTGGATGGGCATTAAACCTTCTTAACCCTATTAAAATTAATAGATCAAAGAAGATTCAATCAGCAAAGAGAGTAATAGCAAAGGGCTCTGAAAAACTTGAAGATGGTTATTCTGTTCTTGTTTTTCCAGAAGGAACTAGAACGAAACCAGGGATGCAGGTTGGTAAATTTGCTAGAAGCGCTGCAGATTTAGCAATTAAGAATAATGTTGATTTGATACCTGTTTATCATAATTCAGGTCTTTATTGGAAAAACAAAAAGTTTTTGAAGTATCCAGGGACTGTGCAGGTGACTATTGGTGATCCAATACAAGGTAAAGATTCATCTGAGATGACTGGTAACTTAGTTGAATGGATGAATAGAAAAGCTTCTGTGAGTACAAAATAGTTTTATGGGTACAATAAAGCTAAATATCTAAATTTGCTACTGATAGAGCGTTTTCATCAATAAACTCTCTTCTTGGCTCAACCTGATCACCCATAAGCACTTCAAAAGAGTTATTGGCTTCATTTGCATCATCAATCCTTACTCTCATCATTCTTCTATTTTGGGGATCCATTGTTGTCGTCCAAAGCTGGTCTGGATTCATTTCCCCTAAACCTTTGTATCTTTGTATCTCTATGCCTCTATTACCCGTTTTAGATAGTTCTTTTAAAGCAGCATCTTTTTCTTTTTCTGACGCGGCATATTTAATATTTTTTCCTTTTGAGACTTTATATAAGGGTGGCAGGGCAATATAAACATGGCCTCTGTTTAGGATTTCAAACATTTGCCTAAAGAAAAATGTCAGGAGCAAGGTTCTTATATGAGAACCGTCTACATCAGCATCTGTCATGATAATTATTCTGTGATATCTTAATTTATCTGCATCAAATTCATCGGTTCCAATTCCACACCCTAAAGCTTTTACAAGGGTTCCTATCTCTTGAGAGGATAAAACCTTGTCTAGCCTTGCTTTTTCAACATTTAAAATCTTTCCTTTTAAGGGGAGTATTGCTTGATTTTGTCTATTTCTTCCTTGTTTAGCTGATCCTCCAGCGGAATCACCCTCTACAATATAAATTTCTGATAATGCAGGATCTTTCTCCTGACAATCTGCTAACTTACCTGGTAATCCTGCAACCTCTAAAACTCCCTTCCTTCTAGTCATTTCTCTAGCTTTTCTTGCTGCTTCCCTAGCAAGAGCTGCCTCAGATATTTTTGTTAGGATTGACATTGCTTCCTTCGGATTCTCTAGAAGGTAATCTTTAAAGTTTTTGTTAAAAACGTTGCTGACTGCAGTCTCTACCTCTGAAGATACAAGTTTTTCTTTTGTTTGTGATGAAAATTTTGGGTCGGGTATTTTTACTGAGACTATTGCTGTTAAGCCCTCTCTAACATCTTCACCCAAAAGCTCAACAGGCGATTTTTTATTTAGCTCTTCCTTTCTTACAAAGGCTTTCATTACCCTTGTTAAGCTTGATCGAAATCCTGAAAGGTGTGTTCCTCCATCTTTTTGAGGAATATTATTTGTATAACACAGAACATTTTCTGAATATGCATCATTCCACTGAAGGGCTATTTCAACAGTTAGTCCATCTTGCTCTCCTTCGCAATGAAATATTTCAGATATGTTTTGTTTTCTTCCTTTTAAAAATTTAACGTAACTAGATAATCCACCGCTATTGGAAAACTTCTTCGATTTACCTGTTTTTTTATCTTCAACAAGAATGTTGACTCCAGCATTAAGGAAAGATAACTCCTGAACTCTTTTATTTATCTTATCTATATCAAAGTTAACGAAAGAAAATATCTCTTTAGATGGCTTAAATGTAATCTCAGTTCCTGTTTCTTTTGAAGCTTTAACTTTTTTTAATTTTGTTTGGGCTTTGCCATTTGAATATTTTTGTTCATATTGTCCGCCATCTCTGCAAATTTTCAGCGTTAGTTCCTCAGAAAGTGCGTTAACAACAGATACACCTACACCATGAAGGCCTCCGGAAACCTTATAACTGTTATCATCAAATTTTCCGCCGGAGTGAAGGGTTGTCATAATAAGCTCAGCTGCAGGAACTTTTTCTTTTTTATGGGTATCTACAGGTATTCCTCTGCCATTATCTTTCACAGTTATTGACCCGTTTTTATTAATTGAAACAACTATTTCCGAGCAGTGACCTGCCATTGCTTCATCAATACAGTTATCTACAACCTCAAAAACCATATGATGAAGCCCAGAACCGTCATCAGTATCACCTATATACATTCCTGGTCTTTTTTTAACTGCTTCAAGCCCTTTTAGAACCTGAATGTTTGATGAGTCGTAGGATCCTTTTTTATTTTGTTTTTTCGGCATTAGTAAATTGTTCCACGTGGAACTTTTTTAACTCCTTTAATTGATCCTTTATTTTACTATTAAATGGATTATTAATGTCCGAAAAAAACAATTGATTTACTGTTTTTGGGAGAAAAATTATTAATTCACTGTAAAAATCTTCATCCAACTCAGAATGAATGTCATCAATGATTAAAAAGGGACTAACTCCATAAAAATCTGATAGAGTTTTGTGCATTGAGAGACACCATAAGATTGACATAAATTTTTGCTCTCCTCTGGATAATATGTACTTTATATCAGAATCTTTTATTAAAAATTTTATGTCCGCTCTATGGGGTCCTGATGAAGTCGATGTCTTTCTTTGGTCAGAATCTCTATTAAGTTCCAGGACTTGTTTTAATGAGTGGTCGTCAGTCCATCCTTTGTAAAAAAGAATTTCTAGAGAGTTTATTATTTGAAGAACCCTCTTGTCACCTAAATATTCAGCAAAGTTAAAAAAAGTTTGCTTGGTTTCTTCAAAAAAGTTGTTTCTTTTTTCTGATATTGAAGTTCCAGAGTTTATAAATATCTCAGACCACATGTCAATATTTGTCAGCCTTTTGAATTTTAAGGCTGCATTCCTTTGTTTTAAAGACCTATGGAAGGTAAAAAAATCTTTACTATAGTTTTTATCAGATGCCATCAAACATCTGTCGAGTATTTTTCTTCTGTATTTTGGTGTGTCTGCAAACATTGAAAATGTTTTATTATCGAGAAGAGTAGAAGGTATTGTTCTAAATAGCTCAATTGAGGTGGCTTTTTTTCCGTCAATTTCTAAAGAAATTGATTTTTTGGATTCTTTTAAAACAGAAATCTTATTATTGTTAAAGGTTTCTACTTGTATTTTGAAAGCTTCTTTATCATTTTGAATACAGAGGTTCTTGTTTGAGCTTTTAAATGATCTACCTGTTGAGCAAAAATATAAAGCCTCAAGTACAGATGTTTTTCCGGAGCCGTTTGCTCCATGAATAAAGTTATTTAGTTTTGAAAATTCAAGATCAACACTATTAAAACAACGAAAATTTGAGATTGATATTTTTTTTATTGACACTTTTAGATTAAAAGCGGCATCACTACATATTTTAAATCTGGATCATCAGATGGGCTTATAAGACAGCTTTTGTCAGAACCATATAGGTTTATATTACAGTCACTAGAATCAATATTAGACAAAACTTCTTGGATATAGTTTACGTTGAACGCAATTTCAATATTTTCTCCGCTATAGCTTGATTTAAAGGTCTCTTCGCCCTCTTCTTGCTCTGGGTTGTTTGCCGAAACCAAAACCTCATTTGATTTAATATTTAACTTAATGCCTTTGAATTTATCACTTGAAAGTACACTTACTCTACTCAATATCTCAGATAATTGTTTTGTATTTATTGATAATACAGAACTCTCCCCAGAGGGAAGAACTTGCTCATAGTTTGGAAACTTTCCTTCAATTAATTTACTTACAAAAGATGTTGAATCTGTTTTTAACATTACTGTATTTGACCCCAAAGATAGTGATACTTCTTCAGTTGAGTCTGATAAAAGCTTGCCTATTTCGTTAATTGCTTTTCTTGGGATTATTCCCGATAACTCCCCTTTTATACTTTTTGTTGTTGTATTTGTTGATATTGCCAACCTGTGAGCATCAGTTGTGACAGCTGTGATATTTTTATCTTCAATATTTAAATACATTCCGTTTAAGTAATGTCTCCAATCTTGGTTTCCCATTGCAAATGCAGTTTTACTTATGAGATTTTTCAGAACAGACCCTAGAATTGTGAACTCGGTTTTCTCACTTGTTACATCAAAAACTGGAAAGTCTTCGCTTGGTAGCGTGGAGATTGAATATTTCCCTGAGCCAGATTCAATACATAATTTGTCACCATTTAAAAAAATAACGACCTCGGATCCATCAGGCAGAAGTCTACAAAGTTCGTTAAGTTTTTTTGCTGGTGCTGTAGTTGAGCCTTTGGTTTCTACAGTGGTTGGTGAGCATTTGGTTTGAACTTCTGACTCAAGATCTGTGGCGGTAATAGAAATACTGTTTTCTTCCACAACTAGTAATATATTTGAAAGGATTGGTAAGGCTTGTCTTTTTTCAACGACTCCAAGGGTTGAAGACAAAGCTTTAACAATCTCTGTTTTGCTTATTGTAAATTTCATTAGTTTGTAAGGGACCTTATTAAGTTTTTATAGTCCTCTTCCAGCGAACTGTTTTCCACTCTCAGTTCCTTTATTTTGTTGCATGCATGTATGACTGTGGTGTGGTCTCTACCGTTAAAAGCTTCACCTATTTCAGGTAGACTGTGGTTTGTTAACCTTTTTGTGAGAGACATTGCAAGTTGTCTGGGTCTTGTTATGGAACGACTTCTTCTTTTGGAAAGTAGATCAGAGAGTTTAATATTGTAATATTCTGCAACAGTTTTTTGAATATTATCAATACTTACCATTTTTGCAGAAATCACAAAGAGGTCTTTGAGAGCGTCTTTAACCAAGGGAATATCTATATCTTGGTTTGTAAACTTAGCATTGGCAACAACTCTTTTTAAGGCGCCTTCTAGCTCTCTGATGTTCGATCTAATTCTTTGGGCTATATATATTGCACATTCGTTTGGTAAATGGCAGTCCATAGAGGATGCTTTAGCAAGCAGCACAGCTGCTCTTGTTTCCAACTCAGGCGGGTCTATTATGACTGGAAGGCCCCAACCAAGCCTTGATTTTAGCCTTTCCTCAAGACCATCAATTTCTTTAGGATATTTATCACAAGTGAGCACCATTTGATTGTTTCTATCTAATAAAGCGTTGAATGTGTGAAAAAACTCTTCTTGTGACTGCTCTTTTCCTGCAAAAAACTGGATATCATCAATTAATAGAGCATCGGCAGTCCTATAAAAGTTTTTAAATTCATTTATTGCATTAAGCTGAAGAGCCTTTACCATATCAGCAACAAATTTCTCTGAATGAACATAGATTACTCTTTTGTTTGGGTCTTGATTAAGAATCTCATTTCCAACAGCATGCATCAAGTGAGTTTTACCTAAACCAACACCCCCATAAATAAACAAAGGGTTGTAGTCACCTGTCGGGTTTTGCGCAACTTGCTTAGAAGCTGCTAGAGCAAGATGGTTTGATTTACCCTCAACAAAGGTTTCAAAAACGAAGGATTCAACTAGTCCTGGACTATTTTTTCTTTTATTTACAGGCTTTTTTACGTATTTATCAACAAATGTTCTATTATTTTTGTCTACAAAGACTATTTTTGTATTTTTAGATGAAAGTATTTCTGTAATATGTTTTTTTAAGTTGTTTGAAACGTAGTTTAGTACAAAATCATTTGGCGCGGATATTTCTAATGCATTTTCTTTGAATTCACCCTGTAAAGGTCTTATCCATGTATTAAACTCATCTTGACTAAGTTTTTTTTCGAGCTTTTTTGATATTTGGTTCCAGGTTTTCAATTTCTATCCTCTTGCCTGTAGTCTAGCAAAAATCAACAAGATATCTACAGAATAACTAATAGTATTTCCTGTGGATAACTTGTCAATAACTTTATCTTCTTTTTTTGACATAATTTTCATTATTTTATGTATAATGCATTTCTATTTTTTACTACTTATCATGAAAAGAACCTATCAACCGAGCAATCTCAAGAGAAAGAGAACTCATGGTTTTCGTGCTCGCATGGCTACCAAGGCTGGTCGAGCAATTCTTTCTAACAGAAGAAGAAAAGGTAGAAAAGTTTTATCTGCTTAGCTTGTCCCTAAAACAATTTAAAAAAATCTATTCAAGTAATTTTGTAGCTGCTTCTTTGACTGGCAAGTTTGGTATTTTTATTTCTACACCTAAAAATGTTTTTCCTAAAGCTGTTGATAGGAACAAAATTAAAAGAAGGATCAAGTCTATTATTTTTGATGTGGGTTTTGACCCCACATCTTTTGGAATTAAGATAATTGTAAGAGAGGATTTTTTAGCTCTTAATTATAAAGAAGCTTATAATGAGGTTAGCGAGGTATTAAAAAAGGCAGTTTTATAAATGAAAAGTTTTAACTTAAGGTTTTTATATTTGTTCTTTGTCGCTTTGTTTGGGTACTTGTTGTTTTACTCATATACAAGTGAGCAAAACATATCAAATGCAGTCGATCAAGAAGAAGTAAGCACCAACTATTTGTCTGGTTTCAATGAATCCCAAATTCATATATTAGAAAACTCTCTTTTAGAGATAGTTGTTGACGCCGTGAATGGAAACATATTGAGCTCTCGACTAAAAGACTATCCGGTTGTGCCTGGGTCTAATGGTGGGGTTAGAGTTCTTGGGTCGGGTCTTGATAGCGATGGCGAGCAAATGAGATTTTATATGTCTTCAGGTTTTGCAGATCTTGGAAGTGCAGGCCTTTCAAACAAACCAAGCTTCTCTATAGTGGAGTCAAGCAAAGAAAAGATTGTTCTAAAGTCTGGTGGTTTATCAAAAACAATAACTTTGTCTGATGGTTATGAAGTTTATATCAAAGACTCTCTTGATTCTTTGGTTGTTTTAAAGCCTTATGCCCAAATGTTGAGAACTACAGGCAGGGGTTTTGACCTAGATGATATGTTTATCTCTCGCAGCTCTTATGTTGGTGTTGCTTTTAATACCAAAGATGATCCTTATGTGTCTTACCGCTTCAGAAACATCGACAACGTAAGTTTTGATGAGCGTGGTGGTTGGGTTGCCTCGGTTCAGAAATATTTTTTAGCTGCTTTGATTGGTTCCCAAGAAAACCTTTACAGATATTTTGCTCGCGAGCCGTCTGATGGTTCTGATATATATAGTTTTGGCTATATAGTTGAGTCATCAAATAACAACTCTTTTGAGCATAGGCTTTATATAGGCCCAAAAATAAGGAAGGACCTTCTTGCAGTTGCTGAAGATTTAGAGCTCACAATAGATATGGGGTGGTTTTGGTTTCTAGCCCAGCCTTTGGCCGCTCTCCTTACTGTTATTAATGGTTTTGTTAATAATTGGGGGCTCTCAATAATTGCATTAACGATTCTTATTAAGGTTGTTTTTTGGCCGTTAACCGGAAAAGGGTTCAGGTCGATGGCTAATATGAGGCGTGTTCAGCCAGAATTACAGAGGATACAGGAGCGCTATAAGAACGATCGACAAAAATTAAGCATGGAAATGATGTCTTTGTACAAGAAAGAGGGGGTTAATCCCATGGGTGGCTGTTTGCCTATGTTGGCATCTTTTCCTTTCTTTATAGCTTTATTTTTTGTTTTAAGGGAAAGTCTAGAATTAAGACATGCGCCTTTTGGTTTGTGGCTTCAAGATCTTTCTGCGCCTGACCCATTTTTTGTTCTTCCTGTATTAATGGCTGCTCTCATGTACTTAACAACCCGCCTTAACCCAACTCCGCCGAATGCCGACCCAACACAGGTTGCTGTTATGAAGTTCATGCCGGTTGGCATATCTGTATTGTTTATATTTTTCCCCTCTGGGCTTGTTTTATACTCAGTTGCGAACTCTGGTGTTCAGCTAATTCAACAAACAATGCTTTACAGGGAGCTTGGCGCCTTAGAAGATAAGTAAATGTCTATAATTTATGCGCTTGCCACGCCACCAGCGCAATCTGCAATTTGTGTTTTCAGGGTTTCGGGTGAAGGTTGTCTCGATGCTCTTTCTAAGCTTTTCAGCTCAGAGCTTGTTGAGCCGCGTTACTTTTATAAAACCGAAATGTTAAACAATGGAGCCTTTATTGATTCTGTGGCGGTTGTTTTTTTTAAGGGCCCAAAAAGTTTTACAGGTGAAGATAGTTTTGAAGTTTACGCTCATGGTGGCCTCGCTGTGATGAGTAAGATTGTAGAGGTTTTTGATGCTATTGGTTTTGAGGAGGCTCAACCAGGCGAGTTTTCGAAAAGGGCTTTCCTGAATAATAAAATCTCCTTAAGTCAGGCTGAAGCTGTTAGCGACCTAATTTCTGCTTCTTCTAAAGAAGAGGCCTCGAGGGTTTCTTTGGTTCTTGGTGGCGACTTTGAGAGTCGGGTATTTGATTTTTCTGGGCAACTGGATGCTCTCCGTGTTTTGGTTGAGGGTGAAATTGATTTTACTGACGAAGACGAAGTTTTTATTCAAAACCTAGCAGGGCTTGGGGCTGATGTCTCTCGCCTTTCGGCTGAGTTTTGTAGTTTTGCGGGTGCTTGCTCTTCTAGAAAGGATCGTTTTAACAAGCCGCGGGTTTTGATTGCTGGGCCACCCAATTCTGGAAAATCCTCTTTATTTAACTCTTTGTTAAGCAGAGACAGGTCTATTGTCTCATCAATAGCTGGTACCACAAGGGATCTTATAGATTCAGAGCTTGTTCTCCAAAACATTGTATTAACTCTAGGCGATAGTGCGGGTGTTAGGGATACTGACGATCTCATAGAAGGTGCTGGTATTAATATTAGTTTTGATGAGATAAAGAAATCTGATTTGGTAATTCTTGTTTTTGATGAAGAAACTGAGAGTTCTGTTTCTTTCTTTCGAGAGCTTCTTGGTGAACAAAAATACCTTTTAGTTTATAACAAGATAGATGTATCAGATAAAAGGCCTTTGGGTTTTGATTTGTTTGTTTCAGCCAAAGAAATGGATGGTCTGAACGAACTGCGTAAGATTTTAGATGAGAGGTTATCGGTTGATGAGATTGAGGATCTTACTTATTTAGTCAGGGAAAGACATATAAATATTTTTTCTGAGGTTTCCTCTAGGTTGGACTTTGTATCATCTTCTATTGAAGCAAATGAGTCGCTTGATGTTGTTGCTGAGAACTTAAAGGCTTGCAGGGATTTGTTAGCTGAGGTTGTTGGTATAAAGACAAGTGATGAGCTTTTAGGTGAGATTTTTTCTAGTTTTTGTATTGGAAAGTAGTTAATTGTTTGTTGATAAATTGTTAGTTGTTTTTAGTATGATTTTTTATACACAAGATTTCAACCGCTTTAATTCACCTCAATTAAGGTTTTCTACACATACTTGTTAGAAGCTGTAAAACCATTATTTTTAAAGCTTTTGATAACTTATCAACAGTTTGCTGCATGCCTAATAATAACAACAATAAATATATATAATTAATATTATTATGAATAATAAATACGACGTAATTGTTATAGGTGGTGGCCACGCTGGATGCGAAGCTGCTCATGCAGCGCATAGAAAAAAACTTAAAACTTGCCTAATCAGCATATCAGAAAATTCCATAGGTCAGATGTCTTGCAACCCCGCAATAGGAGGCTTAGGTAAAACACATCTTGTCAAAGAAATTGATGCAGCTGGCGGCATTATGGCTGAAGCAACAGATGCTTCCGGAATCCAGTACAGGACTCTAAATACAAGAAAAGGACAAACAGTACGATCGCTTAGAGTCCAGTGCGACAGAGACAAATACAAAGAGGCTGTTCAGAAAATAATAAAAGGGACAGATATTGAAGTCATAGAAGCAGAAGTTGAGGATATTGAGATAAAAAAAGGCAAAGCAGAAGCTGTTCTTTTAAATAGCGGGAAAAGAATAAACGGAGAGGCAATAATCTTAACTACCGGAACATTCCTAAAAGGAGTAATGTACAAGGGCGACAAAAAAACTGAAGGAGGCAGAGTTGGCGACAAAGCCTCAATAAAACTGGCCGACAAACTTTATTCTCTAAAACTACCTATGGGAAGACTAAAAACAGGTACTCCAGCAAGAATAAAGCTAACATCGCTTGATCTGGAAAACATGGAAGAGCAACCGGGTGAGGAACCAACACCATGGATGTCAAAAAAAGGTAAAAACACCAAACACATAAAGCAGATAAGCTGCTATATAACAAGAACCAACACTGAGACACATAAAGAAATCTCAGACAATATTAAAAAATCTGCCATGTATTCTGGAAACATAGTCGGCATAGGACCAAGGTATTGTCCATCAATTGAGGACAAAATCCACAAATTTCCACTAAAAGAAAGCCATCAAATTTTCATTGAGCCAGAAGGGGTAGACGTAGACCTTGTTTATCCAAACGGAATATCAACAAGCCTTCCTGAAGAAAATCAAAAAAGATTTATACAAACAATAAAAGGCATGGAGAGCGCTGAAATAACTGAATACGGCTATGCCGTGGAGTACGATTTTGTTGACCCGAGAGCCCTTAACAAAACGCTCGAACTTATTGATGTTGAGAACTTATATTTAGCAGGTCAAATAAACGGAACTACAGGATATGAGGAAGCAGCTGCACAAGGCTTAATGGCTGGAGTAAATGCAAGCCTAAAAATATGCAAAGAGGAAAGCCTTATATTGGAAAGACATGATGGGTATATAGGGGTACTAATAGACGACCTTATAAACCTGGGCGTGACAGAACCATACAGAATGTTTACTAGCAGAGCTGAGCACAGGTTAATGTTTTCACAAGACAATGCCGAACAAAGACTTACAGAGAAATTTTACAAAAAAGGATTTGTCGAGAGCGAACAATACAATAGATATTCAAAACAAGAAGAAGCGTATAAAAATTTTAAGAAGCTCAACGAAGCTAAAACAATCTCAGCGGAAAACAAAAACCAAAAGCTAAGAGACTTTTTAAAAAAACCTAATCCAGACTTAAAGAAAATTGCCAAACTGATAGAAACCGAAGACCAAGAAAACCTCGAGCGACTGGCAAACGAGTGTAAATATGAGGGCTACATAAAAAAACAACTTCGAGAAATTAAAAGGAACGAAAAAAGCTTAAAAAAACACATCCCCATTGAAATAAACTTTACAGAGATACAAGGGTTGTCAGCTGAAGTAAAAGAAAGGCTTTCTACAAGCAGACCAAAAACAATCGGTGACGCTTCCAGGCTAGAGGGAGTAACGCCAGCCGCAATAAGCCTAATCACTGTGGCAATTGCTAAAAAAAATAAATAGTGATGTCACAAAGCGAGAAAATAAAGCTTTTTAAAGAAGCAACAATTAAGTTCAACAAAAACCACAATCTAATATCAAGAAAAAACACAGACAAAATAATAGACGAGGCCATTGAGGAAGCAAAAGCCCTAACAAAACACTTAAATCAATATAAAAACATACTAGATATAGGTACAGGGAGTGGGCTACCAGGCATGCCCCTCGCAATTTTTAACGAAAATAAAAACATATATTTGTCTGAAAAAAACAATAAAAAAAACTATCATCTAAAAAAAACAATTAAGCTGCTTGAAATAGAAAATGCAACAACCATAGGAAGCGTTAACAAAAACACAAAAATAAACAAAAAGGTAGATTGTGTTGTCACCAAAGCGTTTGCCTCTACAAAAAAAACAATAGATATAGCCAATAGTTTTTTAGAGAAGCCTTTTACCCTTATGCTGCTAAAAGGAAAGCTTGAGACTATCAACAAAGAGATCGAAGATGCCAACATATCAAAAGAAAACTATGAAATAATAAAAATAGAAAACAAAAAAGAAAAACACATACTCAAGATACAAAATGAATAAAACCCTTGCCATTGCAAACCAAAAAGGCGGCGTAGGAAAAACAACAACAGCTGTAAATTTAGCCGCAAGTTTGGCGGCAACCGGAAGAAAAACCCTATTAATCGACATGGATCCACAAGGAAATGCCACATCCGCAGCAGGGGTTACCAAAAACGAGACAGATACCCTTTATGCAACCTATTTCGAAGGGAAAAACATCAAGGAGGTTATCAAAGAAAGCAGAGATAGCTATTCAATTATCCCTGGGGGGCAGGAGCTAATTGCGCTTGATGTTGATATAAGGGATAACCATAAACAAGGTTTTCTCGCGTCACAGCTCAATGAAGTCCAAAACACATATGACTATACAATAATTGACACTCCACCAACTTTAAACCAATTAACGACAGAAGCATTACTTTCATCAGCGGGAACATTAATACCGCTGCAGTGCGAGTATTATTCACTTGAAGGACTAACTGACCTAATTAACACTATAAGCGCACTCTCATCTAAAACTAACACCAATAACAGAGTGATTGGCATTATTAGAACAATGGTAGACATGAGAAACAATTTAGCAAAAGAGGTTTCGCGAGAGCTTGAGACACACTTCGAGAAAATTTTATTTAATACACTAATACCGAGAAATGTTAAACTTGCTGAAGCCCCAAGCTTTGGAGTTTCTGCACTACAGCATAAAGCAGATTCTTTTGGCGCAATGGCTTACCTAGCTCTGGCCGGTGAGCTAATTAGAAGAGTTGAAAATGAGCGATAACAAATCTTTAAACCGCGGACTTGATGCCCTCTTAGGCGATCAAAAACTTACCTCAACAACAAAAGAAATCGATCTAGAAAAAATAACAGCTGGAAGGTACCAACCACGACAAGAGTTTGATGATGTGAAAATCCAAGAACTTGCTGACTCAATCAAAAAGCACGGGGTTTTATCTCCAATCTTAGTTCGAGAGGTTGGGCTTGATAAATTTGAGGTCATAGCCGGAGAGAGAAGAGTTAGAGCCTCAAAAATTGCAGGCTTAAAAACAATTCCTTCTCTTGTTAACCAAAAAGAAGATCAAGAAGCCCTTGAAGCCGCACTTATTGAAAACCTGCAGAGAGAAGACTTAAACCCGGTTGAAGAAGCTAGAGGATATGACCGATTGAAAAGAGAGTTTGAATTAACTCAAGACGAAATTGCTAAAGCAACCGGCAAAGCAAGAAGCACAATAGCAAACTCTATGAGAATACTTTCTTTGTCGCCAAAAATATTAGATATGATTTCTCAAGGATCTTTAGAGAAAGGACATGCAAAAATTCTGTCAAGCTTAGAGACCACAAAATCAGAACAGCTAGCAGAAGTAATTTCGCAAAAAAAACTCACCGTGAGACAGGCCGAGGCATTGCTAAAACCAGCTAAAAAAACAACAAAAACAAAAGAAAAAGACAGAGACACACTAAATATAGAAGATGAAATTAGTGGAAACTTTGGACATAAAACAGAAATAGATACAAAAACAACCAAGACCGGTAAAGTATCAATTTTTTATCATTCACCAGATGAGTTGGAGACCATAATTCAAAAACTTCTTAAACTTTAGAATTATCCTTGTTTCATACCAATTATCTTTCTATAATTCGCGCTAAGATTTCAAGAAATGGCAAAAGAACTCACTAGCAAAAGCTACATAGATCACCATCTAACAAACCTAACATGCGGTAAGACAGAATCCGTTGGCTGGACGTGTGATCACAATTATTATGACGAAATGGGGTTCATGGCTTTTCATGTTGACTCCATAACTATTTCTATTTTATTGGGTGTTGCTTTTGTAGCGCTCTTCAAATTAATTAAACTCAATCCAGCAGACCAAAAACCCACCAGAATGCAAAACTTTGTAGAGATGTGTGTTGAGTTTGTTAATGAAAACATAAAATCAATTTTTGGCAGCACAGACAACAAACTTATAGGGCCACTTGCTTTAACAGTATTAATTTGGGTTTTCTTTATGAACCTAATGGACCTAATCCCGGTTGATTTCCTACCTGAGCTAACAAAACAAGTTAGTTATGCTTCCGGAATAGTTGATGATCCAAACGACGCTTATTTCAAGTTTGTTCCAACAACAGACCCAAACATCACACTTGGAATGGCATTAGGGGTTTTTATTCTTACCATTTTTTACAGCATTAAAATAAAAGGCTTTGGAGGTTTTATTGCTGAACTAACACTTCATCCTTTTGGTAAGTTTGCCATCCCGTTTAATTTTGCTTTAGAGATAATGCAGCTACTAGCCAAACCCCTCTCTCTTGGGCTAAGGCTATTTGGAAATCTTTATGCTGGCGAAATGATTTTCATACTCATTGCACTATTAATGTTTTTCCAATCAGCTGTCTTTGGAGTTTTGGGTTTGGGTTTGCATCTATTATGGGCGCTTTTTCATATATTGGTTGTAAGTCTTCAAGCCTTTATATTTATGGTTTTAACAATTTTGTATTTATCAATGGCGCATGAAACCGGAGATCATTAAGTTTATAATTTATATTTAAAAAGGAGAATAAAATGGAACAATCTGTAATTTATATAGGAGCTGGGCTTATGCTTGGCCTTGGAGCTATTGGGTCAGCTGTTGGTCTTGGAGTCCTAGGAAGTAAGTTCATGGAAGGTATAGCAAGACAACCCGAGCTAAGACCCTTTCTTTTAACAAACTTCTTTATAGTTTTAGCTCTAGTTGAAGCTATCCCAATTATATCAATGGTGTTTGGTCTTTACTTACTATTTGCTGTTTAGTCACAAATGAATATAAACGCTACATTAATTTCACAAGCATTGATTTTTGCAGTGTTTGTTTACATTTGTTACAAATATATTTGGCCTCCAATCCTTTCTACTATGGAGGAGAGGGAAAATAAAATGGCTGCAGGTCTTGAGGCTGCAAAGCAGGCTGATGACTCCCTTGAGGAAGCTAAACTAACCTATGAAAAAGAGTTAAAAGAAGCTAAAGAAGAGGCTGCAAACATTGTTGAAAAAGCCAACAATAGATCTTCACAAATTTTAAATGATGCCAAAGTAAAAGCTGAAGCTGAGGCTGAAAAGATTATTGAATCAGGCTCCAAAAAACTCGAGAATGAGGCTAATAAAACAAGAGAAGAACTAAAACAACAACTTTCTTCTATCGTGGTTGAGACTGCATCAAAAATAATCGATGAAGAAATTGATGAGAAAAAACACGAAAATATTATTAAAAAAGCAGCTGAGGAAATTTAAATGTATGACCTAAAGCCACAAGCAAGACCTTATGCGAAAGCAGCATTTCTTGCAGCAGTGGAAGAGGGTCAAATAAATGAGATGTTTGGTGATTTAAAAGTCCTTTCAGAGGCTTGTTCAGACTCAAGTGTTAACAAGCTTATTGAAAGCCCAGAAGAAAAATCAGTAGTTGTATCAACCCTAAAAGGTTTATTCTCCAACCAGCCAGTTAAACTTACTGAAAACTTATTAGATATTCTCGGAGAGAATGACAGACTAAACTTACTCGCAGCTATTGCTGAGATTTACGAGGATTTAATGCTCAAACACAATGAAAGCAAAGTTATAGAGGTTTCAACTCCTAACAATCTCTCAGAAACAACAAAAGAAATTATTCTTAAAAAATTACAAGACAAACATGGAAATGGCTCAACCATTTCCTTTATAAATAATTCAGACTTAAAAGCAGGGTTTGTCGTAAAAATCGGAGACGAAGTTCTGGACTTATCAATAAAAGGAAGAATCAAAAAATTAATTAACCAATTAAATATATAAGGTGAAAATATGAGTGGACTAAACCCATCTGAAATTTCAAGCGTTCTCAAGGACAAAATTTCAGGGCTAGATCTAAAAGCTGAAACTAAAAATGAAGGGACCATCGTTAACGTTTCTGATGGAATTATCAGAATACATGGGATGGGTGATGTTATGTATGGTGAGCTCGTAGAGTTTGAAAATGGAGTTTTTGGACTTGCACTTAACTTAGAGCAAGACTCTGTTGGTGTGGTTGTGCTTGGTGACTATCTTGGGTTAAGTGAAGGTCAAAAAGTTACATGTACAGGAAAGATTTTAGAAGTTCCTGTTGGTGAAGAGATGCTTGGGCGCGTAGTGGATGCTTTAGGAAATCCAATCGATGGAAAGGGTGAAATAAAAACAAAACAAACCGCTCCTATTGAAGTTGTTGCGCCAGGCGTTATCGCCAGACAATCAGTCGATCAACCGGTTCAAATCGGACTTAAGTCAATTGATGCAATGGTTCCAATAGGAAGGGGCCAAAGAGAGCTTATTATTGGTGACAGACAAACTGGAAAAACTGCAGTAGCCATTGATGCGATAATTAACCAAAAAGGCACAGGCATAAAATGTATTTATGTAGCTATTGGACAAAAACAATCCACAATAGCAAACGTGGTAGCAAAGCTTGAAGAGTATGGCGCAATGGAACACACTATAGTTGTTTCAGCTGCCGCCGCTGATCCAGCTGCGATGCAATATTTATCAGCATATTCAGGCTGCGCTATGGGCGAATATTTTAGAGATACAGGTCAGGATGCTTTGATCGTTTATGATGATTTATCAAAACAGGCGGTTGCCTACAGGGAGATATCACTTTTACTAAGAAGACCTCCAGGAAGAGAGGCTTTCCCAGGAGACGTTTTTTATCTTCACTCAAGACTTCTGGAGAGAGCAGCTAGAGTAAGTGCAGAATATGTAGAAAAAATAACAGATGGCAAAGTAAAAGGTAAAACAGGCTCATTAACAGCACTTCCTATCATTGAAACACAGGCAGGAGATGTGTCAGCATTTGTTCCAACCAACGTAATCTCAATTACTGACGGGCAAATATTTCTTGAAACAGACCTTTTTAACTCAGGTATTAGACCAGCTATTGATCCAGGACTTTCTGTATCAAGGGTTGGTGGAGCGGCTCAAACCAAGATAATTAAGAAACTGAGTGGTGGAATTAGAACAGACCTTGCTCAATACAGAGAGCTTGCAGCATTTTCACAGTTTGCCTCTGATCTTGATGATGCAACAAAAGAACAACTTGAGCACGGTAAACGAATTACAGAGCTTTTGAAACAAAAACAGTACTCTCCAATGAGTGTTGCTGACCAGGCTATGAGCTTATATGCAGCTGACAAAGGCTATATGAAAGATGTTGATATAGATAAAGTAGTTGACTTTGAATCAGCCTTATTGGCTTATTTTGAATCAGAAAAGGCTGACTTGAAAAACCAAATCAATGATACTGGAGATTGGGATGATGATATTGAAAATCAGTTCAAAGATTTAGTTGAAGACTTTAAGAAAACACAAACATACTAAAAGATGGCAAATACCAAGGAAGTAAGAAAACAGATTTCTAGCATCAAAAGCACTAGAAAAATTACCTCTGCTCTAGAAATGGTGGCTGCTAGTAAAATTAAAAAAACTCAAGACCTTATGTTTGGTGGAAGGCCATACTCAGAAAAAGTTAGAGAAGTGATTGAACATATCGCCTCATCAAGCTCAGAGTATTCTCACCCTTTTTACGAAGAAAGGAAAAATAAGTCCACTTGTTACATTGTTGTGGGTTCTGACAAAGGGCTATGCGGAGGTTTAAATATAAACTTATTTAAAAAGATAGTATCTGAAGCCGCTGAAAATCAAAAAAATGGCATAGAAACCAGCTTTGCCTTAATTGGGATCAAAGCCGTCACTTTTTTTGGGAACTTAGGTGGAAAAGTTTTAGGTCAAGCAACAAAGCTTGGAGACAAACCAAATCCAGAGGATTTAATTGGGCTTACAAAGATTGTTCTTGATGAGCAGAAAAAAGGAAAGATTGACAGGGTAGTTCTTTGCTCAAACAAGTTTGTCAATACTATGACTCAACAACCAATCCTTCAGCAGTTGATACCTTTATCTCATGACGATAACGAAGAGCTAACAATATCTTCACAATGGGACTACATATATGAACCTGAGGCGAAGGTTTTATTAGATGGATTACTTACAAGATATATTGAATCACTTATCTTCCAGGCTGTGCTAGAGAATAATGCATGTGAGCAAGCGGCAAAAATGATTGCAATGAAGAATGCTACTGAAAATGCAGGCGATTTAATCAAAGAACTTGAGTTGCTTTACAACAATGTTAGACAAGCAGCAATAACACAAGAATTATCGGAAATTGTAGGCGGCGCTGCTGCTGTATAAAGGAGAAAGAAATGAGTAATGGAGTTGTTACACAAATTATCGGAGCGGTCATAGACGTTGAGTTCGATAGGGAGAATATTCCAAACGTATATGAAGCACTAAATATCATTGGACTAGAGACCGTTCTTGAAGTTCAACAACAATTAGGAGATGGAATTGTAAGGACTATTGCAATGGGTTCAACAGAAGGTTTAAAAAGAGGCCTAGAAGTTGAAAGAACTAATGCACCCATCTCTGTTCCGGTTGGACAAGAAACACTCGGAAGAATTATGGATGTTTTAGGTAACCCAATTGATGAAAAAGGTGATATCGGGGAGAAGGAAAGACAGCCAATCCATAAAAACCCACCGAGCTATACTGACCAAGCAGGATCTAACGAGTTATTAGAAACAGGAATCAAAGTTATTGACCTTATGTGTCCTTTTGCAAAAGGAGGAAAAGTTGGATTGTTTGGTGGTGCCGGAGTTGGAAAGACTGTAAATATGATGGAACTTATAAGGAATATTGCTATTGAGCACTCTGGATTCTCAGTATTTGCTGGAGTTGGCGAAAGAACACGAGAGGGCAATGATTTTTATCATGAGATGACTGAGTCAAATGTTTTAGATAAGGTTTCACTTGTTTACGGCCAAATGAATGAGCCTCCTGGCAACAGACTTAGAGTTGCTCTTACCGGCCTAACAATTGCTGAAAAATTTAGAGATGAAGGAAGAGATGTACTTCTGTTTATTGATAATATCTATAGATACACACTCGCTGGAGTCGAGGTTTCAGCACTTCTGGGAAGAATGCCGTCTGCTGTTGGATATCAACCAACATTAGCAGGGGAAATGGGAGCACTTCAAGAGAGGATTACATCAACCAAAACAGGATCAATAACCTCAATTCAAGCAGTATATGTTCCAGCTGATGACTTAACAGATCCCTCGCCTGCAACAACATTTGCTCACCTGGATGCAACTGTGGTTCTTTCAAGGAACATCGCTGAGCTTGGCATTTATCCAGCAGTTGATCCACTAGACTCAACCAGCAGGCAGCTTGACCCACTCGTTGTTGGGGAGGAGCACTATAAAACTACCCAAGCCATTCAAGGAGTTCTTCAAAGATACAAAGAGTTAAAGGATATTATTGCAATTCTTGGTATGGATGAGCTATCAGAGGATGACAAGCTAGCAGTTGCAAGAGCAAGAAAAGTTGAAAGATTTTTATCACAACCATTCTTTGTTGCTGAAGTTTTTACAGGTGCACCAGGCAAATATGTTTCTTTAGAGGATAGCATTAAAGGATTCAATGGAATTCTAAATGGTGACTATGATGATCTCCCTGAACAAGCATTCTATATGGTAGGAACTATAGAAGAAGCTGTTGAGAAAGCAAAATCAATGTAATGAGTGAATTTAAAGTAAGCATTGTTTCATCAAACGAAGAGATTTTCTCTGGCACAGCTGATATGTTGTACGCAACTGGTTCTTTGGGAGAAATAGGTATTGCACCTGGTCACTCTCCACTCTTAACAGGCTTAATGCCAGGCCCAGTAAGAGTTTGTAACGAAGATAAAGAAGAAACTTTTTTTTGTAGTGGTGGATTTATAGAGGTTCAGCCAGACGTTGTAACAGTTTTGTCTGATGTAGCTGAAAGAGCAGACAACATGGATGAAGCAAAAGCAATAGCTGCAAAAGAACAAGCTGAAAAAGATCTTGCTGATAACAAAGATAATGTTGATTTTGCAAAAGCAGCATCCCAACTAGCAGAGGCTGCAGCGAGACTAAAAACTATTCAAAAACTTCGTAAAAAGATTTAGCATAGGTGCATACACCTAATAAATTGAATACGCATACAATACTTCTTGCTGGTGGGAAAGGCACCAGAATGCTTTCAAAAAAAGCAAAAGTTTTACAAAAACTTGCTGGAAAGTCATTACTTGAACACATACTTAGCTCAGCGGAAGAAATCTCAAATAAAATTTCTGTTATTGTGGGTTTTGACAAGCCTAATGTTGAAAATGAGGTTTCAAAAGTATCAAACAAAGCAAAAGCCTATACTCAAAAGGATCAGATTGGTACCGCAGATGCTGTCAAAACAGTTATCGATATTATTGATGACGATGAAAAGGTTTTAATTCTCTATGGAGACGTTCCTCTAATAGAAGCAAATACCCTAAAAAATCTATGTTCATTAAATGATTCCATTTCAATACTTACAACAAATCTAGATGATCCAAGCGGATATGGAAGAGTCATAAAAGACAAAGGGAATCATGTTATAGAAATAGTAGAAGAAAAAGATGCAAACACAAAACAGAAAAACACAAAAGAGGTTTTTACTGGAGTTTTATCTGCAAAAGGAGAAATATTAAAGAAGCTACTACCAGAAATTGATAACAAAAATGCCTCAAAAGAGTACTATTTAACTGACCTAATTGGCATTGCTTACGGAAATGGGTTTAAAATTGAAACATTAAGAGCTACTTGGGAGGAAACGCTAGGGGCAAACACTCGCTTTGACCAAGAGCAGCTTGAGCAAACTTATAGAAAAATGAAGAATGAAGAACTATTACAAAAAGGCATAACTTTAATAGATAAAAGTAGAGTTGACGTAAGGGGTAACTTAGAGGCTGGAGCTGACTGCACTATAGATGTAAATGTAATTTTTGAAGGTAAAGTAGAATTAGGTAACAATGTTAAGATTGGAGCAAACTCGATCATTTGTAATTCAAAAATAGATGATGATTCTGAGATTCTTCCCTTTTCTCATATTGATTCATCACAGATAGGAAAAAATTGTTTTATTGGTCCTTATGCAAGGCTTAGAGAAGGAAGCCAGATTGGAGATGGAGTAAGGATTGGTAATTTTGTAGAAACCAAAAAGACAAAAATAGGTCGATCAACAAAAGCAAATCACTTTACCTATTTGGGTGATGCTGATATTGGAAAAGATGTAAATATTGGGGCAGGAACAATAACCTGTAATTATGATGGGAAAAACAAAAATAAAACAAGTGTTGGCGACAATTCATTCGTTGGAACAAACTCTTCATTAGTAGCACCAATTAATATAGGGAAAAATTCTTTTATTGGAGCAGGGTCAACAATCACAAAAGATGTTCCAGATAACTCACTCGGCGTTTCAAGATCAAAACAAAAAAATGTTCAAGATTGGTCAAAAGATAAGAAATAATTAAATGTGTGGAATAATCGCAGCAGCTTCTGAAAGAAATGTTAGCGAACTCCTTGTTAAGGGACTTCATAAGATGGAATATAGGGGGTATGACTCAGCCGGCCTTGCTCTGCACCAAGAAAACGACATTACTCACCTAAAAGCTTTGGGAAAAGTAAGCTTATTAGAAGAAAAACTAAAATCCGAAAATCCCTCTAGTACTCTCGGAATAGCTCATACTAGATGGGCAACTCATGGAGAGCCATCTGAAAAAAATGCACATCCCCATAAATCAAACGAAAGGATCTATATTGTTCATAACGGCATAATCGAAAATCACCTTGAACTAAAAATTTTTTTAGAAGAGGAAGGATATCAAATTAACTCAGAAACCGATTCAGAGGTAATTGGTCACTTGTTAGATTATTTTTTAAATCAACGAAACAATATCCTTGATTCAATATATTTAACTAAAGAAAAACTTGATGGAGCTTATGCAATTGCTGTATTAGATATTAAAGATGGTGAAAATATTTACCTAGCAAGGAGCAAATCTCCATTACTAATAGGTAAAGGTAACAATGAAAACTTTGCCGCCTCAGACCCATTAGCAATTGGGAAACTGGCAAATGAATTTATTTTTTTAGAGGATGATGACGTTGCAGTGATTTCTAAGAGCACCATACAAATTTATGATGCAACAAAGCAATCCATTCAAAGAAAAATAACTGAAATTGATTCTGAGTATCAAACCACATCAAAGGGTGAATATAAGCACTTTATGGAAAAAGAGATTTATGAACAGCCGCAAGCAATTCTCAATACTCTGGATGGAAGAGTAGGGGGTGATGATGTGCGGGATGATATATTTGGTATTGGCTCATCAGAACTATTTAAAAAAGTTAAGCGCATTCAAATTGTGGCCTGTGGAACAAGTTTACATGCCGGCAGAGTAGCTTCTAACTGGTTATCAGCAATTGCAGGGATCCCAACTCAAGTAGATTATGCCTCTGAATATAGATATAGGAATCCCCATGTAGATGAAGATTCTCTATTAGTTACGATCTCTCAGTCCGGAGAAACAGCTGATACCATTGCAGCCCTTAGATATGGCAAAGAAAAAGACTATTTATCAACAACAACCATATGTAACGTTCCCACCAGCTCACTTGCAAGAGAATCTGATTTCTTTCTTTATACAAATGCAGGTCCTGAGATTGGTGTAGCATCAACAAAAGCATTTACAACCCAACTAACTGGCTTAATGTTGTTAGTCCTATCTCTAGCAAAAAGCAGAAAGATGAATCCAAAGCTAAGAAAAAGAATAATCACAGCGCTAAGAAAGTTACCTGAAAAAATTGAGGAAGCATTAGAGTTAAAACAGCAAATTATTAAAATAGCACCTGAAATAGCAAAAAAAGAAAATGCTCTTTTTTTAGGGCGAGGAATTTTTTATCCAATATCCAAGGAAGGCGCACTTAAACTTAAAGAAATCTCTTACATCCATGCAGAGGCGTACCCCGCAGGTGAGTTGAAACATGGTCCACTTGCCCTAATTGATGAAAATATGCCAGTTATTGCTCTTGCTCCTGAAAGTGAAATAGTTGAAAAGCTTGTATCCAATTTAGAAGAAGTAAAAGCCAGAGGTGGAATGCTTTACGTATTTTCAGATACCTCCATAAAGATGGATCTAAGCTCAGGTAAGTTCATAAATATGCCCGAGTGTGACTTTTTATTAAAACCTATTCTTTATACTATACCGCTTCAAATTTTAGCTTATGAAGTTGCTCTTCTCAGAGGAACAGAAATAGATCAACCAAGAAACCTCGCTAAGTCAGTCACTGTTGAATAAAAATGGATTTGTATAAGTTAAATAAAAATAAACTAAGTCCAATAGATCAAGATCAATTTAAATTAGAAAAAGATATTCAAAATATTGTAGAACAAAATACAGAAGAAATTTTTAACCTCCAACTCGTCAAGAGCGAATTTGCAATTAAAAACTATAGAATCGATAGTTTATGTTTTGATCAAGAGACAAACTCTTTCGTAATAATTGAGTACAAAAAAGGATCTTCATATTCAGTAATCGATCAAGGTTTTTCATATCTCTCAACGATGCTAAATAACAAATCAGATTTTGTTTTGGAGTATAACGAATCAACAAATTCAGAACTTAAAAGAGATCAGGTGGACTGGACCCAAAGCAGAGTAATATTTATTTCTACTTCTTTTAACTCTTTTCAGACTGATAGTGTAAATTTCAAAGACATACCATTTGAACTGTATCAAGTAAAAAGATTTAAAGGCGGAGTCATCTCAATAAATCAAATTTCTTCTAAATCAAAAGTGAGTATCAAGTCAGTAAAAGCAATAAATATTGATAACAACAAGGTTCTTGATCAGGTATCAGTTTATGACGAAGATTCACAACTAAAGGGGTCATCGCAAAGAATTAGAGAACTATATTTCCAACTCAAAGAGAGAATGTCTTCATGGCAGGATGTAAAGTTCAAGACAACAAAGAATTATGTAAGTGTAGGTAGAGGAAATAAGACAAAAATTTATATAAACATTCAAAAAGAAAGACTTAAACTCCACCTCTTAAGAAGAATTGATTTTAAAGGCAATGTAAAGTCTGCAAAAGTAATGTTCACAATAGACGACCCAAAGAAAATTCATACTCTTTATAAGTCTAGTCATAAAGAGCAATATCAAATCCTGCTAAAAGATGAGAAAGATATCGATTATGTTGTTTCATTGCTAAAACAAAAATATGATTCTTAGGGAAAGATGTCTCAAATTTAATCAGTTACGGTGGAGTAGAACAAAACAGATAATTAAACGGAGAAGAAAATGAATGAAGTGATAATCAGATCAGAAACAAGTGATAAAAATTTTTTCTTATTGCTAGTATTATGTTTTCTTTTAGGTGTTTTTGGGGTTCATAGATTTTATTGCGGAAAAATAAAATCTGGCATTTTCATGATACTTACAATTGGTGGATTGGGCATTTGGGCACTTGCTGACTTCATAATCGCATGTTTTGGAGAGTTTACAGATGCAGAAGGCAAGAAAATAAAATATAACAATTAGCAGTGGAAGAGAAATATATAAAGTTTTACCAGAGTTTCCACAAAGGGTTTCAGAACAAAAAATCTAATTCTCTGTTTTGTTGAAGTCAGTCACTGTGGAATAGTTTTGAACAGAGAATTAGATTCGCAAGAATCTATTACAATTAATCATAACCCATATAATAATTACATGAAAAAAACTCTAATTACCTTCATTTTTATTCTTCCTTTAATTATTAATGCTGATAAAAAAGTAGCAGACATATTTTCACCCGAGTATAGAAATCAACTATTTATGGATGTTGAAGTAGCTTTGGCTGAAGCTCAAGCCGAACTCGGTATAATTCCAGAATGGGCTGCAAATGAAATTAAATCAAAAGCTAATTTAAAATATCTTAATCAAGATGATATTGATGCAGAACACAAGCTAGTCAGACATACACTTGTAGCAAGATTAAATGTTTGGAAAAGATCTATAGATAATGATGCTTCTGAATACTTGCATTATGGTGCAACTACTGTAGATATCTGGGACACTGTTTTAGTTTTACAAATTAGAGATTCAATAGATTTGTTAATTGATGATTTATTAGAGATTGAAGAATATTTAATTATTCTTACAGAAGATAACTTATATACATACATGCCAGGTAGAACTTTAGGGCAACACGCTCTTCCAATTACATTTGGAAAAAAAACAAGCACATGGTTGGCTGAAAATAGAAGAAATATTGAAAGATTAGAACACGTTCAATCAAAAATAAACAAATCCGGTATATTAAAAGGAGCTGTTGGTTCATATCTAGGGCTGGGAGATAAAGCAATAGAAACAGAGGCATTAATGATGCAAAACTTAGGATTGAATAGTCCGTCTAAGGATGATTGGCACGGTATTAGAGATGTTTTTGCAGAATATGCTCTAACATTAGCAATTATTTCAAAATCATTTGGTAGGACTGGTAATGAGCTTACACTACTCCAAATGACTGAAATAGCAGAGACAGAAGAGTATTTAGGGTCTAGATCTGTAGGTAGTAGCACAATGCCTCAAAAAAAGAATCCTAGAGGTCCTGGTGACCTAATAGAATATTCTAGAGTGATACCAAGGCTTGCTGAGATAGTCCTTGATGATATGGTCAATAGCTTTGAAAGGGATGGTCAAAAAAGTGATGATGAGCTGAAAAGTATATCTATAGAATCAGAAAAGATGCTTGATAGAGCCAAACCACTTCTTAGAGATCTTAAAGTAAATAAAAATCAAATGAGAGAAAATTTAGAAATTACCAATGGGTTGATACTTTCTCAAAGATTAACTTTTTATTTAGCGGATAAAATAGGGAAAGATACAGCAAATAATCTTATGCATGATGTTGCAAAGCTAGCACTTAAAGAGAATATATCATTAAAAGAGGCCGCTCTTTCAAATAAAACTATAAGAGAAAATATTTCTGAAAATGAGTTAAATAAAATTCTTAATCCTGAGACTTACATAGGCCTAGCAGTGGAACAGGCTGAAATGATAATAGAAGATATTGAATTGAAACGAGCAGAATGAGCTATGCATAAAGATGTAGTAATAGTTGGTGCTGGTATATCTGGAATAGCTGCTGGCTATAACCTTAAAAAAAGTTGTCCAAATAAGTCATTTTCTATTTTAGAAGGAAACAGTGATTTAAGATGAAAGAAATATTTCATACCTATCTTAAAAAAAGTAATTCTTTTGTTGGTGGAACATTAACAGTATTTTTCTGCATCTTCACAGTTGGTATTATCCCTGATTTTGTTAGAAATTTTAATTTGATGATAACCCTTGAGGCTTTTACTTTTTCGATTTGGATCGGCATCCTTTTTTATAGAAAACAACTTTTAAAAAATAATGAATAAAAAAATAAATTTTGATAGAAAAGCACTCTTTTGGACATTAATAGGTTTTAACCTTGGATGGATATTTATGCTTCTTATGATTGGATAGTTTCTAATGAGAACCGTTTTAACGATTTTATTTGTAATAATCTCCCTAGAAATTTTTTCTGATGAAAGACCAAATATCCTGGTAATAATGGCAGACGACATGAGTCTAAGAATTAATGCGCTAGGAGATAGAATTGCAGTTACTCCAAATTTAGATGAGCTTGTGGAAAAAGGGACTTCTTTTATGAATGCTTTCACTACTGCCGGTGTTTGTGCCTGCAGCAGATCTGCTTTATTAACAGGGAAGAATCAAATATCAATTGGTTCAATGCATATGAGAACCAGTTCTGGTGGAAGCGTTCCCTATCTTGCAGTTCCAGAAGCACACATTAAGGCGTTTCCTGAGATTTTAAGGAAACATGGATATTTCACTTTCACAAACGACAAGCTTGATTACCAATTTAGTGGAGTATTTCCAGGTAGTGGTCCTTTCACAATTTGGAATTCAGAAAAAGAAAAATTTGGTTGGAGGAATAGAAAAAACTCTGATCCTTTTTTTGGCATGATTAATTTATCAATTACGCATGAAAGTGGAATTTTTAGAGGATTAATGAACTCCTTAGATACAGAAGCTATAAAACTAGTTCAGCAGACAAAACAAATGTTTTATGAGACCCCAGTAAAACCCGAAGATGTAATAGTGCCTCCATTTTTACCTAACACTTATGAGGTAAGAAAGGATATTGCAAGGACCTATAACAACATTTATATACTTGATATTGAAGTAAAAGAAATAATTGAGCAGCTTAGAAATGATAATATTCTTGATCAAACTATCATTATTTTTACTTCTGACCATGGCGATGGTTTACCAAGATATAAAAGGGAATTATTTGATACTGGCATTAATGTTCCATTTTTGGTCCTCGTACCAGAAAAATTTTCAACGTGGTACAAACCACATGAAAAAATTTATGATCTTGTATCTTTTCTAGATATTGCACCAACAGTTCTTGATCTAGCTGGAATTCCAATACCGAGTTATATGGATGGGAAATCAATTTTTGGAAAAGAAAAAAATGAATATATTTTTGCTGCTAGAGACAGGCTAGACAATTTTAAAGGTAAAACGCGTGCAGTACGAAATAAGGAATATAAATTAATTAAAAACTATTCTTTAGGGATTGTAGGTGCACAAAAGCTATCATTCAGAGAAAATCTTATGTCGATGAAAGAATTAAGAAAAATGTATGAGAATAATGAACTTAATGAAATTCAAAAATTATGGATGGAACTCATTCCTGAATTGCAGTTATATGATTTGAATAAAGATCCTTATGAAATTAATAATCTCGCTTACGATCCTAATTATATAGAAGTAGCTAAGTCGTTAGAGAATATCCTTGAGGAATGGATAGAGAGGAATGACTTTTATGGAGAATTAGAAGAAGACGATTTAATAGAAGTTTTCTGGCCTGGAAATTCTCAGCCCCGAACTGCTCAACCCCTGCATAGCATTAGCGATGGATTTTTGTATTTAAAGAACAAAAAAGATAGTGTAAATGCTTCGATTGGATTCTCTTACGATGGCAATAATTGGGAAGTTTATTCCGATCCCATTAAAATAAGAAAAAATAGAAAAATTTACATCAAAGCTGTTAGGTATGGTTGGAAAGAAAGCGAAACAAAAATTGTATCTCTTGTAAATACTGGTCAAGATATCCTATAGAGTTTTAGATCACTATAAAACTTATTTAGAGTTTTAAAAGAATCTTTGATAAGGTAATTTTAATATCAAATCAAAGATTTTTTTAAGAGCATAAAGTATGGTTTTTGTTGCGGGCGCGTTAATAGTTATAGCGATAATATTTGGACCATCTTTATGGGTGAAGATGGTTATGTGGAGGTATTCATCAGAAAAACCCGAAATTCCAGGAACTGGGGGAGAGCTTGCAAAGCACTTAATCGAAAAATTTTCACTAAATGATGTGGACGTCGAAGTAACTGAGTTAGGAGATCATTATGATCCAATTGAAAAAAAAGTTAGGCTTTCGCGAGAACATTATGAATCTAAATCCTTAACTGCAATTGCTATTGCTGCTCATGAAGTTGGACATGCAATCCAAGATCAACAAGGCGATAAACGTCTAGCTACTAGAACAAAGATGATTCCAATTGTTGATAAAGTGGCTCGCTGGAGTGCTGTCATTATCTCTTTGTCGCCGGTGATTGGAATTATTACACGTCATCCAATGCCATTTTCTTTATTGCTTCTCCTAGGGCTATCTGGTTTCACCGCACGCATGATGATTCATGCAGTGACCCTGCCAATTGAATTTGACGCAAGTTTTTCTAAAGCGCTCCCCCTATTAAGAGAAGGTAACTACGTATCACAGTCCGAAGAAAAAGCTGCTAGTCATATTTTGAGGGCTGCGGCCCTTACCTATGTGTCGGCCGCATTAGCTGATATTCTAAACCTTAGTCGTTGGATTGTTATACTTCTAAGGCGATGAAACAAAGTTGATAATAATTAAAGGAGGCAGCAAATGTTGATAGCAGTAAGAGCAGAAGTTGAAAGCGTTGATCACTGGAGAGAAAAATTTAAAACCCACGTTGACTTATTTAAAAGTCAGGGCGTATCACTTGCCCACATGGGAGCAGCAAATGATAAAACGGTAATTGCTGTTTTTGAAACAAATGATGTTGATGAATTCTTAAGAATATTTAATGATCCAGCAACTGCAGAGGCAATGTCAGAGGATAAAATTACCGGTGGTGTCGAGATGTTTATTCTTGATGAAACTTTTGAACTGTAAATCTAACTAAGCCTTGAAAGAGAAGTTAAAGATTCTTCTTGAAAACGAATCATTTGTTGGCGGGATAACAACTGCTTTTTTTATGTTTTTTATATTTGGAATTTTCCCCTATTTTATAGTAAATGCCTTCCTGCAAAAAATACTCACATTATTGGCTTATTTGACTTGGATAGGCTTATTAGCTCGCTATTATTACTCATTTAAACCGTCATCTTTTCAAAATCAATTGGACTTCCTCATTTTTATAACTATTTTTGTTTTAGCAATTTTTGCGCTTACTGTGTTTGAATAATATCTATATGAAAATGAAGCCTAACAAATTTTTCTTAATTGTCTCAATGACATTTTTAATATCATGCTCACCTAAAAATGTCTTAGTACCTGATGACCAGCTTAATGCAATTAATGCTCTTGTAGATGGCCTTCATTTAGACGCACATGAGGGAAATTTTGAAACCTACTTTGATCGATATAGCACAAATGCTATTTTTCTTGGAACAGATAAGACGGAGCGATGGACTATAGAAGAATTTAAAGCTTATGCTAAGCCAGCTTTTGATGATGGTAATGGGTGGAGCTATTCAGTGATTGAGCGTAACTGGGAGGGAAACAAGGACATGCGCTGGTTTGATGAGATCTTGTTTAATGAAAAGTTAGGACATTGCAGAGGGACCGGTGTTGTCCAACTAATTGATGGTGAATGGAAGATAGTTCACTATGCTTTAACCATGCTTGTTCCTAACTCAATTGCTGTAGATGTTGGTTTGCAGACTCAAAGCGCCGATTAATAATTATAAAAAATGAATAAAAAAAATTTAGTACAAAAATTTATTGGGACATGGAAACTCAACAAATGGTTTGTTTTAAAGCCAGATGGAAAAGAGACATACCCTTTTTTGGGCAAAGTAAATGGGTTTTTGATCTACCATCCTGAGGGCTGGATGTCTGCCACATTGATGCAAAAAGATCGCTCTCATGTTTCTGACAACAGATCAAAAATATCAAAGATAGTCTATGAACTAAAAAACAATACTGTGCTAGAGGAAGATACTCATGAAGTAGTTAAAAATTTTTTCTTAGCTGCTAACGGTTATGTATCTTATGCAGGCAGATATGAGGCCGATGATACTAATGTTTATCATAATGTGGAGGTAAGCCTCCTACCTCAGTGGGTAAATACAACTCTTACAAGAAAACATAAATTTTCATCAGAAAATAATATATTAGAACTTTCCGCAGAATTTGATGGATTTAAGGATATCCTTGTATGGAGTAAATGCTAGAAACATAATGATATTGAGTGAATAACTAAATTTAAAAATGTTAAACAAAAATAATTTTTTATTTCAAATACCCTTCATTTTTCTTTTATTTGCTTCGCTAAACACTATTGCTGCAAGCAAACCAAATATTGTTTTAATTTTAATTGATGACCTTGGTTTAACTGATTTGCAGGCATTCGGCGGTGAGATCGACACACCAAATATGGATACTTTAGCCAATGAAGGGATGCTGTTTACAAATTACCATACAACACCAGAGTGTGCCCCCTCGAGAGCTATGCTACTCACTGGAATGGATAACCACAATACGGGAATCCCAATGATCCCAGAAGTCATGCCCTGGAAATATAGAAACACTCCTGGTTATGAAGGGTATTTAAGAGATGATGCTCTCACACTTGCAGAAATACTTAAACCAGCCGGTTATAAATCATATATGACAGGAAAATGGCACTTGGCTTTTGGCGGAGAGGAGACAGCAGCACTTCCATATAACCGAGGTTTTGATAAAACATTCATTTTAGATGCTACTGGAGGTAATAACTTCAGTCATCACTCTTATCTCCCATATTATTTAGAATCACCTTGGTTCAAAAATGGAAAGGAGGCCACGCTCCCCGAAGACTTTTATTCAAGTGAATTTTTTGTAGATCAAATGATTGAATTTATTAAAGAAGATAAGGAATCAGAATCTCCATTTTTTGCATACTTATCATTTCAAGCCCAACACATACCACTGCAGGCTCCTCAGGAGTTTATAGATAAATATTTAACAACGTATGAAGATGGCTGGGAGGTTCTGAGAGAACTTAGAAGAAAACAAGCGGTCGAAAAAGGGATTTTCTCAGCAGATAAAGATATTGTTGATTCTTTTTCTAGTTTTGATAGCTGGTCTGATACAACTCAAGAAGATAAAAAAATGTTTATCAAAAGTATGGCTGTTTTCGCTGGCATGTTGGATGCAATGGACTTCCACATTGGTAGATTCATAAACTATCTAAAAGAGGAGGGCCTTTATGAAAACACAATCTTCATAGTAACTGCAGATAATGGACCTGAAGGAAATGATCCAAGTGATCATAAGCCCTGGCGAGATTGGATAAAAACAACTATTTATGATCGTGATTATGAGACTCTAGGTGATCAAGATAGTTATGTTTACATTGGAACTGAGTTTGCTCAAGCAACAGCAAGCCCAAGTCATTTATTTAAATTCCATATGTCTGAAGGCGGCCTTAGAGTGCCACTTATAATTAGTGGGCCAGGAGTTAAAAAAGGAAAAAATCATAATTTTGCATTTGTTACAGATATTGCTGCAACAATTAGTGACATGGTATTTGAGGAGGTTGATCAGAGAATAATTGGTAAATCACTTAAAAATTCTCTTGCTGGAGCTAATGAAAATAACTATACAGACTCAGAAGCGATTGGTTTAGAAGTAACCGGCAACTCAGCTCTCTTTAAAGGCAATTACAAAATAGTAAGAAATAGACCTCCACATGGATCGAATGAGTGGGAGCTATACAATCTTTATAAAGATCCTGGTGAAACACAAAATTTAGCATCCAAAATGCCAGATAAGCTTTTTGAGCTATTAAAAGATTATGATATTTATGTCGAAAAAAATGGCGTTATAGAGTTACCACAAGATTATGGGTGGGCAGAAGAAATGACAGTAAACACCTTTAAAAGGAATTATCTTCCCCTCTTATGGAGAGCAATCTTTCTTATTATATTTATTGCATTTATAGTTATTTTCTTTATAAGAAGAAGAAAAAGTTATAAAAATTAAATATAAAGGCTAAAAATGATAGTTTCTGTAACTGTTGATAGAAATAAAGGGGGGATTGCAAATAGCCTGATCTCATACTCAAAGGCACTCAATCTTATACATGAAAAACACTTAGTAGTACTCCCAAAACATGCTGATGCCATAGAGGTTTTGCAAGATCATTCCAATGTAGAAATATTGGAACTCAATAAGAAAAGTTTATATTTTCATATTTATACAAAATTTATTTTTAGGCCGGATATAGCAAAACACTTAAAGAAAAGTAAGTGGATATTTATTCATAATTCAAAGTTACTCAAACATTTTAGTAATTTTTTTAACAAAACAGGCCTAATTAATCATTCCGGCAAACTTAGAAATACTAATCACAAGGCATACAACATATTTATTACTCAATCGGGACTAAGTAGATTTTTAAAAAAATATCCTGATAACGTCTCAAAAAATATTGTCATTTGTCATGGGTTTGATTTAATAAAACCAAAAATTCAAAACTATAGGGCAAACTCTAGGCATTTAGAAATTATTGCTGCTGGAAGATTTATACAAAAAAAAGGTTTTGAAGATCTTTTAGATGCTGCAGTAATGCTTAAACAAGAGGAAATTCCAGCACAAATCAGTCTTTATGGGGAGGGCCCACTTCAAAGCAAATTAGCGAATAAAATAAATGAACTTGAGCTTGGAAATATTTCACTAATGGGCTGGTGCCCAAATCTAAAAGACGAATTTACTAAATATGACATTTTTTGTTTACCTTCGTTAATTGAGCCATTTGGATTAATTATTGGCGAGGCTATGATGAATGGTCTTCCTGTCATTTCTACAAAAACTGATGGTGCGTTACAAATATTTGGTGGCTTGCCTGAAGATCGTGGTGGGATATTAGTGGACTTCTCATCACCCAATCAAATAGTAGAGGCAATTTCAAGACTTCAAGATAAAGATTATAGGAATCTGTTATCTAAGAATGCCCAGGCAAACATAGAAAATAATTTTAGTTTAAAAAGATTATCAGCTGACCTTAAGCGACTTATTAGTGATGAAAATTAGAATATGTCACCTTAGTGAAGGAGTGGCAGGCCACGATGGTCAAGTTCTTGGAGTTATAAAAACTTTAAGAGATGCTGGGTACGATGTTTCGACAAAGACCGTAAGTGTGAGATGGAAGATACATTTTTTAAGGGGTCTACTTAGGCTATTGTCAAGAAAGCTTTCAAAATATCCTAATTTTATATCTAGAAAACTTATTTTGTTTTGTTATAAGTTCGCGTCAGTGAATGAAGTTGATGTCATTATTTCTGGAGGCGCCAATCTTGCCCCTTTAAATTTAGCGATTTCTAAAACACTAAAGGTTAAAAATATTCATTTAAGCACTCCAAGGGACTGGAAAATATCAGACTTCAGCGCATATATTACTTCGAGCAAAGTATCTACATCGCCTTCAAACTTAGTCCCAGAAATTGTGCCTAATCAGTTTGATCCAAAAACATGCAAAGAGCTAGGCACTAAATTTATTTCTGAAAAAGGAATTGAAGGAATCAAATTCTCTTTACTGGTGCTCGGAGGTGATGGGATTGGATATACTTATACAAAAAGAGAGTGGATAGAATTAATAGATAATTTTTCTTCTTTTTGTGAAACCAAAGAAAGCAACCCTTTGTTTATAACTTCAAGAAGAACTCCCAAGGAAATAGAGAACTTAATAAAAGAAAGATTTGAGGTCTCCATGTCAGTGCTTTTTCATAGTGAAAAAGCCAGAGGTAAATTTGATCATCTCCTATATCTTGCTCATGATATTTTTGTGACTGAAGATAGCTCAACAATGATTTCTGAAGCAATTTCATCTGGTAAGAAAGTTGCTTCTATTTTTCCTCAAAACATTAAAGCTCCAGAAAAGTATTCACAGATAATTATGAAATATGAAAGTTTGGGATTCATTGAGAGGTGTGATATTCAAAGCATAGATAAATTTTTTCTAAGGGGAGAAACTAATATTCAAGAGAAAGTTGAGAACTCAAAGAAAAATTTTGAGAGATTGCTTATTAATAGGCTAAAAGATTAAATTTTGTTTATAATGTTCGCATGTGTGATTGTTGTGATTGCTGCGAGTGCTCCTGCTGCTCGAAGTAGAATCTTAAAAAAAGTGAAAAGAAATCTATTCTTTTCTATCCCTTTATTATTATGCTTTAACCTTTATTCAAAAGAGGTATTCATAGATCCTGGCCCTTATGCACAAGAGAGAATCCAGGAAGCGATGATACTTATGGAGCGTGGCGATACTCTAATAATCAAAAGTGGCTATTATGAATTTGAAGATGGGCTTTCCTTAGATGTAAGTGATGTAACTGTCAAAGGCGAAGGAATAGAAAATACAATCTTAGATTTCAAGAATCAACAATCTGGCGCCCAAGGCCTACTGGTCACATCAGATAGGGTGACATTAACTGATTTTTCAATACTAGATGCAAAGGGAGATGCTCTTAAAGTTATTGGTGCTAAAGGTATCAGCATGATAAATCTTAAAACTGAGTGGACTGGTGGACCCAAGAGCACAAATGGAGCTTATGGATTTTATCCTGTTGAATCGGAAGATGTTTTAATTGATGGTTGTGTTGCTATCGGTGCTTCTGATGCAGGCATATATGTTGGACAATCTAAAAACATTATCGTTAGGAATAGCATCGCTCAGTTCAATGTTGCAGGAATTGAGATTGAGAACTCCTACTATGCAGATGTCTACAACAATTTAGCTTCGCATAATACAGGCGGCATCCTTGTTTTTGATCTACCAGATCTGCCTCAGCAAGGCGGTCATCACATAAGAGTCTTTGATAATAAATCGATTGATAATGATACAGATAACTTTGCACCTGAGGGGAATATCGTTGGGGAAGTTCCAAGAGGAACCGGCATAATTATTATGGCAAATTCAGACGTTGAGATATTTAATAACCTGATAAGTGGAAATGGTACGGTAAATCTTTCAATAGTTTCCTATGGTGATGAAACAGATGATCCTAATTACTATCCACACCCAAAAAATATTCAGGTACATGGAAATACTTATGGTCCGAGTGGCTTTGATCCAGATATTGAAACAGGAGACTTAGCTAAAGCCCTCTTCGAAATAAGTGGCGGAAATATGCCAGATATATTCTGGGATGGGGTTGTTCCCCTGTCACAAATAATATTTGGTCAGCCTGATGATGAAAAATTAATCATTAAAGAGGAAAATGCAAGATTTTTAACAATCAAGCCAATTAAGTACATGCTCGGATTTTCTGATCCAACCAACACAAACAAAGAAGACTTTAAGGGTAAGATATCTCCTCTTAAAGAGATAAAGATAGAGACTTATTAACAGAAATGAGAAGTTTTTTTTGTTTTTTATTATTTATATTCAGCACTAACACCTTCTCTGTAAACAACAATTTAATTTTAGCTGATTCCTTTCCAGAGAAATTATCAGAATTCGGATTTTTTATTGATTACTCTGCCCAAGAACCTCATAAAAAAGTCATTCCTTACGAATTAATATCAACTTTATTTTCAGATTACTCATATAAGCAACGCTGGGTATATGTACCAGATCATGCTAATGCAACATATGTGAAAGATTGGGTATTCGACTTTCCTGAAGGCTCAGCATTAATAAAAACTTTTTATTATCCTATTGATGAAAGAAATCCTGACTTGGGTAAACAACTTTTAGAAACTAGATTGTTGTTAAGAAAAAAAGATGGCTGGGAGGGAGTCTCCTATGCTTGGAACGAAGAACAAAATGAAGCCTATAAAAAAATAGCAGGAAAGACTATCAATGCTTCTTGGATAGATTTTATGGGAGATCAAAGACAGGTGCGTTATAGAGTTCCAAATGTAAATCAATGTAAAGAATGTCATGCTGCTAAAGACGTTATAACTCCTATAGGCCCAAAAGCGAAAAATATAAATAAAGATTTTAGTTATGAAGAAGGAGAGTTCAATCAACTTGCCTATTGGATGAAAAAAGAAATTATCAATGCTTTTCCACAGGATTTAGTTTCACCAGTTGACTGGAGTGATGAGACCCAAAACATAGACGATAGAGCAAGGTCATATCTAGATGTGAATTGTGGCCATTGTCATTCAGCAACTGGTAATGCAAACTCAACCGGATTATACCTTAACCTTGTTGAAACAAGAGATATCAATCTTGGGATTTACAAAAAACCTGTCGCAACAGGAAGAGGAAGTGGAGGCAATAAATATTCAATTGTTCCTGGTAAACCTGATGAATCTATTCTGTTATATAGAATGCAATCAATGGATCCCGGGATTATGATGCCTGAGTCAGGTAGAGTATTAACTCACCAAGAAGCAGTTGAAATGCTAAGAGAGTGGATTACGAAATTACCAAATTAAAATAGCAGAAGAAAATAGTCGGAAACTGGTAAAGTATAATATTGTAATCATGAAAACCCATCCAAATAGTGACAAATTAGCAGCTGGATTATCAATAGCATGTGCACTACATTGTTTATTAGTGCCATCTTTTTTTATTGTTACTTCAGGTGCATTAGCTATTTCTATAGACAATGAGTTTATTCATTGGGCTATTCTATTTCTTGCTATTCCTATTAGCACTTATGCTCTTTTCACAGGAGTCTCAAATCACAATAATTTTGCAGTATTTCTGCTTGGGATTTTAGGGCTAGGTGTTTTAACTGCTACAGCATTATCAGAAAGCTTCCTTACAGAGTTAAATGTAATTATTTTTACTTTAATGGGATCAGCCCTTGTAGTCTATGCCCATATGAGGAACTTTCAGTTATGTAAAGAGCTTGATTGTGATTGTCATGATGTTATTTAGCAAGAATATAAATTCTGAATGAACCCATATATTGTTCTTTTCTTAGCAATAATATTTGAGGTTATAGGAACCATGCTCCTTCCCGTCTCACAAAACTTTACTAAGCTGCTGCCAAGCTCAATCTTACTTTTCTCATATGGCATATCTTTTTATTTCCTTGCTATAGTTACACAAAAACTACCTCTATCAGTTGTTTATGCCACCTGGTCAGGTATGGGAGTTTTCACAGTAGCATTACTTAGTTACATCTTTTACAAGCAAACTCTTAGTTGGCAATCAATAGTTGGACTATTTTTAATTGTTGTTGGTGTTACGATTGTTAATATTTATAAATCAGTAAATTAAAAGATATGTTAATAAAAGGATACAGTTAATGAACTCAAGAATAGAATGGGATCTTTCCGGAAGAAAGGGAGATTGGAAATGAAGATACTAATCTTGGTAGCTATTGAAGACGAGCTCAAAAGAACTGATTTACCTAATCTACAAATTGAATATATTGGAGTAGGTAAAGTAAATGCCGCTTTCAACACACTGAAGGCCATACAAAAATATTCACCTGATATAGTTATAAATTTTGGAACAGCTGGATCTTTGGACCCAAACATAAAAGGGCTGGTTGAGGTTTCAAAATTTCTTCAAAGAGATATGGATGCTTCCCCACTTGGTTTCGAAATTGGGCAAACTCCATTTGAGAATGACATTGAGATAACTTTTGGAAGACAGGGTGTAACTTGCGGCTCAGGAGACAAATTTGTAACTAGTACTCCAAGATTACAAACAGATATTGTTGATATGGAAGCTTTTGCTATTGCAAAAGTATGCAAGCTAGAAAGTATTGACTTTAGGTGTTTTAAGTTTATTTCAGACAATGCTGACAATGAAGCAAAAAATGATTGGGTAGAAAATGTTTCACTTGGTAGTAAGGTTTTTATAGAAACAATAAATAAATTAGAGAACCAATGATTTCATCAGTTGATCACCTAATAATCGCAGTAAGTGATCTGGATCAAGCCACAGATAACTATAAAAAAATTTTTGGTATCTCCCCATGCTGGAGAGGAAGACATAATGAACTCGGAACAAGAAATGTATTATTTAATCTTGAGAATACATACTTAGAATTAATATCACCTCACGAAGATGGGCCAGGAACAGACTTTATAAAACCTTTGATTGAACAAAAAGGGGATCACTTGGCTGGGATTGCATTAGGCACAGATAACGCGGAAGTTGTAAAAGAAAATTTAGCCAAGAATATAGAAGGAGTGGAGATAACTTCTGGACAAGCAATAAATGATATAGATGGAGAGAAGCATAAATGGAAGAATATTTTTTTACCAAAAAACCTTAGCAGAGAGCTTTTTGTATTTATTATTGAGCACACCGAAGGAAGCCTTACAAAGTATGAGCATGATGATAAATCTTTTGTCAGAAGCCTTGATCATGTGGTAATTAATACTAAAGACGCCGATAATTTTGTAAGCATTTATAGAGATATTTATAAAATAAGACTAGCTTTAGACACAACAATAGAGCACTGGAAGAGAAGAATGCTTTTTTTCAGAACAAATGCAACAACAATTGAGGTTATAGAACAGAAAGATAAAGCAGAATCAGCTGATGAGCTGTGGGGACTTGCTTGGGTAGTTGAATCAATAGAAGAAGCTCATAAAAGATTAATAAACAAAAATATTGATGTTACACCAATCAAAAAAGGACTTAAGAAAGGAACTTTGGTAGCAACCATTAAATCTCATACCTGCAATGTGCCAACGCTTTTAATTGAACACATTAAATAAATGCTAAAGGCAGAGCTTCTAAAAAAAGAAGGAATGTCAGTAAAAAACCTTATAATGTGAACTATGAAATTCAAGTTTCCAAACAGCTATAAAGCAAATAGGCCAAAACCATTCCAATGGCTAGGCAAAATTATAATCAAAGCTTCTGGATGGAAGATCAAGGGTCACATCTCAGATGTCTATGAGAACAAGAAATTTGTTGCCATTGTTGCGCCACATACCTCTAACTGGGATGCTGTAGTTGGTCTGGCCGCAATTGCTGCTATAGATCTAAAGGTATATTTTATTGGCAAACATACAGTTTTTAAGGGCTTACTTGGAAGATTTATGAAATACATGGGAGGCATTCCCGTTGATAGATCAAAACCAGGCGGACTGATTAAAGACCTTTTAAGGCAAATTGAAGATAAAAAAAATGGACTGATTGGTCTTGCGCCTGAGGGAACACGCTCAAAAGTAGATGAGTGGAAAACTGGATTCTTAAGAATTGCAAAAGAACTTAATTCAGGCGTAGTACTGGTTTCCCTAGACTTTCTTAAGAAAGAATTAGTTTTTGGAAAAGAGTTTATACCCACAGGAGACGACAAGAAAGACATATTAAGTATTAAAGAATACTATAATGCCTTTACACCCAAGAACCCTGCAAACTTTTAAAACAAGTCCATTATTTTACATATCTCAGAGCTTTCATGGCCCCTAGATAAGACCTCAGTATCAAGAACAATACTTGAGTCATCACTTGATATATATTCTGGCCAAATAACGTTATTGGCATTATTAGGATTGCCAGTTCTTGCGAAGGACAACCAATAAGACTGAATTACTTCAGTAAGCTCCTTATCCGCATCATTTGTAGGAAGCCAATCATCATGAGTATCGAAAACATAAGGTAGTTCAGCACCGTGGAATGCCCCATATTTTTTTGCTAACTCGTCATCCCTAACTCTATTAAATTGATAAACCCAAGTTTTTTTGCCTTTATTTTTTAAACTTTTAGCCATAAACAAAGAAGGACAAACAAAATTCTTTGCTGTTATTAATAGATCCATTTTTCTTACAGGATCATCGATATCTTCGAGAAGTGTTAAGAGTTTAACTTTTTTCTCTTGTGATGTTTCCTGATCTAGCCAGAGCTCAATATCAACATTGCCATCAAAATATAAGGACCACTCATCATTATTAGATCCAATAATCAAGTCAACACTTTGAATTTTTCCCTCTTTATAGGATTCAGACAAATGCTCATTTAAAGATAAATTATCATTAACATAATTGAAATAATGGTTTGCATAAATTTTTTCAGAAATTTTAAGTATTTCTTCAGCACTTATAGTCCTTAGATTCTTAATTGATGAGTCTTGGAAAGATTTACTAAATTCATTTGCAAGGTTTTTTACCTCAGAAGCTGAAGTTGGATAAGTAAAGGAAGAACCCCCACTTTGATGAACAGCTCTTTGAAATAAACCCTCAGTTAGTGGAGAGGCTATAAGGTGACTTATTCCTCCAGCACCTGCTGATTCGCCAATTAAAGTAATATTTGAGGGATCTCCCCCAAAAGAAGAGACATATTTACTTATCCACTCAAGAGCCAAAATTTGATCAAAAAGAGCTAGATTTGGACTTTCAACTTCAGGATGAGAAAAAAATCCAAAAACTCCTAAACGGTATGGAACACTTATTAGAATAAAGTCTTTATTAGCAATATTATGACCTAGATAATTTGGCTCATATGCCCATCCAGCCTTATTGCTGCCGCCGTGGATATAAACAATTACAGGCAAATTATTTTTTTTACCTTTTGGTCGCCATAAATTTAAATATAAACAATCTTCACTGAAATCTGGGACTGCAAAAGTGTTTGGATCACCTCCAAAATCTTGAATTAATCTTTTATACCAAAGAACAATTCTTTGATTTTGAAAACAAGCTGGTTTAAATTTGTTGACATAAATTTCTTCATCAGGAATTGGCATCCAAGGATGCGGTTTTTTCCATCTCATCTCACCAATGGGAGGTCTAGCGAAGGGTAAGCCAAGAAACATTTCAACTTCTCCATTCTCATGAAAGCTACCTACAAGTTTTGTCTCTTCAACAAATAAAGTTGGATTTGGGTCTGATGACCCATAGACCGCAAAACTGAGAAGGATGATAAAAATCCTCGAAAAATTATGCAGCATTTTATAAGAAGAGAAACTTTGAAACAAAAATAGCAGTTAAGAACCAAGCTCCTGAGGAGATATTTTTTATTTCACCAATAGAAATTTTTAAGACAACATATGCTAAGAATCCGAGAGCAATACCATTAGCAATAGAAAAAGTAAGTGGGATCATTACTATTATTACTAATGCTGGCAAGAGTTCAGTTAAATCAGACCAGTTAAGTTTTTCCATACCGCTCATCATTAAGATAGATACATAAATTAAAGCACCAGCGGTTGCATAGGCTGGAACTATTGCTGCCAAGGGTGAAAAAAAGATAGCTACTAAAAATAGAAGACCAACCACAACCGTAGTTAAGCCCGTTCTACCTCCAGCCTCAACTCCGGCTGAACTCTCGACATAACTTGTGACAGGAGAGCAACCAAAGAAAGTACCAAATATGCTGGAACCGCTGTCAGCTTTCAGAGCTTTATCAAAGTTCTTTGCATTACCGTATTCATCAGTGATTTTTGCTCTGTTTGCCACGCCTAAAAGGGTACCGGCAGTATCAAAAAGATTTACAAAAAGAAATGACATAACCACGCTCAGCATTGCAACATCTAATGCACCGACTATGTCCATTTTCATGAAAGTAGGGGCAATACTTGGAGGCATAGAAACTAATCCACGGAATTCGATTAGCCCAAAAAAAATTGAAGATATTGTCACTAGAATTACACCAACGAGAATAGCCCCAGGAACATTTCTTACCGACAAGGAGCTGATTATTAAAAAACCCAATGCTGCCAATAGCGTTTCAGGGTTTGTAAAATCACCAAGACTTAGAAAGGTAGCATCGTTCGCAACAATTAATCCGCCATTTTTTAATCCTATAAAACCAATAAAGAGTCCAACACCTGCTCCCATGGCAATCCTAAGATTAAGAGGGATACTATCTAACATCCATCGTCTGAGTCGCGTTACGCTCATTATAAAGAATAAAACACCTGCTAAAAAAACTGCCCCAAGAGCTATTTCCCAAGAATATCCCATCTCACCAACAACTGTATAAGTAAAAAAGGCATTTAATCCCATTCCAGGGGCTAAACTGACAGGCCAATTGGAATATAGTCCCATTACTATGCAAGCAAGTGAGGCTGCCAGACAGGTACCAACAAAGCTTGCACCTAAATCCATTCCACTTACTGCCATCATCTGCGGATTCACAAAGATAATATATGCCATGGTCACAAAGGTGGTAAATCCAGCCAAAACCTCTTTGCTAAAGGAAGTGTTGTTAGACTCAAGTTTAAAGATTTTTTCTAACATTTTTTAAGATTTTACATGTTTAAGTTAGTAAATTTAGTTTTTCAAGAAAAAAAAACAAAAAATATCCACTAATATCGATTTCTGCCTTGTTAAGTTAAATTTTAAAACGTATTATTTTATATTGTGATTTAATTTGCACCATCTCCATGGTTAAAAAGGAGCTCAAGTGATTGAGTAAATAGTGAGTTAAAATCGTTCAACTCTTCGGAGTCGGAAGTAAGCGAAAGCTGAAGGAACGCGCTAATCGTTCATCTCTTAGGAGACGGAAGTAGGTGAAAACCGAAGGAACGCAACCGTTAAACCGACCGAGTTTAACTTCAATTTGTCCTGCAGACAAAGATTGCAAAAATAAAAATTTATACGGGGAAAATTTATGAAAATTTATTTTAATATTTTATTTAAAAGAATTATTTTAGCTTCTTTTGTAGGCTCTTTTGGCTTATCTCTTTTAGCACAAGAGGTTGAAGAGGTAGTTGTGACTGCTGAAAAACGTTCTGAAAGCCTTCAGGATATTTCTCAAGCTGTTACTGCGCTTACTGAGGAAGATATTGAAGAGAAAAATATAACAAGCTTTGTTGATTTAAGTGCAATCGTGCCTGGTGTAACAGTTGCTAAAAATGAAGGTTATAAAACAGTTATTTCAATAAGAGGAGTAGGCAACGAGACCAACCAAAATGCAATAGCTGCACCATCTGTTGCATTCCATATGGATGGAGTTTTTATAGCATCACCATTTGCACTAAGCACTGACTTCCTTGATGTCGAAAGGATTGAGGTCTTACGTGGTCCACAAGGCACATTATTCGGCCAAAACTCAACTGGGGGGGCAATTAATGTTATTACTAAAGCACCTTCAACTGAAGGAGGCTCTGGTAAATTAAATGTAACCTTTGGAGATTACGGCCTTCAGAAGTTTACAACCTCAAATAATTTTGTTATCAGCGACACTATTGCAACAAGGTTATCAATATCGTCAACAACAAGAGATGGGTTTTCAAAAAATCTGGTTACAGGTCAAGACCTAGATGATGCCAATAATAAGTCAGTTAGAACTGATTGGATGTTTGATCTTAGTGAAACATCTAGCCTAAGGGTATTTGGTCAGTATTTTAAAGAAGATAGAAATGGGGCAGCTATAAGAGGTATTGATGATCAATCGCCTGGAATGAGAAAGCTTTCACAAGATACCGTTTCCCAGCATGAGCTATCTTCAATGGTAATTGCTGCAATTTATGAATCTGACTTTGGTTTTGCAAATCTAAAAGCGATAGCTAGTATTCAAGAAGATGATATATCGGTTACAAGGGACAACGACAGGCATAATTATCTTGATCCAGTTCTTTCAATTCCTGATTTAGGAGCTGGCGCCACTTATCAAAGAGCAGAATTTAGACCCGAAACTTCAGTTGTTGATACAACAACTCTTGAGATCAACTTAATTTCTAATGAACCAATTGAAGATAGACTTGATTGGACGGTAGGGTTATTTTATATTGATCACGAAATTGAAAATGTTATCAGAGGTTACAGAGATGATGACTTTGATGGAAGGATAAAGTATCTTTGTAGTGAATCTTTTGCAGATCCTAATTATTGCTATGAGCATGACTATGGATTTCCTGGATTGTTTGGTATCTTTGGTCCGGGAGCAGATGTTGACTTTTTTACAGATGCTTTTCCAACAAGAGAATCTTTTTCAATCTATGGACAAACAACACTATATGTAAGTGAAACATTTAGAATTGTTTCAGGACTTCGTTATTCCGAGGATACCTTTACTACAGACGTAACTAACTTTTTAAATGTAGATATCTTTGAACAGGAAGGAACTACTGATGAGATTACTTCTAGAGTGGTAGGTGAATTTGATTTATCTGATGACACAATGTTATACCTTGCACTAGCAAGAGGATTTAAACCAGGCGGAACAAACTTAACATACGGTTTTTCTACTCAAGAAGAGCTTGATGCAGCAGGAAGAACAGATCAGGGGGCTGTTTTAGTTGATCCTATGGTTTTTCAAGTATTCGAAAGCGAAACAGTTGACTCTTTTGAAGTAGGCCTAAAGTCCACTTTTGCAGACGGCAGAGCACGAGCTAACTTGGCAGCTTTTTCATACACATACGAAAATCTCCAGTTCCAAGCTACTGACCCAGATCCGTATAGAGGAGGAGTAGCAAATATACCCGAAGCTGAAATGTCAGGTTTAGAAATTGAATTCACAGGATTTTTATCGGATTCTTTTAGTGTTGACATGAACCTTGCCTTTTTAAACTCAGAAGTAACTTCAGATTATGAAGTTTTAGATAATGTTGATGCTTACGCCTATTTCATTGGTGCGGAAGATATCAGATATGGTTTAAGAGAAAATGTTAGAGGTAATCAGCTGGCTAAGACGCCTGAAATTACCGCAGATATTTCATTTAAATATGAGACCAACTTGTCTTCAGGTAACTCACTTACAACAATAGCTCAATTTATTAAAAGAGGTTCTTTCCAACAAAGAGTTTCTAATAATCCTATTGTTGATTATGTTAGAGCCTATCAAATTGGAAACATAATCACTTCGGTTGGCTTTAGTGACAGCCTAGCTGTAGATTTTATGCTCTTAAACATCACTGATGAGGCAGGAGTTAATTCAAGCATGACGGACGTTTTTGGAGTAGCAGCAACTGGCCTTGAGCTGATTCCGCCAAGACAAGCTATGACAAGAATAAGATATAGCTTCTAGTAGTTTAAAACTGCTAGTTTATATATAAGGTCTGTTTTGGAGTAATATTAGCTTTATGGAAAAGCATTACATCCAGGCAGACCAGCTCTTAAAAGACTCTTATAATTTAGCTTGGAAGATTTATGAGAAAGGCTTTAAACCAGACTTCATTATAGGTATATGGCGTGGCGGAGCCCCAGTTGGAATTGCTGTTCAAGAATTTCTTGATTACCTGGGTATACCATCTGACCACATTGCAATAAGAACTTCCTACTATTCTGGTATCAACTCAACTAAAGACAGAGTTCAAGTTTATGGACTCAACTACGTGGTTAAGCAGCTGAAGTTAAACGATTCTCTTTTGATAGTAGATGATGTTTATGATTCAGGTATGTCAATCAGCAAGGTAATAGAAGAAATCAAGGAAGCTTGCAAAGAAAATATGCCAGAAATACAAGTTGCAACTCCTTACTTTAAGCCAAAGAATAATAAAACTGATAGAGCTCCTGATTATTATATTCATAAGACAGATCAGTGGCTGGTATTCCCGCACGAAATTCAAGGTCTTACTTTAGAGGAGATAAGATCAAACAAGCCCGAGCTTGATTCCCTAATTGAAAAAATTGAATTATTGAAATCGAAATGACTAGCCTGACTGTACCAGAAGTTTATGCGATAGGTCTTCCAATAATATACGGAATGATTGCTTTAGAGGCTTTATTTTCTTCTATGAGCAACAAATCTTTTTATAGATTAAATGATACTTTATGCACGGCTGGCTTACTTGTTGGGAATATTCTTATCGGATTTGCTGCTAAAGGAATATCATTTAGCATTCATATTTTTTTATACCAATTTAGGCTCATTGATCTTGCTAGCTTAATACCTGTTTGGGCTATGTGGATTTTAACCTTTATTTTAATTGATTTAGTTTTTTATATTTACCACAGACTCTCTCATAGAGTGAGATTTTTATGGGCAATACATATGAGTCATCATTCAAGTGAGGAGATGAATTTTGCGGTTTCACTAAGACAAGCTTGGTTCGCACCTTTGTCTAAGATACCTTTCTTTTTGGTTCTCCCAATATTAGGACTTGATCCAACTATTGTAGTAATTGCTGGAATTATAAGTACCTTGTGGGGAGTTGTTGGCCATACACAAATTGTTGACAAACTGGGGCCACTAGAGATGATTTTTAACACACCTTCTCATCACAGGGTGCATCATGGAGCAAATAAAGAATATATAGATAAGAATTATGGAAATTTATTTATTATTTGGGACAAAATGTTTGGGACATTTGAACCAGAGCATGCAACTGTTAAATACGGATTAGTTAACAATGTGAATACATTCAACCCAGTAAAGATTACTTTCATGGGTTGGAGCGCAATTTTCAAAGATGTAAAAAAAGCTAGAACAATTAGAGAAGCTTTTTCAATTATTTTCGGCCCTCCAAACACAAGACTTAGAGGTGGCTCATTTTAATCAATCAAGTGCGTTGTTAATTTTCCAGTTTAGGTAATCAAAATGCCCTTTTACCATCTTATTTCCATAGGAAGAATTTGAGTAATTTCTAATCCTTTGGAGAGAATTAAATATAGCTGATCTTGAAATTTCATCATATCTTTCATCACTCATGGCCTCTATTAGACCATCCACATAGGCAGATTGTAGGTTCATTTTAAAAGTATTAGGAATTTCTCTAGCTACAAAAATACCATCGAATATATCTTGAAGAACCTCATTAGGTAGATACTCATTTCCATATTTCGAACTATTCGTTAACCTTTTCATTACTCGCGGATGAAGAATAAAGCTGAGTGAGCTTAATTGCATTCTAAGAACTCTGTCATGAACTTTAGGATCATCATCAGAGTTTCCATATGAAGCAGCACGTTTTTCAGATTGGAGGATTTTTAATATGTCTGGATTAAAAACAAAAGCATCGTTTGCAAATAGATGTTCATTTAATGCTTTCATAGCTCGTTTTTGTTCTTCATAGGGGACAACTTCAAAAGGCGTCATTCCAGCCTCTTGACCGACAACAAGTCTATTTGAATAAACCCCACCTATTTGAATAGCAATAGATTCTGCAAATCTACCCTTATCCCTTAAGAGGCTATCGAATGTTGCCTTTAGTTCAGTATATGTAGATCCTGGTTCATTAAATATTTCAGGTAACTCATTAATTTTATCATCGATTATTTTTAGCCTTTGAACAGAATAAGTTATTGGATCACTGGACATATCATATCGTTTATTTCTTGGATCCGTATTCCCACCAGGAGAACCCATAGCATCATCATCAGTTCCGAAGATGAACTCAGGTTTTGTTGATTGAGATAGGTGATTTTCTCTGTCCACTTCATTCATTTCTTGTGTATAACCAAAGGTGATAGCCCAAATATCATATGGGCCTGGCACAGTTGGAAAGAAATTTCCTTGCTCGACTCCTTCTGGAGCAATATTTATTGGATCGTAGTCCATCACTGAGCCAATATGATTCTTCCCAGTGACACTTGTATCATGAATTTCAGATGCATCATACAACCAACTTGCTTTAAAATTATGGCGAAGTCCTAAAGTATGACCTATCTCATGCAAGGTAAGTGAGATAATCCATTGCCTTAGTGGATCATTGTCTTCATCATAACCCCATATCTTCCTGAGCCTATAACCATAACTAATAGAGTTAAATTCTTGCACAATATCAGCGGCAATCATTTCTCCAGTTCGAGGATTGGCAACACTTGGACCGTATCCTGAGTATCTAGGTGAGGGTGTAGATGCCCATCTTATTACATTATATTGAACATCCCCTGCATCCCATTCAGCATCATCAGGTTGAATTTTTGCAACAACTGCATTCTTGAAACCTGCTTTTTCGAAAGCTATATTCCAAAGCTCAATTGCCTCAACAACAAAAGGTTTAATCTCCTCAGGAGTTGAGTTTTCAACCCAGAAAACGATAGGATTTATTGGTTCTGAAAGTTCTGCTGATGGATCTTTTTTAATTAGACGCCACCTATTAATTAAGTCCTTTCCTTTAAAATAATCATAGGTGCTCAGATCAGTGATCTTCGTTGAAAAATATCCTATTCTTTGATCGGCAACCCTGGGCTCATAGTTACTATCAGGCATTTCAACAAACATATGTCTAGCAACAATACTGGAGTATCTTGCATCAGGAACCGCATCAACTGAGCCTTTTGGACTTGGATTAAAGAAACCATAGGTAACTTCTATAGAAGTATTCTTTGGGTAATTTTTTACTCTACTGATGTAAGTTTTTTTGTCATCAATCCTACCAAGAATTAAGCTGTAATATTCAGCATATTCTTTAGGTGGAGTAAGGCCAACAAGCATTTCACCAAGAAATAATTTATCAATATTGATTAGATACTTTCCATCTTCTTCGATCTTAACTTCAAACCTTCCAACAAAAGACTCAAGAATATTTGTTAGTGTAGATTTCGAAATATTATTGGATTCGTCATAGCTAAAAATTGTATTTTTCTTATAGAGGGCAATATCATCTTTAAACTTTCTAAACTCTAACACAGAGCTGTCACCCATATCTCCTCCGCTGGCACCTCCTGCTTGAGCACCGCTTATGATGTAATAAAAATAAATGAATTCTTTGGAGAGGCTTTCTTCATCAACAATTGTGTAATAAGTATCTTCTTCTGTTTCATAATAAATATCGAGCATTCCTTCAATGATTTCAAACTCTCCCTCTTCAATAAACTCGCTGATAGTCGGTTCTTTTTCTTCTTCCTCTTCCTCTTTTTCTTCCTGATTCTCTTCTTCAACGACACTTTCTGAAGATTCTTCTGCTGCATCTTCAACACTCTCATCTGCAATCAATACAAAGGAAAAAAGCACTAATAAACTCAACAAATAACTGATATTTTTCATTTTCAACCTCATAAACTAGGTGGTTATTCTAATGGTCATACAACCAACATGCAATCTGAATAGATGTTAATATATTAACATGAAAAATGCATATGATTTTGTAATTATTGGTGCAGGTTCAGCAGGTTGTGTCTTAGCAAATAGACTTACTTCTAATCCCAATATATCTGTCTGCATCATTGAAGCTGGAAAAAAAGATAAAGATCCGAGAATTCATATTCCAATTGGTTTTGCATTTTTTGGTCCAGATAATCCTGTTAGTTGGAACTACGAAACAGTTCCTCAAAAAGAGTTTGAAGAAGTAACTGTGGCTGAACCTACTTCAGAAGTTGTTGATACAACAGGAGGTGTTCACTCTTTTAAAGACGAAATTAAAGAACATAGGAGAGGGGCACAACCAAGAGGAAAAACTCTTGGTGGCTCAAGCTCCATTAATGCGATGTTATATGTTAGGGGTCACAAATGGGATTACGATCACTGGGCTAGTCTAGGCAATGAGGGGTGGTCATATGATGAAGTCTTAAAATATTTTAAGAAAGCAGAGCATAATGAAATGTTTGATAATGACTTTCATGGTCAAGGAGGCCCATTAAATGTTTCAAAAATTATGCATGAAAACCAACCAACAAAAGATTTTGTTAAAGCCGGATCAAAAATTCATGAATTTAATGAGGATTTTAATGGTGGCGAACAAGAGGGCGTCGGGTTCTATCAAACAACCCAAAAAGATGGAAAAAGATGCAGCACTGCTAAAGCATATTTAGTACCTGCACTAGAAAGATCAAACCTTACTGTAATTACTGAAGCAAATGTAAATAAAATCTTAATCGATAACGATAAAGCTTCCGGCGTTGAATATACAGAAGAAGATGGAAATATAAAAAGTATTGCTGCATCAAAAGAAGTTTTATTGTGCTCAGGTGCTTTTGGTTCCCCGCAAATATTGTTGCGATCTGGAGTTGGCCCAAAAGAAGAAATAGAAAAACATGGTATAGAGCATAAGGTCGATTTACCCGGAGTAGGAAAGAACCTTCAAGATCACATTGATTATTTAACTGTTCATAAATATAACTCCATGCAGTTTATTGGAACCTCTATTAAGGCATTTCTAATCAAATACCCACTTGAGGTTCTAAAGTATATTCTGAAGAAAACAGGACTATTTACATCAACCATCGCTGAAGCAGGAGGCTTTATTAAATCAAGCGACTCTAAGGAGATTCCAGACATACAACTTCATTTTGCTCCTGCTATGGTTGTTGATCATGGAAGAACACAAATTTGGGGTCATGGATTCAGTTGCCATAGCTGTTTATTAAGACCAAAATCAAGAGGCACTGTGACACTTAAGTCTGCTGATCCATTAGAAGATCCTTTAATAGATCCAAAATTTCTCTCACATCCTGATGATATGAAAGACATGATTGAAGGATATAAGAAAATGATGCAGATTCTAAATACAGAGCCTGTAAACAAATATATAAAGCAACATTGTCAAAGGCCAATTGATATCAATGATGATGCAGATATTGAGAAGGCTATTCGAGAAAGTGCCGATACTGTCTATCATCCAGTTGGAACATGCAAAATGGGTAATGACCAAGAGGCTGTTGTTGATCAAAGGCTTAAAGTTCATAAAGTAGAAGGCTTACGAGTTATAGATGCTTCAATTATGCCAACATTAATAGGAGGCAATACTAACGCGCCTACAATTATGATTGGTGAAAAAGCATCTGACATGATCATCGAAGATTGGGCAATTAATTCATGATTGAAACTGGTAGCTGTCTATGTGGGGCAGTAAGTTACTCATTCCAAAGGAATAAAGTTATTTCCGGACATCATTGTCACTGCAAAGATTGTCAAAAAGCTACTGGCTCTGGAAAAGCAACTATTCTTGTTCTAGCGAAAAAGAATCTTACAATAAAAGGCGAGCCCAAATTTTATGAGAGTGTTGGCACTGATGGCATGCATATAAATCGAGGGTTTTGTGAAAAATGTGGATCCGGAGTTATTAGCTTTGCAAAAGAACTTGATAGGATAGTTTTTATAAAAGCAGGAACATTAGATGATTCAAGTTGGGTAACCATTGACTCAAACTATTTTACTGACTCATCTCATGATTGGAATAAACCTGATTCCAGTATTAAAAGTTTTAATCAAAACCCAAATTTAATTGAAAATATAAAAACAGTCCTTAAGTCCTTTATTTAATTCATGAATAAAGCACTTAAGAACATTTTAGAAAGAAACTCTCATCGAAATCTTGTTGATCCCATACCATCTAAAGATGAAATGGAGCAAGTATTCCAAGCCGCCCTAAGAGCACCAGACCATGCATGGGTAAGACCTTCAAGCTTTATTCAGTTGAGTGGTGCAGGACTTCAAAAACTCTCTGATACCTTTGTAGAGGTAGCAAAAGAGAGCTTTGAGGATTTAACTGACGACAAAATAGAGAAATATAAAAACGCACCATTTAGAGCTCCATTAATTGTAATACTTGTGTCTACAAAAAAGGATCATCCAAAAGTTCCTAGGATAGAACAAATTATATCTACTGGAACTGCTGGGCAAAATATTATGCTTGCCTTGAATGCACTAGGTTATGGCGCAATTTGGAGGACTGGTAGATTTGCATTTAATGAGAAGATTTCAGAAAGACTTGGCTTAAATGATGATCAGACAATAATCGGCTATATTTATATTGGCACACCAAAAGGTAAGAAAAAATCGTTACCTAAAATGAATACAGAAGAATATATTTCTGTTTGGGATTAAGGAAGATATAGAAATGAATAAAAAAGTCTTTCTTATACCTTTACTATGCTCATTTCTTTTTTTTGTTGCTTATCTCCTATTAGCACAGACTGGAAATTTTTTATCTGTTGAGCCCGGTTATAGCATTAATGATGTTTCTCGGTGGTGCGAAAGGATTAGTGGTGGATATTTTAGAGAGCCCAGTAATGCCCTATCTAACATAGGGTTTATAACTACTGGACTTATAATGTTTTGGATTTTATCTCGAGAATCAAGAGGTGAATCAAGATTTCATGGTGCATCACCAACCGCAATAATATTCGCAACTGCTGCTTTATTTTTAGGCCCTGGATCACTATTAATGCATGGAACCCATACCGCTTGGGGTCAATGGGCAGACTGGTTAAGCATGATTATGTTTATTTCAATACCTTGGCTTGTAAATATATTTGTAATCAAAGATTACTCAGAAAAAATCTTTGCAAAAACATATGTTTCATACATTACAATTTATGCATTAATTAGCTGGAATTTCGGTGGCGATTTAGGTATCGGAATCAATTTGTGGTTTTTATCCATAGCCTTATGGATAATCACAGAAGCATTACAACATTTTTATTCACCACTACTTCGATTATCCTCAGGTTTTATAGGATTTTTAGTAGCTTCGGTTTTTGGAGTTTTCCCAAATGAGATTCTTCTTAACTTAAATGAATATTGGTGGGTAATTTTGTTTTGGATACCAGCAGTCTTCATTAACAAGCAATCAGCAATGAGAAAGACTAGATTTAGATGGTTTTGGTTTGGCATGTTTACCTATTTAACAGCATTTGCTATTTGGCTTCAGGGTTATCCTGAAACAGACTTCTGTAATCCTGATTCTTTAATTCAGGCTCATGCCCTTTGGCATATACTTTCATCAATAGCTACTCTATTTTTCTTTTTCTATTTCAGAAGTTTGAAACTTACATGAGATCATCAAATGACAAATTAATCTTTGAATCTGGCCAAGAGATGAAAAACAGGTTTATGCTTGCACCTTTGACTAATACACAAAGTCACGAAGATGGAACTCTTTCAGATGACGAATATAAATGGTTAACTAAGAGGGCAGAGGGTGGTTTTGGCATAACAATGTCCTGTGCTTCCCATGTCCAAGAAATTGGCAAAGGATTTCCAGGCCAGTTAGGGATATTTGATGATAAACATATTGAAGGCCTTAAGAAACTAACAGCAGAAATTAAAAAACATGATAGTTTAGCAATTGCCCAACTCCATCATGCTGGAATGAGATCTCCGGAGGAATTGATCAAAACTCAACCAGTATGCCCATCAGATGATAGCAGCACAGGATCCAGAGGACTCTCAACTGAGGAAGTCATAAAACTCAGAGAAGATTTTATTTCTGCTGCCCTAAGAGCAAAGGTATCTGGTTATCAGGGTGTTGAAATACATGGAGCACATGGCTACATTCTCTCTCAATTTTTATCATCCGAAATTAATAGACGAGAAGATGAATACGGAGGATCAAATGAAAATAGATCAAGAATCCTTTTTGAGATTGTTGATGGGATAAGGGATGTATGCGGTAGTGATTTTATTTTAGGTGTTCGCTTATCTCCAGAAGGTTTTGGATTGAAGCTTGCAGAGATTAAAGAAATTTGTGAGTCTTTAATATCAACCAAAAAGATTGATTTCTTAGATATATCCTTATGGGACTCTTTTAAGGAACCAAATGAAGAGGAACACAAAGAAAAAAACTTGTTAAAACATTTTACCGATATGGATTTTAAGGATACTTTTTTAACAGTGGCAGGAAATATAAGGACTGCCAATGATGTATCTAAAATTTTAGAAAGTGGAGTTGACTTTGTAACCATTGGAAGGGGTGGGATCCTTCATCATGATTTTCCAAAAAAGGTAATCGGTAATCCAGAATTCAAACCAATCCAACTTCCTGTTTCAAAAAAATATTTATCTAATGAGGGTCTAAGTAATAGATTTATCAAATATATGCAAAGATGGCAGGGTTTTGTAGAAGAATAAATCTTCTTCTACACCTATAAAAGAAAATATAGATGTAGAAGATTTGAAACTAAAACTTACTTAGGTGCTGATTCAGGTTGATAGTCATAATAACCCTCAACCGGTATCATTAAATGAACATAAGGAGTCCCTTTCATCATCACATATGGTGCACCAGTTGTGAAATCAGTTGTTTGACTGCCAAGCGAATTAGGATCTTTTGGCATTAACATTAGATGAGCGCCAGAGTATATCCAATCTTTTGGATCCGTATTTTTCTCGTCACCTTCAGAATAAGGTCTAAAATTGTCAACACCTGTATCACCATGAAGCATCCAAATCCAGCCATCATTTTCAAGCTTAGGCTCTGTTTGACTCAAATAGGCGTTTGCCCACGCCATTGCATTTTGATCAGCACATGCTGGAGCTGCCTCATTTTTAGTTTTGAACCCCATTTTTGGCATCGCAATAAACGGTAAGCAAGTCCAACCATTACTTCCCTCTCTTAAAACTTCACCAGAAGCACTAATTACTGTCGCAAAATTACCAATGAAATCTGGAGCAGAGGTTGTATAAGCTTCAATTTCCCAATCAATAGAGTTACCTTGAGCCTTATGATCATCAGCCAACAAGCAAAACGGAGCGATTAAAAAAGTAAAATAAATTTTCTTCATCATTCTATATTCCTCACAAAATAAAAGTATTAAGATATCACAAAACAAATCATAAAAATGAGAGTCTTACTATTATTAACAATCTTATTTTTTAAACCTAATCTCATTTCTCTTGATTTATATGAATTAGACTTTAAAGATGATTATCTAAATTCAGGCAGAACACTTATGAACCTTGAATTTGGTCTTCATGACCTTGAACCAAACTCAAGTAGTAAAGAAATACTGATTGGTATTCATGGAGGTGATAGCAGAGGTTTTGAATGGATTTATCCGCTCCAGAAGATAGATAATGAAAGCATCAATACCTATTTCTTTAGATGGGATACTTCAAAGTGCGCAGAAGAATCAATTAAGCTTTTTTTGGAAGCGATTAAAGAGGAAGGAGACATAGAAAAAATTACTATCATAGGTCACAGTTATGGGGGCGTATTTTCATCTTTACTATTAAACAAAATAGATGACATTGAAACTGAAATTCATGTTGTTGCGGCCCCACTAGGAAGCGATGACCTAAAAAAATATTGTGATTATAATCATCCCAAATTCAAAAACAAAAATATTTCATATTTTCAATGGAGAACAATTAAAGCACTGGATAATGCATTCAATAGCTATGATTATGATCCACAAATTATAGATTTTGCAGAATCTTCAGTTGTTAGACTGCCATCTGAATATAATGAAAGAAGACTGGGCCACCTCTGGTCAATTAGTTGGGTTGCTGACAACTTTAACCAATAAAGTATATTTACTATTTATTTCGCTTTAGATTATGCAAATAATAACTAAAACCCATAAAATGCTGGATCAACAACGCGATCGAAAGACCTAGAAGGCTTGCAACTATCAAAGTCACCCAAGTAGTGGCCTATTTCAAGATGAAGATGTCTAATATCACTTCTTCCAGAGTTACCCATAAGCCCAATAATTTCATCTTTGCTAACTTTTTGACCGACTTTTTTATAAATCCCATCAAATCTTAAATGGGCATATCTCGAATAAATATTATCACCATGATCTACCACTAGATGATTTCCCCAACCCGCACCACACTCTCTAAGAATAGTGTTATCACTAAATTGAGTGCTTGAAGGACATCCAGTCCTTGCATAGATTACAGTTCCCTCAGCTATTGCATGAATAGGTATATCTGATATTTCCTCATCATCATTAATTAAATCTAAGCCCTCATGATCTGCAGGTTTTCCTAAATTTCCACTAAACTCTTCTCGATATGAGTAGGTTGTGACAAACGAAGAAAGATCTAAATTAATATCCTCATTCCCAACAACTTGAATTGCAGAGAACTCTTCCTCTTGACTTTTATACTCTAGACATTTTGAATTTGTACTTCGTTCAGAACATGAAAATAAAAAAATAGAAAAAAAAATTAAAAATAGATTAAAAGGGTTATTCATTTGCTGTTATATTAAGTTTTTAATTCTATTACTTAGGAGCTTATATGCCTATACCAGATTCCATAAAAGATAACATTTCTATACCAGTAATTGGAGCACCTTTATTTCTTATTTCTGTTCCTGATTTAGTTATAGCGCAATGTAAAGCTGGAATAATAGGATCTTTTCCTGCCCTTAACGCAAGACCACAAAGTGTTCTTGAAGAATGGATTATTAGAATTAAAACTGAATTGAAAGAATATCAAGAACAGAATCCTGATAAAAAAGTTGCACCTTTTGCAGTTAATCAAATTTGCCATGGATCAAATGATAGATTGCTAGGTGATATGGAAATTTGTGTTAAGCATGAGGTACCAATAATTATTACGTCATTAAGACCACCTGCAGAAGTTGTGAAAGCTACTCATAGTTATGGTGGTTTAGTTTTCCATGATGTCATCAATGTTAGGCATGCAAAAAAAGCAGCTGACATGGGTGTCGATGGATTAATTTTAGTTTGCGCTGGAGCAGGAGGTCATGCTGGAGCATTATCTCCTTTTGCTCTTTTAAGAGAAGTAAAATCTTGGTTTGATGGAACTATTATCTTATCTGGTTCCATTGGAGATGGTTATTCTGTTGCATCTGCACTTGCGCTTGGCGCGGATTTTGCCTATCTAGGAACAAGATTTATTGCAACTCATGAAGCAAATGCTGAACCCGAATATAAGCAGATGTTAATTGAAAGTTCAGCTAATGATATCGTATATTCAAACCTATTTACTGGTGTCCTAGGTAATTATCTTAAGCCGTCTATTCAGAATTCTGGACTCGATCCAGATAATCTTCCTACAGCAGACAAGTCCGCAATGAATTTTGGTTCAGGAGGTAATACTGACTCAAAAGCTTGGAAAGATATTTGGGGTTCTGGTCAAGGAATTGGATTAATTGAAGATGCCCCTACCGTTGAAGAATTAGTTGAAAGACTAAAAAGTGAATTCACTGAAGCTGCATCAGCATTTAATACCAAAGCAAAGACTTCATGAAAATAGATTTATATTTTTCTTATAGAAGTCCATATTCATTTCTAATACTCCCTAGAATGCTTGAGCTTAAAGAAAAGTATGAAATCGAAATAAATTTTAAGGTTGTTTACCCTTTAGCAATCAGAAAACCAGAGTTCTTCGATAAAAAAGGACTACCATATTTTTTGGCACTGAGCATAGATGCTAACAAGAAAGCAAGAAGACTCGGCATGTCTTTTACAACTAAATTAAAACCTGATCCAATTGTGCAAAATACTGTCACTGGAAAGATATCAAAAAATCAGCCATATATTTTTGATATATGTCATCTAGGACAAATGGCTCAAATTAAAGGTGTAGGAATAGAATTTGCATTTGAGGTATCAAGCCTTATTTTCGGCGGTGTAGAAAACTGGAACAGCGATGAAAATTTATCTAGTGCAGCGAAAAAAGTAGGCCTTGATTTAAATCAACTTAGAGAAAGCGTTGATGTTCATGAGGAAGAAATTATAAAGCAAATAAAACAAAACCAGGTTGATCAACTCAATGCTGGTCATCACGGTGTTCCACTAACAGTTATCGGAGAAAAATATTTCTTTGGTCAGGATCAATTTGAGAAAATAATGGAAACACTCAAAGAAAATGGCCTCAAAGAAAGATAACTAAATGTTAAAAGTTGGATTCATAGGCCTTGGGACTATGGGGTACCCTATCGCAGGCCACATCTCAAAATATTACGAGACTGTAGTATTTAATAGAACGATAAAAAAATCTCAGAAATGGACTTCCGAATTTGATGGAGAAATATGCAAATCTGTAGAAGATCTTGTTTCAAAATCAAATATCATTCTGATATGCCTAAGTGAAGATAAAGATATTGAAGAGATTGTTTTAGGCAGTGACGGTATCTTAGTACATTTAAATAAGGGAACTATAGTTATTGATCACTCAACAACTTCCATTGATATAGCAAATGCAATAAGCAAAGAGCTTCTTAAAAAAGATTCTTTTTATTTGGATGCTCCTGTTTCAGGAGGCGAGGCTGGAGCACAAAATGGAAAACTCTCAGTTATGATAGGAGGAGATAAAGCCGCTTATAAAAAAATATCTTCTATTCTTGATTGTTATTCATCCTTTCATAAATACATGGGGCCATCCGGGAATGGACAATTAACAAAAATGATTAATCAAATTTGCATTGCTGGCCTGCTTCAAGCCCTCGCAGAGGCAGCCAGCTTTTCAAAGAAGGCTGGCATCTCATCAAAAGATGTCTTAGATGTTATTTCAAAAGGGGCAGCACAATCTTGGCAAATGGAAAATAGATGGAATTCGATGATAGATGATCGATATAATTTTGGGTTTGCGGTTGACCTAATGATTAAAGATTTAGAAATAGTTTCAAAATTTTCTAAAAAGATCGGAGCTAATATTTCCGTAACCGAGTTAATCAAATCATATTATAAAGAACTTCAAGAGATGGGAGCAGGTAAGCTTGATACTTCAAGCCTACTTAAGCGATTAGATACGCTAGATAAAAAATTAAGCTAAAAATATTAGCAAAAACCCAACAACTATGTAATAGGAAACTGTTGTTATCTCCATAATTTGCGAATCAAAAATCTTTGAAGAATCTATGATATGATCCTTTAGGAAAAAAATTGTAAATACGTTAGCCGCATGGATTATGAATAACAAAATAAAAAAAGCTGAGCTACTAAGGTAATAAGAAAACACAACAAGGATTAAAAAAAAGAGCTCTAAGTATAGCGTCTTTCCAAAATTCCGCTCTTTTAAAAAATACTTTGTAAGGCTGTAATTCATTTGCCATGAAATAAAAAAAATCAAACCGGTTATTGAATAAATATAAGCAACTATATTTTCAATCATTAAAGATCGCCTTTTTTCCTAACCTCACTTCTTTGTACTTCAAATTGTTCGCCATACCTCGCCTCTAACTTCTTTTGATTTTCAGCAATTACCTCATGTGGGTCTAAATCAAGAGCAGCACAGGCTGTAGCCCAATACCACATAATGTCACCAAGCTCTCTTTTCATATGAAAGATATTCTCCTCTGAAGCTGGCTTACCTTGAAGATACATTTTCTTTACAATTTCAACAAATTCTCCAGTTTCACTGCCAAGGCCCATTGCGGCAGTTAACAATCTTGCAGATTTAATATTAGAGGAAGTATCAATTTCTTTTAATCTATCCATCAATGCATCAAGATCAAGACTGGGATCACTAGTTACTTTGGTGACGAAGTCCGAATACGTTTTAAAAAAATCTTTTATTTCATTACTCATTAAATTTACTCTCACTTAACTTAGAAACTGTTTGATTGAATTCATGAATAGTTTCATTAATTATTTCTTCAACTGATTTTATTCTATCAATTAAACCCACTGATTGACCTGCAAGAGCAGGAGCTGCTTCCATATCTCCATCGAAGTATAGATTCTTAATACCCATCATTTCTGACATTTCCATAATGCCTTTTTCGTAAATTGAACTTGTTAGTTCTGTTTTAAGTGCTCGAATACAAGGTTTTGATTTTTTATTAAGAATTAAAGTACCATTTGTCCCCGAACCCACAATTGTATTTTTGAAATTGTCATGAACAGGGCTCTCTTTACTTGAAACAAATCTTGTTCCCATCTGGATGCCTTCAGCTCCAGCAGCAAATGCAGCTGCCATCCCAACGCCATCTACGATTCCTCCAGCAGCAACAATTGGTAAGTCAATTTCATTCTTAATTGCTTGAATTAAGACAAACAAACCAACTTCTTCTGGACTCTTAAAACCACCACCCTCAGTACCTTCAACCACTAGCCCATCTACACCGGCTTCAAAGGCTTTCCTTGCTCCTGCTAAACTTGGAACTGCATGATAAACAGTTATATCTGCTGATTTTAGGACATCTATATATTTCCCAGGATCTCCAGCAGAAGTTGTAACAAAATTTACACCGTGTTCAACAATAAAATCCACCATTGTTGAATCACTTAAAAACAATAGAGGCAAATTTACTCCAAAAGGTTTATCAGTTAACTCTGCCATTTTTTTGATTTCTTTTTTACAAGCATCAACCTCTCCAGATGAGGTTTCTATCACTCCGAACCCACCTGCATTTGAGACGGCAGAAGCAAGCTGACTTCTTGCAATCCAGCCCATTGGAGCTTGAATAATTGGGTACTTACTTCCTAGATGTTCAACAACTTTGTTCATAAAATTATATTAACACCCACATGATTAGTTTCAATATATACTAAAACAATCATATGGACGTATCCCACATACTTGAAAACCTGAACGATCAACAACGGCATGCTGTTGCCTCTGAAGATCAAAATATAATGGTTTTAGCGGGAGCTGGATCAGGAAAAACTAGGGTGCTTGTTCATAAAGTTGCATGGCAAGTAGAGGCACTGAGCTTTTCACCTGGCTCAATTATGGCAGTGACTTTTACAAACAAAGCAGCTAATGAAATGAGATCAAGAATTGAAGATCTTCTGCAACATCCATCACCAGAAATTTGGTGTGGAACTTTTCACAGTCTCTCTCATAGGATTTTAAGAAGGTTTAACAAAGAAGCTGAGCTGTCTTCAGGTTTTACAATCCTTGATGCTGATGATCAGTTGAGAATTATAAAAAGGCTATCCAAAGAACAAGGCATTGATGAAGCGAAGTTTCCATATCGACAAACTCAATGGCAAATAAATAGCTGGAAGGACTGCGGAAAAAGAGCAAAATCAATAAGAGATAGAGGTGACTTTTATAAAAAAACAATTAAAGGAGTCTATACAGAATACGAAGAGCTTTGTAGAAATGACAGTTTGGTAGATTTTGCAGAGTTAATTTTAAAATCTTATGAGCTCATCAGAAAAAATGCTTCTGTTAAAAGTTATTTTCATAAAAGATTTAGATCTATTTTGATTGATGAGTTTCAAGACACCAACACTATTCAATATAAGTGGTTAAAGGAAATAACCTCAATGGACGCACTTACAACAGCCGTTGGAGATGATGATCAATCCATATATGGATGGAGGGGCGCAAAAGTTGAAAATGTAGATGCTTTTATAAAAGAGTTTAAAAAGGTAAGTGTTGTTAAATTAGAGCAGAACTATAGGTCAACAAGCAAAATTCTCTCCGCAGCTAATGCTTTGATCGATAATAATGCTGATAGGCTTGGAAAGAACCTATGGACCGAGGAGCTTGAGGGAGAAAACCTAATCTTATATCAAGCCTTCAATGAACAAGAGGAGGCAAGATTTGTAGCTGGTGTCGTAAAGGATTGGATGGAAAAGGGAGAACTTTATCAAGACTCAGCTGTGCTTTATAGATCTAATGCTCAATCACGAGCCATAGAGGAGGCTTTATTAAGGGTAGGTATTCCCTACAGAATTTATGGTGGACTTCGATTCTATGACAGGCTTGAGATTAAGAATGCAATAAGTTATTTAAAGGTAATTTTTAATAATTCGGATAACCCGGCTTTTGAAAGATCAATATCGAATCCAACCAGAGGCGTTGGCCAAAAAACTTTAGCCAAGGTAAGAGGTGAAGCAAAAAAATCTGGGATTTCTTATATCAAAGCTGCTGCTAAATTAATTGATGAAGGTGCAATAAAAGGAAAGGGAGCTTCGGGGCTTGGCTCATATTTAGAGTTTATTGCGAATGCTTTTGAGATGTTGCAAACTCATAACCTTTCTGAATTAGTTGAGCATATAAATGTAAAGTCAGGTCTATATGATTTCCATAAGAAGGAGCCTGGAGAAAAGGGTAAAACAAGGACAGAGAACCTTGATGAGCTTGTATCGGCTGCAAAAAACTTTGAACAATCTTTTAATGAAGATAAAGACAATAAGGAGATTGTTGAAAGTTTTTTAGATGTTATTTCTTTAGATGCAGGAGACAGGCAAGCAGGTGAACATGATGATGCTGTTCAGTTAATGACATTACATTCAGCAAAAGGACTAGAATTTAAATTAGTTTTCTTAACCGGCATGGAAGAAAGCTTGTTTCCACATGGCAGATCAATGGAAAGTGCATCTCAGCTAGAAGAGGAAAGACGCCTTTGTTACGTAGGAATAACAAGAGCAATGCGAAAACTTTACTTAACCTATGCAGAATCAAGAAGACTTCATGGAGCTGATATATTTAATCCACCCTCGAGATTTCTTAAGGAAATACCAGCAGAGCTAATCGAAGAAATAAGACCTAGGGCACAGACAACAATCCCTTATAAAAGAAAAGGTCAGATGAGTCCATCTTTAAAGGATTCTTCGGATTCCATTGGAATTTCTCTCGGTGAAAAAGTTTCACATCCAACGTTTGGAGAGGGTATAGTACTAAATTATGAAGGAGCTGGTGAGTCAGCACGAGTTCAAATAAATTTTGAACAAGAGGGAACAAAATGGTTAGTTTTAGCATTCGCAAAATTAGAAAAAATCTAATTAGGAGTAGTTTAGTATTCTTTGCTTTATTGTTTGCAGTAAGCTGCTCAGATTCTCCCAATTCCGAACAAAAAATAGATAAGCAAGAAACCTATAATTGGTCTCTCGTAACAACATGGCCTAAAAACTATCCTGGTTTAGGGATGGCCCCAGAAAGGCTAGCAAAGCTCGTTAAAGAAATGAGTGATGGAAGAATGAATATAACAGTCTACGGAGCTGGCGAAATTGTACCTGCAATGGGAGTTTTTGATGCTGTATCTTCAGGATCAGTTCAAATGGGGCACAGTGGGGCTTATTATTGGAAAGGCAAGATTCCTGCAGCACAATTCTTTGCTGGGGTTCCGTTTGGGCTAAATGCCAAAGAAATGAATGCATGGGTAAACAGAGGTGGCGGGTTAGAAATATGGAGAGAGCTTTATAAACCCTTTAATATTTATCCGATTCCTTGTGGTAACACTGGAACACAGATGTTTGGTTGGTTCAATAAGGAAATTAACTCATTGGATGATTTAAAGGGATTAAAAATGAGGATACCTGGAGTTGGAGGAGAGGTGTTTAAAAGAGCCGGCGGTAATCCAGTAAATATCCCAGGCGGTGAGTTATATACTGCTATGCAGACTGGAACCATAGATGCTGTTGAGTGGGTTGGCCCATACAATGATTTAGCTTTTGGTTTCCAACAAGTTGCAAAATATTATTATTATCCTGGGTGGCATGAGCCCGGATCTATGTTGGAATTATTAGTGAATAATGATGCATGGGATTCACTTCCACTTCACTTACAAGCAATTATTGAAACTGCAGCTAAAGCTGTTAATCAAGATTTATTAGATGAATACACGGCCTCAAACAATAAGGCTCTCAAAGAACTTATTGAGACTCATGGAGTTGAGTTAAGAAAACTTCCTGAAGAAGTCATTATGGAATTTAAAAGAATCTCTGATGAGATTATTGCGGAAAGTCTTAACGACAAGACGATAAGAAAGGTTCATACTTCTTTTCAAGATTTTTTAGATGAGGTCTCAGACTATCATTCAATTGCAGAAGATGCCTTTATTGAAGCTAGATCAAGTAGTGATTAAAGATTTAGGTAAAAAACAATATCAAGAAACCTTTTCTGCTATGAAAGATTTTGTAGCAAAGGGTGAAGATGAATCTATTTGGATGCTTGAGCATGATCCAGTCTTCACACTTGGAACCGCTGCAGACCAAAAACACATTTTAAAAAGAACAGATATTGATATATTCCAAGCAGATAGAGGAGGAGAGGTTACCTTTCACGGACCAGGCCAGCTCATTATATATTTTTTGTTAAACATAAAAAAAAGGAATCTTGGACCAAAGAAGTTTGTAAAGCAATTAGAGAATTTAGTGCAGAAGACGCTTTTAGATTTTCAGATCCAAAGTAATACTATAGAAGGCTCACCCGGAGTCTATGTAGATTCAAAGAAGATAGCTTCAATTGGACTCCGTTTTTCAAAAGGTTATTCCTATCATGGCATAAGCATCAATGTTGATATGGATCTAGATCCTTTTAAAAATATTAATCCCTGTGGTTACGAAGGGCTTCAAGTTACACAAATTAAAGATATATATGGCAACATCACTCTAGAGAAAGTAAAATCGGCAGTAGAAGTTAACATTCAACAGATTTTTTAATTGATGGAAATAATACCTACAGTAAAGATTGTAAATAGAGACGGCATTAAGGCTGTTAAAAATGGTCAAAAGGCAAATAAGTTTGCATCTATTCCTGCTGAAAAGAAGCCAAGCTGGATTAGAGTAAAAGCTAGTTTTGATCCCAAATATAAGCTGGTCAAAGATCAAGTTGCCTCCAAAAAACTTAATACAGTTTGTGAAGAGGCAATGTGTCCAAATATCTCAGAGTGTTGGTCAAGCGGAACAGCAACCTTTATGTTGATGGGTTCAGTTTGCACAAGGGCTTGTAAATTTTGTTCGGTTGATACAGGAAATCCAAAAGGCTGGTTAGATCAAGAAGAGCCTTTGAAAACAGCTAAAGCTGTAAGAACTATGGGCCTCAAATATGTTGTTCTAACTTCAGTTAATAGAGATGATCTTGAAGATGGAGGTGCTGAACATTATGCACAGACAGTGCAGGCTATAAAAGATCTTAATCCCAACACAGCTGTAGAGGCACTTACTCCAGACTTTAAAGGAATTAAATCCTCAATAGATACTATTGTGAATTCAGGTATCGAAGTTTTTGCTCAGAATCTTGAGACAGTTAAAAGATTAACTCATCCAGTAAGAGATCCTAGAGCAGGATATCAGCAAACACTGGATGTTTTATACGAATCAAAAGAAATAAATAAGGAAGTATTAACAAAAACAAGTTTAATACTGGGCCTTGGCGAAACAGATGAAGAGATTGAACAAGCAATGGATGACCTTATTGATCATAAAGTTGATATCTTAACTCTTGGTCAATATCTGCGACCAACCCTTAACCACTTGCCAGTTGAGAGATGGGTAAAGCCTGAAGAGTTCGAAAAATATAGAGAGATTGGAATTAGCAAAGGCTTCTTAGAAGTTGTTTCAGGTCCAATGGTTAGGTCAAGCTATAGAGCTGAACAAGCTTTGCAAAAAAATAATGCAGGAATTGAGCTCAAAACAAAAACAGCTTAATAATTAATTCAGTAAATTATATAAGCAGATACATTCCAAAAATTGAAAAATTCCTCTGTTGTTATTTGAGCTTCAGGAATAGAAATTGAAATAGAGTGTTCTCCCTTTAGTAGCTTACCTAATTCAATTATTTCAGGAGTTACTTTGCTACCAGGGCACCAACCAGATCTCGAATAATCTGACGATGCAATTCTTTCTTCAATTATCACACCTTTCCACTCAGCTTCTGTCGTCCAAACGCCTGAGCTAGGATTAAATCTTCTAAATGAAGCACAATCGTCCCGCCAAGGGATAAACTTTTTTATAACTTTGTCATTAAGACTTATCACATTAAGTCTCTTTACAAATTCATCACCGCCACTATGGCCGCCATGACCTGTTGTTAAATAATATAATCTTACGTTTTCATGATCTTTGGCTAACTTAAATTTTTTGGTTATAGGCTCGCTAGCAAATTTATCGTAACCACTTTGCCCCGGAAACATTGGAGTTGTATTCAGCAGAGGAAATATAGTTTTTAGTGGTTTATTTGTTTTTGTGTAATATTCATCAAACTTAAAACTAACATCAACACTCCAGCCTTGATTTGACCAAGTATCAATGTAAAGCCCAACCCAAACCTGATCTTTCAGAACTGGCAGTAGATGAGATATATCTTCTTCCCAAGTGATGTCATCCTCCCATCTTGGTATATAAGAAGGTTTTAGTTTTTGAATATTTTCTTTGTTATTAAAGTGACCAACACCAAAAGGAGTTATAAATCTTAATAACTCTAATGAAGTTACTTCGTTAAGATTATCAAGATCAGCTTCAGGTAATATAAAGAATGACCCAGACTTATCCCATGGATCTCCTATCGACTTTAAAGTGATAATGGCATTAGCACGATGAAAATTGCCAGTCACAGGGAATTCAATCTTCTTAAGGACCACTCTTCCTGATCCAATCGTCCTAGTGATTTCGTTTTCATTATTTATAAGACCTGAATCGAACCTGATTTTTTGTTCTTCAAATACCTTTAAAGTTTGCTCTTCGATTACTTCATCTTGAGAGCAAGAAACAATTAAAAAAACGGTAAAAAATAAAACTCTCATAAGATTAAGCTTGGGAATACAATAACCAGCAACAAGACTAATAACTGAATCGCTATAAAAGGTATCACCCCCTTGTAAATTTCAATTGTTTTTATTGATTTATCTGCTACTCCTCTGAGGTAAAAAAGCGAAAAACCAAAAGGAGGTGTTAAAAAAGAAGTTTGGAGATTAATTGCTAGCATTATTCCAAGCCAAACTGGATCAAAACCCATCATAAGTAATGGTGGCGCAATTAATGGAACGAACACATAACAAATCTCAATAAAATCTAATATAAAACCCAGCAAAAATATCATTAGCATTACAAAAAATAACGCTGAATATTTTCCCCCCGGCAACATCTCAAAAACTAAGCTTATTAATTCATCACCACCAACACCTCTAAAAATTAGAGAGAATATTGATGCACCAATTAAGATAGTAAAGACCATAGTTGTAACCAAAGCTGTTCTTCTACTAGCTTCTTTTATAAGCTCCATATTTAACTTTTTAAAGTATAAACATATTAGTATTGAACCGATTGCTCCAACGCCAGCTGCTTCTGTTGGCGTAGCAATACCAAAAATAATAGATCCCAGAACCATAAAGATTAGTAATATCGGTGGCAAAAGAGTATTTAATAAAGAGAGAAGATTAACTTTGCTTTCCTTCTCACTACTGATATTTAAATTTCTGTTCCAAAAGATTGTGTAGATCAGAAAAAGAGTACAAATAATTAGTCCTGGCAAAAGTGCTCCTATGAATAAGTCACCTACAGAAACTGTTTTTACTGAGAAGATGCCCATATCATTTTGAGCTCGCTGATATGCATTAGACATAACATCACCAAGAAGAATCAATGCAATTGACGGAGGAATAATTTGGCCTAAAGTTCCAGTTGCTGCGACAAGACCAGAAGAGAATTTTTTATCATAACCCTCTTTAAGAAGGGCTGGAAGTGACATTAACCCCATAGTCACAACTGTTGCGCCAACGATACCTGTGCTTGCAGCTAATAATGCACCCACGATAACAATTGAAATACCAAGACCGCCTTTTATGCCGGCAAAGGCTCTAGCCATATCTTGTAGCATCTTTGCTGCAATTCCTGATCTTTCCAACACAACTCCCATAAAAACAAATAATGGAACAGCAAGAAGGGTTTGGTTATTCATAATTCCAAATATTCTTATTGGTAAGTTTTTTAAAAGATTTAAATCAAAAACTCCAAATAACGAACATACCAGAGCAAATATTATTGATACACCAGCTAACGTAAAAGCAACTGGATAACCTATTAGCAATGAACTACAAACAAAAATTATTAATAAAAGCGGTATTATTTCCATAGCTCTTTTAATTGTTTAACAGCTGCTAAAAAAAGTACAAGCGGAAACAGCAAAATAATTGTTTTATGCAGATAAACAGTCTTTAAACCACCTGGCTCAGTTGATGATTCCTTTAAGAGCCAAGATAATTTAATAAAATCTATTGAGTAAAAACTTATTATAAAAACTACTGGTAAAACAAAAAAAACTAAACCCAAGATGTTTACGAGTTTTTTGTATGATTCTGATTTGTCTTTGTAGAGAATATCTACTCTGACATGCTCTTCCTCAGTAAGAGCCCAACCAGCGCAACCCAAAAAAACTAATGCATGCAAATACAAGGCCAACTCTTGTAAATCTGCTCTGCCAACCCCAAATATATACCTACTAAAGACAATATATATAACCAGAATCACAATTATTGGTAAAAAATATGAAAAAAATTTGCCTATAGATTGATTCATAAAATATTAATTTCTAAAATAAGCCAATGATTACAGTTTTATCTCCAGCAAAGACACTAGATTATAGTGCTAATTATAATGATACACACTCTGTGCCAAGCTTTCTAAAAAAGTCAGGCGAGCTTGTAAAAGAGCTGAAGCAAAAGGAGCCAAGTGAAATCGCATCCTTAATGAGCCTTAGTGACAAACTGGCATCATTAAACTTTGATAGATATCAATCCTGGAAAGCTGAAAAAAAGATTTCAGATAACTCAAAGCCTGCCCTGCTTGTCTTCAAAGGCGATGTTTATCAGGGTTTACAGGCTGAAGACTTTAAAAAAGGCGATCTTAATTTTGCACAAAAGCACTTGAGAATATTATCTGGTTTATATGGCGCACTTAAACCTCTTGACGTAATGAATCCATATCGATTAGAGATGGGAACTAAATTACAAATTAATGGTTGGAAAAACTTATATGAGTTTTGGGGCGAGTCTGTTAAAAAAGATCTACTCAAAGATTCAGACACAATCGTAAACTTAGCTTCTAATGAGTACTATAAGGTTCTGGGCAACATAAGTGATGAAGCGAAGGTGGTATCTCCAGTTTTTAAAGATTATAAAAATGGGAAATACAAAATCATTAGTTTTTATGCCAAAAAAGCTAGAGGCTTAATGGCTAGGTTCATTATTCAGAACAGAATCAAGAAAACTGATGAGTTAGTTAATTTTGATCTCGATGGGTATAAATACTCTAAAGCTGACTCAACTGCTGATAGCCCAGTATTTCTTAGAAAGTCTTAACTTTTTGATTCGTTGAATTTCTTAACATCGATCATTTTGTCGAAGTTAGCATCTCTTTTTTCCATTTGAGCAGTCATAGCTTCAGTCATATCTGCTTGACTAAGCATTGCACCACTCCACAGAGCGTTAAAGTCTAAGCTATCACTTACATTGTGATCTCTTGAGTAATTCATTACCGCCTTAAGACCATATATAGCTACTGGCGATTTAGAGGCAATTTCAGCTGCTAGTTTATGAACTGCATCAAGCATTTCATCTTGTGTTTCATAAATTTCTCCTACGAGCCCTGAATCTTTAGCTTCATCAGCAAGCATTCTCCTTCCGGTATAAGCCATCTCTCTCATCTTTGAATCAGGAATAATCTTTGGCAGCCTTTGAAGGGTACCAACATCAGCAGCCATGCCAATATTTATTTCTTGGATGCAAAAGAAAGCATCGTTTGAGGCAAAACGCATATCACATGCAGTAATTAAATCTAAAGCTCCTCCAATAACACCTCCATGAACAGCTGCGATTACTGGGACTCTTATTTCTTCGAGTCTGCTGATATATCCTTGAAGTTCTTTTGCTGTTCTATAGAGAACTTCTCCAACTCGAGCATGATCTGGTTTCTTATCATCAGGAATATCATCAACTCCATTAGAAAAAGCACTAAGGTCCATACCTGCACAAAAATGTTTTCCAGTAGATGAAAGAATGACAACTCTTATGTCAGAATCTCTATTTATTTCTTCTAACGCATCGCCCAACTCAACCCAAAAGTCTCTGGTCATTGTGTTAAGTTCATTTGGGCGGTTTAAGACCATATTACATATATGATCTTTTATTCTTATATCAAAGCAGGAATATTTACTCATTTTTTTGCTATGTCTATTGATTCAGATACTTTGTCCATTAAGTCATCCACAAGATCAAATGTTTTATGATGAGGCAATACGATTTTTCTATCTTTGCTGAGCCACTTGAGTCTACTATGAACAAATTCTAAATTATCTATAAGTTTTTGATTCATTATTTCTATTACTTGAAAGTTGTAATTATAAGTAAATGATCACTATAATCAAAAAAAAATACAAAAAATGCTCGATTTCAATAAATTTTTACCTGATTTGATAGATCTTTCTTCGCAAGCAAGCTCCTCAATAATGGATATCTACAATTCTGATTTTTCATATAAAAATAAAAATGATGGGTCTCCTTTAACACTGGCGGACGAATCATCTAATAATATAATTATCGAAGGACTAAAAAGAATAACTCCTGAAATTCAGGTTATTTCTGAAGAAACCTTCAAAAATAATATTTCTTATGAAGATAGCTATTGGTTGATAGATCCACTTGATGGGACAAAGGAATTTATTAATAGAAATGGAGATTTTTCAGTAAATATATCTTTTATACATAATCACTGCAGCATCTTTGGGATTGTTCAAAGGCCAATGGATTTGAGAATATGGACGAGCCTAGATAAAGTTTCTCAACCAAAGATCCAAGAAATAAAATCACCATTAAGGATTGTGATGAGCAGAAGCCATAAAGGAGAAGCAGACAAAGCGTTTTTGAGATTCCTTAAGGACTCTGGAATAGATTATGAACTTGTTGAAAAGGGTAGTTCATTAAAAATTTGTGCTTTATGCGATGATGAAGCAGATATATACCCGAGATTTGGTCCAACTTCTGAGTGGGATATTTCTGCTGCGGATGCAGTTCTTGAGTCTTATGGAGGTTCAATATTTAGCCTAGAGGACTTTGAAAAGCTTAAATATTCCAAAAAAAACATACTTAATCCATCTTTTATAGCCTATAGCAGTGAACTTATGAGACAAACTTATAGTCAAAAAGTGGAAGATTATGTAAAAAAATTGCTATAATTTAAGGTCTACATAATTTTTATGTATAATATAATATAAACAGAAATTATAATGGGTACTGATTTACAAAAAATTGAGCTAACAACGCCAGGTAAAGATATAGAATCTTACCTTGCCTGTGTGCATTCAATACCAATACTTACACCTGAACAAGAGAAAGAACTTGCTCACAAACTTTATGATAACGATGATCTAGATGCTGCAAGGCAATTAGTTATTTCACACCTACGTTTTGTAGTTCATATTGCTAGGTCATACCAAGGTTATGGTTTGCCAATAGGCGACATTATACAAGAAGGCAATGTAGGTCTTATGAAAGCTGTTGATAGATTTGATCCTAACAGAGGTGTAAAACTCGTTTCTTTTGCAGTTCACTGGATAAAAGCTGAAATCCACGAATATATTCTTAAAAATTGGAGATTAGTAAAAATAGCTACTACTAAAGCACAAAGGAAATTATTTTTTAACTTAAGAAGTAAGAAAAAATCTTTGGAATGGCTTACTAAAGAAGAAGCAGAAAAAATAGCTGAAGATTTAAATGTTCAAGTTAAAGATGTTCTGCATATGGAAAATAGGCTATCTTCTAATGATTCGTCGTTTGATGCTCCCGTTAATACAGGAGATGGGGAAAATGAAATAATGGCGCCATCACAATATCTTGAAGACAAAAGGTTTAATCCTGAAGACTTAGTTGAGGCAGAACAAACAATGGCATTTAATAATGCTGAACTTTTAGATGCACTTAAAGGCCTTGATGATAGAAGTAAAGATATTATAAGAAGAAGATATTTATCTGATTCTAAAGTCACCCTTCACGAACTTGCAGAAGAGTATAAGATTTCTGCTGAAAGAATTAGACAGATCGAAAATGGCGCTCTTAAGAAATTAAGAAGCTCTATGTCTGATGCTCTGTGAATGCTAAATCAATAGGTATTACCCTTAACGGCTCAGAAATCCATCTTAAATCAAACTCCCTCAAAGAACTTTTAGAAAGTTTAAATCTCTCTGAGGCTAGATTTGCTGTAGAAATAAATCGAGAGATTGTTCCAAAATCGCAGATTGATAACTATACTCTCAATGAAGAGGACGTTGTTGAAATAGTTATAGCTGTTGGTGGAGGATAAATTGGAAAAGTTGATTATTGGCACTAGAGAATTTTCATCTAGGCTTTTAGTAGGCACTGGTAAATATAAAGATTTTCAGGAAACGCAAGATGCAATAGTTGCCTCTGGAGCACAAGTGGTTACTGTAGCAATTAGAAGGACTAATATAGGGCAAAATAAAGATGAACCAAATCTTCTAGACTTCTTAAACCCAGAAAAATTTATAATTCTTCCAAATACTGCAGGTTGCTATAACGTCGATGATGCTGTTCGTACTTGTAATCTCGCAAGAGAGCTATTAGATGGCCACAATCTAGTTAAGTTAGAAGTTCTTGGAGATGAAAAAACCTTGTTTCCTAACATGACCCAAACACTTGAAGCAGCAAGGATATTAGTTGAAGATGATTTTGAGGTGATGGTCTATTGCACTGATGACCCCATCTTGTGTAAAGAATTAGACGACATTGGCTGTGTTTCAATCATGCCTCTGGCAGCTCCAATCGGTTCAGGGCTGGGAATAACAAACCCCTATAATATAGAGATAATTTTAGAGAACTCAAATAAACCAATAATAGTTGATGCAGGTGTAGGGACTGCATCGGATGCGACGATAGCAATGGAGTTAGGATGTGATGGTGTGCTAATGAATACAGCAATAGCTGAAGCCAAAAAACCTATTCTCATGGCTTCAGCTATGAAAAAAGCAATTGAATCAGGTAGAGAAGCATTTCTCGCTGGAAGAATGGAGAAAAGACTTTATGCATCAAAATCGTCTCCAAAAGACGGAGTAATAAAGTAATTGAGATATAACTTTCTTCCAAGTTTTGTCAGAAGAAAAGGAAGAATTACAAAGCTACAAGAGAGAAATTTAAATTTCTTAAAAGATTATTTGATAAAAGATTCCAGTACCTTAAATGATAATAGGTCATTTGATAAAACTGCACTTGAAATAGGCTTTGGTAACGGAGAAGATTTCTTTTCTTTTGCGAAAGAAAAAAACAACACATTATTTTTAGCTTCCGAAGTTTATAAATCTGGAATTGGTAATTTAATAGGAAAAATTAGAGAACATTCACTAGAAAATATTTGCATTTATGAAGGGGACATAAGAGATCTTATCTTTGAAGAAGAAGGTTTTAGATTTGATGAAGTTTATATAATTTGTCCAGATCCATGGCCAAAAGATAGACATCATAAAAGAAGACTTTTAAGCAGAGATTTTTTTGAACGCATTCAGTCATGCTTGAAACCAAACTCATTTATATTTCTCTCTACAGATTGGGAAAATTATGCTTTTAATATTCAAGATGTATTGAGAGATTTTGAAGATAAGTTCTCAATTGAGAATGTAAAGCAAATACCCGGCAGAGAGCTCTCAAAGTTTCAGAAAAAAGGAATCAAGGAAGGACGAGATATATATACTTTCAAATTAAGTTTAATTTAATTTTTCCATAAGTTTTTTTAGAGCCAAGCCTCTATGGCTTATTTTATTCTTTTCTAAGGAATTAAGTTCTGCGAAAGACTCAGAATATCCTTTCGGATAAAACATTGAATCATAACCAAAACCTTTTTTACCTCTTTCAATAGTTTTGACCTCACCCTCAACTTTTCCACTACAAACTATAATTTCATTTTGACCTTTTATCCCAACAGCAACAATACAACAAAAAAAGTATGCATAAGTTGATTTAAGCTTTTTATCTTTAAGTTTTGATATAAGTTTATTTCTGTTATCACTATCCGTTGCATTCACTCCCGAATATCTTGCCGAGTAAAGACCAGGCTCATTATTAATTTCAGGAACTATTAAGCCTGAGTCATCACCAATAGATGAGATATTTGTATTCGAGAATGCATTTTTAGCTTTCAGGATTGCATTCTCTTCAAAATTTTTTCCTGTTTCTTCGACATCACTGATATTGAAGACAGATTGAGGAATGCAATCAAAATTTGGAAGGATCTTTTGGAATTCGCTAATTTTCCCCTTATTGGAGGAAGCAATAATTAATTTATTTCCTTTCAATTAAGTACACACCTTCAGCAGCAAAAAGATTTGGTAATAGTTTTGTCAAAATACTCTCTTTGAAGTTATTGTTTAAATATAATTTCTCGACTATAAGTAAATCTAATTTGTTACAGAGTTCCTCGAAATCTTTAATAGTACACAAATGAATATTTTTAGTCTCATACCAGGGCACTGGAAGATTCTTTGTAACTGGCATTTTTCCTAAAAATAAATCTAATCTGCAGGACCAATGGGCAAAGTTTGGAAGAGTAACGATACATTTATTAGAGATATTGAGAATATTTTTAAGGGCTACATTAGGATTTTTTAAACATTGGATTGAATTTGCCATTATTGTTATATCAAAGTCCAAATCATTGAACTCCTTTATACCTTCATCAATATCACATTGTATAACTGGGATATTTCTTTTAAGACACTCATTAGCTTTAGAAATATCAATTTCAATACCATAACCATTAACATTTTTTGAATTCTTAAGGTGCCCTAAAAGATCTCCATCGCCACAGCCTAAATCAAGCAATTTAGTGTTTTGTGGAATCCATTTTTCTATTATTCTCTTAAAATTTGATTTCATTTTGATTCAATAAAGTTTTTTATAGCATTTTGGTAACCTTTATTTGGATACAGAAAACTGTCATGGCCATATTCTCCTTCTAATTCAACGTAAGAACATTTTTTATTCGCTTTAATAGACGCCAAACATATCTCTTTTCCATTTTGGGGTGGGAACATCCAATCAGAGGTAAATGATACAACTAGCATTTCTGCAGAAACACTTTCAAGAGCAGTCTCGAGGCTATCATCATATCCATGGGCAATATCAAATTTATCCATAACTTTCGTTAAAAGAATATATGAGTTAGCATCAAATAATTCTGCAAACTTTCCTCCTTTATATTGAAGGTAGTTTTCAATTTCAAAATTTACACCTTCAGCTACTTTTGATGCAGTATTTTGTAGCTTTCTTCCAAAGCGCTGATCCATATTTTTAGCAGATAAATAAGTTATGTGGCCAAGCATCCTCGCAGCTTTTAGACCCTTAACTGGAGACTTATTAAAATCAAGATATTTTCCATCATGATAATCTTCATCTTTCCTTATAATTTCTCTCTCAACTTCATTCAAAGCAATATTTTGAGAGCTTGTTTTCGCTGCCGCAGCAAGAATACCAACTTTTTTTACCATTTTTGGGTAACTTACAGCCCATTGGAGCGACTGCATTCCACCTAAACTGCCACCTATGACTAAATGCCACTTTTCTATTCCTAATTTATCTGCAAGCATTTTTTGAGACTCAACCCAATCAATAATCTCTAACTGAGGAAAGTCATTATTAAATTTCTCTCCATTTTTATCCTCACTAAGTGGGCCACTAGATCCAAAACAACTTCCAAGATTATTTACAGAGACTACAAAGAAACGATTCGTATCTATTGTTTTATCAGGACCAATGAACTCATCCCACCAACCAACACTATCACCCCTTTTACCTGCAGCATGATGACTTCCGGAGAATGCGTGACATACAAGGACTGCATTATCTTTTTTTTCATTTAGCTCTCCATAAAAATCGGTCATCAACTCAAAGCTTTCAAGAGCCTCTCCCGAAGCACATTCTAATTTGGAATCAATAAGTATTTTTTTTGTCTTTACAATCATTTAGAGAATAGAAACTGCAAGCTGCGCAAGAAAAACATTTATGGAATTAAGCAAAATAAATGCAAAGATAGGAGAGATGTCTATGCCACCAAAAGATGGGATAAATTTTCTAATTGGATCGAGAATTTTATTAGAAACTTCTTCAACAATCATCCACATGTCATTTTTAGAAAATGGAGCAACCCAACTCTTAACAACACCGGCAATAACAAAGTAAAAAAGTATCTTAAAGAATACGATAAGAACCTCAAAAAAACTTATAGAAATAAGCAGAATATAGCTATAACTAGATACATAACTCAAGAGCCCTAAAAACTTAAAAACTATTGCGACAATCAATCCTGACACAGATTTATTAATTCCCAGAAAGACTTTAGTAAATGGATCCATAATCTTTACAAATATTTGGACTATGGGGTTGAAATAACTAACTTTAAATATTGAAAAAATAGAATAAATTACAGCAATAAACATCAGGCCGGTACTTATAAGCTCTAGGAAAGAAAATAAATTACTATTCATAAAATTGAATTATAAATCAAAGCCTAGGGCCAAAGAGGATTTCCCCAACTCTTATTAAGTTTGAGCCTGCTTTAATACATTCTTTATAGTCAGATGAAGTCCCTAAAGACAGAACTTGTATATTTCTTCTTTTTGATTTCATATCTTTAAATAAAGCAACAGAATCTTTTATTTCTTTGATATGTAAAACTTTATCTTGGTTTATATTTGGCATAAACATCAATCCAGCAAGCCCTAAGTTATCGAAGCTATCAACAAAGTGCAAAAACTCTTCAGCATCGCCTGGAAAGATTCCAGACTTAGAGGCTTCTCCACTAATATTTACTTGAACCAAAACTTTTTGTATTTTGTTAATCTTTTTTGACTCAAGATCCATTTTTTTAACTACTTTTTCTCTATCAACCGAATGAACAAGATAAGAATTTTTGACAATTAAACCAATCTTATTAGTTTGTATTGGACCCATAAAATGCCACCTTATTTTTTCTAAATCAAGAGCCAAAGATTTCTCATTAAGTTCTTGAGCATAATTCTCACCAAAATCTCTAAGACCAAGCCTATACAGGCCCAAAATATCTTCTAAACTCTTTTTCTTGGAAACACCAACGATAGATATTTTGTCATTGTCGACTTTATTTTCACTACAAAACAATCTTAGATCTTCTTTGAAGTCTGAAAAAGGCTTTGTCATATTTTGGTACACCTTGTTCTTAGAAGAGGAAGGAAATCAGCTCTTATAAGAGTTTCTCTTGCATTATTTGTATCAGATATGCTCTGCATGGGTCCGATCATTACTCTGAAAAGTATTCCGTCATAGTTTTTTGATGTTACCTCTTCTAAATAGGGCTCAAAATCCAATTCTCTCATCTTATCTATGGTTTCTTCAGCAAACATTTTTTTACCATAAGTTTCAATTTGAAGATAGGACTCGCAGGTTGCCTCTTCATAAATCTTCTCTAATTCAAGGTGTATATTTTCATTTTTGAGATCTTGCTCAAATGTAAAAGTAATATCATTTTCTGTTTTTTCTACTGTGTAAATTTCAGAATCTGTATTAAAGAATAGTCCAGAACCCACAAGGAATATGACTGGAAAAACCATTAAAGCTAAGACCAACTTTATAGGAACCGGCGATTTGCCAGTAGTTATATTTGAAACACTTTTATTTTTTTTTATACCTTTTTTTTGTTGAGCGAAATCTTTCATTTACATTTCTTCTAATGCTTTAACACCCAATAGATTAAGGCTATCCGCTATTACTTCCTTTATGGCATGAGTAACCGCAAGAATAGTTAATTTTTCAGATTCTGACTTGTCTAATATCTTATTATCATTGTAAAAATTATGAAAAATTGAAGCTAAATCTCTTAAATAAAAAATTAATAAATGTGGTGACAGGTTGTTACAGGTTTTTTCAAGTACATTTGGATATTTTGAGATTTCATGAATTAGATTTGAGCAAGTATTTACATGATCTTCAGAAATATCTTCTGCTAGAAAATCTTTTAAGCCAGCTTTTTTTTCAAGAGAGCATATTCTAGCGTGTGCGTATTGAATGTAATAATACATATTTTCTTTTTTGCTTGAGACTGCTAAGTCTAGGTCGAAATCCAAATGCTGATCAGTTTGTTTTGAAAGATAATAAAATCTGGCAACATCAGAGCCAACATCACTTAACAAGTCCTCGAGAGAGTAAAATTCTCCACTCCTTGTAGACATCTTAACTGGCGAGCCGCTCTTAATTAGATTTGCAAATTGTACAAGCTTCACAGAAAGTTTATTTTTGTCATAGCCTAGGCCTTCCAGAGATGCTTCAACCCTCTTAATGTATCCATGATGATCGGAGCCCCAAATATTTATGATTTCATCAAAACCTCTGTCTAATTTATCTTTATGATAAGCAACATCAGAAGCGAAGTAGGTTTGTCTTCCATCAGCTCTTATCAAAACTCTATCCTTATCATCGCCAAAATCAGAAGACTTAAACCAGATATTTCCATCTCGATTATCTATTAGATTATTTGTACTTAGCTGTTGGACAGCAGCATCAATTTTTGAATCAGCACCGAGTAAAGAGGATTCTAAGAACCAGTTATCAAAAGTTACACCAAAATTTTCAAGGTCTTTTTCTATTGTCGAAAGAACATTCTCTAGTGACACTTTTTTAACTGATTGCCAGTCTTTCTCACTAGCAGATTTGAGATGTGAGATAATTTTATCTATTTTCTCTTCATCGCTCTCGGGAAGACCTTTAAAAAGATCATCGATATTTACAGCTTCCTGTAAGTTAGCATTCTTTGCGATTTCCTTTATATATTTTCCTCTGTAAGCACTTTTAGGAAAAATATTATCTTCTATATTAATGGCTCTTAAATATACACTAGCCGTAAGAATATCTATTTGCCTTCCCGCATCATTGACATAGTACTCCTTTTGAACTTCGTGGCCTTTCTTTTCAAGTAGTCTTGAAATTACATCACCGTAAATAGCTCCTCTTCCGTGACCAACGTGAAGTGGACCAGTTGGATTTGCTGAGACAAATTCGACTTGAATTTTCTTTGAATCCTCTTCCTCTCTGATGGTATTTTTATCAAGGATATCTTTAATTATTTTTAGAGTCCCAGAATGGTTGAGAAAGATGTTAATGAATCCAGGACCAGCAATCTCAATAGAGCTTACTAAATTAAGCTCCTTCAAAATATTTCCAATCTCAAGAGCGATTTCTTTAGGATTATTTTTATTAATATTTCCCAATATCAAAGCAATATTGCATGTAAGATCACCTTTCTCAGGACTATCGGGTATCTCAATAAGGAACTTTGAAGAAGCTATTGAAACCTCTTCTTCAGAGAAGTGCTTCTCAATGTAGCTAAGAATCTTATTCTTTATTTCATCAGCTATCATTAGCTCTTCCTAAATATTCTGATGAACGAGTATCCACCTTTACAACTTCACCTTCCTCAACAAAAAGAGGTACTTGAATTGAAACTCCTGTTTCAAGAACCGCGGGCTTTTGAGCTCCAGACACAGTATCTCCTTTTACGCCAGGCTCAGATGTTTCAATCTTTAAACTCACAATTTTTGGAACATTAATTGCTATAGCTGAGTCATTCCAAAGCACTATTTCACAAAGTTCCTCGCCAATAAGCCATTTTTTTGCATCGACCATAACCTTTTCATCTAGCTCAATTTGTTCATATGTACTGTTATCCATAAAGTACCATTTTGTATCATCCTTATACAAAAATGCCATTTCTTTCACTGTAACATCAGCAAGCTCAACACTTTCATTAGATTTAAAAGTTTTTTCAATGACATTTCCTGATAATAAATTCCTATATTTAATTCTTACAACTGCTTGACCTTTTCCAGGCTTATGAAACTCATGACTTAGTATTGAGCATGGCGCCCCATCGAGAAGTATTTTAGTTCCTGTTCTAAATTGATTTGTTGGTATCTTCATGGTTTACAATATATCTACTCATTTTAATTGGGAGTCATTAAATGAACAAATTCTTTGTAGAAGAGCCAAAAAATATGATTATTAATTTAATTATTTCATTTGTCGTAATTTTAGCAACAGTCGCCTTTGCTGGGATTTCAGGTTCAGACCTAGTTATTCAAACAGCTTGGTATATTTTAATAATTCATTGGATTGCCTTTTTACCGGCGTTAATTTTTAAAACTGAAAAGTTTTATGACTTAACTGGATCTATTTGCTACGCATTTGGATCTGTTTTTGTTTACTATCAGACATATGGAGCAACATTCTCATTAAGCTTATTTATCTCTATTGCAGTTTTAATTTGGACTATAAGGCTTGGAAGTTTTCTACTTAAAAGAGTCTTAGATGCAGGGGAAGATAAAAGATTTAGAACAATAAAGAAAAGCCCAACACAATTTTTTATGACATTTAATTTATCTGCATTGTGGGTAGTGATTTGCTCATTATGTGCCGTAACTGCAGTCTCAAATGGAGTGCTTGCAGTTGAGCCAATATTTTATTTAGGACTATTTATTTTTATTGCTGGCTTTTCTATTGAAGTTATTGCAGATAATCAAAAAACAAAATTTAGAGCAATTCCAGAGAATGCAAATAAGTTTATTACAACAGGGCTTTGGTCTGCTTCTAGGCACCCAAACTACTTTGGCGAAGTTGTTCTATGGGCTGGGATAGCAATCATGTCTCTACCATACCTTCAAGGAGTTCAATATTGGACATTAATATCGCCGATTTTCTCTTTTGTTCTTATCTATTTTGTAAGTGGTGTCAGAATGCTTGAGGCAAGAGCCAATGTAAAATGGGGAAAAAGTTCTGATTATCAAAAATATGTTAAGAAAACACCTGTATTTTTTCCTAAAATATTTTAGATTTATATTCAACAACTAGGTGA